>JACRIR010000087.1 GCA_016215705.1 Candidatus Poribacteria bacterium | reverse complement strand
TTATTTTCCAAATACAACATAACTACGCGCTGAAGCTGACGGCTCCTTCGGGTCACAGTTCTTGCATTTTTGCGGCGGCTTGAAAAGCTTTGGCCTTCGGGGCAAGCCCAGTGCCCCTCGGCCCGCAGCTTAGCGCGAGCGTTAGGCTTGCACATTGCGTAAAGTCTTGACCGGAGAAATGGTATCATATATGATACCGTTATGAAGCGACGGATTGTTATTGATACAAACGTATTTATTTCTGCCCTGCGCTCCCGGCGGGGTGCGTCCTATCGCTTGTTAATGCTGCTCGATCGCGGCGACATTGAAATAAATATCTCGGTCCCGCTTATCGTGGAGTATGAGGACGCAGCCAAGCGAATCGCGCGAGAATTTGGGCTGACCCATGCCGACATTGATGACATTCTTGATTACATCTGCAGTATCGCTCATCGACGAAAAATCCATTTTCTATGGCGGCCATTCCTTAAGGATCCGCAAGATGATCATGTATTGGAACTGGCCGTTGAGTCGGGGTGCAAAATCATCGTGTCCCACAACGTCCGTGATTTTTCAGGAGCAGAACAAATTGGCATTCGTGTGGTAACTCCCAAGGAGTTTTTAAAAGGGATAGGAGGTTTGCCATGAGCACCATTAGTCTGCGCCTCCCGGCATCGCTTCATAAGAGCGTTCGGGAGTTGGCCAAGAAAGAAGATGTTTCGATCAACCAACTCATTACAACTGCGCTTGCGGAAAAGCTGTCGGCGCTTATGACGGTCGAATATTTGGATGAGCGCGCCAAGAGGGGAAGTCGCCGGAAGTTTGAGCGCGCCATGGCCAAAGTTAGAGATGTGAAACCGGAGGATTATGACGAATTGTGAAGCCTAACTACCGCTTTCAGCTGGCGGCTCGCATCTTTTTCGCTGAGCGTCCGCAGCTGAAGCGGAGCGTTATGCATGCAAAAAAAAAATTAAGAAAGGTCCACAATGGCCGATTGTGGTTACTGTGGTAAAGGAATCCGGTTTGGTGGTATTCACGATTGGGATAAAAAGTATTGTAGCGAAGCATGTTGTTCCAAAGGAAAGCTGGTAAGAAGCACATATAATATTTTGCCACACAAATTAATCAAAGAAGAGGCATTAAAAATATATAACGGCATATGCCCTATATGTTCTGGAAAGGGACCTATAGATGTTTACACAAGTTACAGGATATATTCAATAATATTATATACTTCCTCGAAAACAATAGAGCATATATCTTGCGTCGATTGCGGTATAAAAAACCAAAAGAAAGATGCTATATATTCATTTGCTTTAGGTTGGTGGGGATTTCCGTGGGGGATATTTTTGACCCCCGTCCAATTAGCCCGTAATATAAAAGCAATATATAATTCTAAAATTCCGACTGAACCATCTTCCCAATTAGAGCAACATATAAAATCTATAACTCGACTTTTACAACCCTTCACGTTTTGTCCCCTTAACTCATTGATTCTACACGGGGTGATTCAGGAAAATTTTGAATGTAGTCACACGCCATGAGCGATAATGTTATTGACATGCGGATAGATATGTCGTATCGTAATGGACATGTTTTTCAAGGTTGTCACCTTCCGGAACAAGGACGGATCCACCCGGCAGTACCTCCATCTGGTCGAGGCGGTCCGGGATGGGAAGAAGGTGCGGCACAAGGTGCTGGTCACATTGGGACGGGTCGAACTTCTTCGCGCTTCCGGTTCGCTCGACCGGATGGCCAATGCGCTCAACCGACTGGCGGAAAAAGAGAAGATCGTCGACCTGGCGAAGAACCTGAGCGTACCCTCCGACAGAGTGTACGGTCCCGTTCCGGTCTTCCGCCGCCTCTGGAAGAATATCGGAATCCCCAAGGCGATTGCCGAAGCGGTTACGAAGGAGACGTTCTTCGCCTACGATGCACAGACCGCAATCTTCCGGATGGTGGCGGGTCGGCTCCTCGATCCGAAAAGCAAGCTCATGACGCACCGCTGGGCGCAGACGGTCTTCTGGGACGACGGGGAGAAAGTCGATCTGCAGCATTACTACCGCTCCCTGGGCGTTCTTTCCCGCTGCATGGCGCGGATCGAGGAGAACCTCTTCTTCCAGGGGAAGAATCTGTTCACCCCTTCTCCGGATCTTCTGTTCTTCGACACCACCTCGGTCTACTTCGAGGGAGAAGGACCGGTGGGGGATCTGGCCAAGTACGGCTTCTCCAAGGACAAGCGTCCCGACCGGTTGCAGATGATCGTGGGCGTGGTGCTGACCAAAGACGGGACGCCCCTGGCCCATCACGTATTCCCCGGGAACACGCCCGATGCGGCCGCCTTCTCGGTGGTGATCGAAGAGATGCGCAACCGCTTCGGGATAAAGCGGGTGGTCCTGGTGGGAGACCGCGGGATGTTCAACGCGAAGGTGATCGCCCGCATCGAGGAATTGGAGATGGAGTACATCGCCGGCGTCCGGATGCGGAGCGTATGGGACGTCCGGGAGATCGTGCTGGAAAACAGAGACCCCTTCGAGATGGTCTCCGAGAACCTCAAGGTGAAGATGGTCGAACTCGGAGGGAAGCGATACGTCGTCTGCTTGAACGAGGAAGAAGCCAGGCGGGCGAAGGCCGTCCGCGAATCGGTGGTCGCGGACTTGAAGGAAAAACTTTCCCAAGGCCCCAAGGGGCTGATCGGCAACTCGGCGTACCGGAAGTATGTGACCGTCGAGAAGGACGCCGTCTCCATCGACGGGAGGAAGATCTCCGCGGAAGCCAAATACGACGGGAAGTACGTCCTGCTTACCAACACAAGCCTCTGTGCGAAAGAAACCGCCCTGGCCTACAAGGAACTGTGGCGCGTGGAACGAGCGTTCCGGGAGATCAAGAGCTTCCTCGAAATCCGCCCGATGTATCTGTCCAGAGAGGATCATGTGCGGGGCCATGTAGCGATGTGCTTCCTGGCGTTCTGCCTGGAAACGGCTTTCGTAAAAGCTCTCCGTGGAGAGGCGGAACCAGACGACGCACAAAAGAAGGAACTGCGCGAAACACTTTCCGCCCATTCGCTCGATTCCATCTTCACGTCCCTCAAAGCGGTGCGGATGGTGGAAGTGGCGATCGCCGGAAAACGATATCGGGTTGTCTCCGAGCCCGACAATATCGCAACGGCCGTCTTCCGTCTCTTGGGGATGCCCTCTCCCCGGCGCGTTACGGAGGTCGATGCGCCCCCGGATACCCAGGAAACCAAACCTGCGTAATCGCTAATCCTTCTCATCAGGAAGCCATTTGTAGTCACACGCCTGAAAAGCGCCTCGGATTGTCATTTATTATCGGCGTGTTGCAAGAGGGGTTGTAAAAGTTGAGTATAATAGCGAAGAAAGTAGTAGAAGGGACAATTAGAATTGATGCATAACAACGGCTTGAAGCCGACGGCTCCTTCGGGTAACGCTTTTTGCGTTCGCAGATCTTGAAGAGCCTTGGCCGCGGGGCTAAAAAGCGTGCCCCTCGGCCCGCGGCTTAAGCCGAACGTTAGGTTCACTCATTTGGCTTGACCCTCGCCATGGTATGA
Source organism: Candidatus Poribacteria bacterium (assembly GCA_016215705.1). Classification (GTDB taxonomy): domain Bacteria; phylum Abyssobacteria; class SURF-5; order SURF-5; family SURF-5; genus JACRIR01. The sequence goes on along the minus strand of JACRIR010000087.1, from coordinate 751 downwards.
CGTATCGTAATACCAAGGAGGTGAGCCATGGCTCGATCAAAAGTTGCAATCTCGTTGGACGCAAACACCCTCAATCGACTCGACCGCCTTGTGAAGGCGCACGTGTTTCCAAACCGGAGTCAGGCAATCCAAGAGGCGGTCGCGGAGAAAATATCCCGACTCGATCGAAGCCGGCTTGCTCGCGAATGTGCGAAATTGGATCCTGCTTACGAGAAAGCACTCGCTGAAGAGGGTATCTCGACCGAGCTGGCGGAATGGCCCGAATACTAAGGGGTGAAATTCGGTGGGCTGACTTGAATCCTGTCCGGGGGAGCGAGCAAGCCGGCTTGCGCCCGGTCCTGATACTAAGTCAGGATGTATTCAACGAACGTTCCAACACGGTCATCGCGGTGGCTCTCACGAGTAAACCACAGCATGTCGATTTCCCTCTCACCTTGGAATTGGTTTCCAAGGACCTTCCTAAAAAATCATGGGTCAAGATAAGCCATATTCGTACTCTTGCCGTCGAGAGAATCGGCAAGAGATTGGGTAGGGCAACCCCCGAGGAATTATCGCAGATCATTGAGGGGTTAAACGAAATTATCGGAACCTAACTACCGCTTGCAGCTGGCGGCTCGCGTCTTTCTCGCTGGGCGCCCGCAGATACCGTCTTGACTGTCAATGGGTCGGGGCATAATTGGGATCGAACGGTTTGCCGGAAACGAGGACCCCATAGGCGATATGAACGAGTTTTCGCATAGCCGCCCCAATG
>JACRIR010000090.1 GCA_016215705.1 Candidatus Poribacteria bacterium | reverse complement strand
TCAGTGTGAACTCGAAAGCATGTGTTATCATCATCATTCTAATCTGCGGCTAGTGCGCTGTCAAACCACGGTCCCCAAATGGATGAGGCGGCAGAAAAAGAAGAAGAGTCAACTTATCCACGGATTGACGCGGATTAGCACGGCGCAGCATAGCCGCAACCAAATCGCCATATCGGGCGCGATGAATCGCGCCCCTACAGAAATCCCTCGTATACTCCTGTAGGGGCGCAATTCATTGCGCCCGTGTGAGTTTCATACGGTGTGTCATGAGAATCGCGACAGGCAAGATTTCGAATGTGATTAGCACGGATTCGAGAGGAGAGAAAGAAGGAAGCAAGTAAGGGTCATACACTCTTAACAGTAAGTCAAATAATGTTATGTCAAATGTGTATGACCTGACCTAAATCTAAACGCAAAAGTGAGTAAAGCAACCAACCTATTGACCGTAAACCGTAGACCGTGAACCATCAACCATAAACTATAAACTATGAACCATGAACCATGAACCACTTAACACGTAATACAGGCGGACGACTCTCTCAGAGACCTCTGGGCTCTCTGTGGCAAGAATTGTCTTTTGGAGTCTTTCCATAAATTCGTATGATTCGTCCGACGCTTCGCGGATTCGTTATATTCGTGTTCTCACTTTGGAACTGATTCTGGCTTGAACATTTGTCAGGTGAAGCATACAATAGCACAGGACTTCCATTGTAAACACGGGAGCTCACGATGATTTCAGGGGTGAAAGGCATGGGGGGAACATGGTTAGAGGTTACATCGACAAGAATATAGCGGCCAAGAAAGCGGCATCGCGCATGCTGCAGATGGGCCATTGAGCGCAGGCAACCCTGCTCAATATGCAGGATCTCCTAGGTCTGGGAGATACAAAGAAGTTGCTGTCGGTCGCCGGACTTGCGGGAGGCATCGGGCATCAGGGAGCAGCATGCGGCATACTCGTCAGCGGGGCGCTGTCGCTCGGTCTTGCAAGCGCGCGAGCCGAAGAGGATCAAGCGACGATAATCGCTCGTGGCTGCATGCGCGCGGACGAATATGTTCGCAGGTTCAAGAAGGAATCGTGCGGCGCTCTCTGCAAGGAGATCACCGGCACGAATTTCGACGATGACGCCCAACTGCGCAGGTATATCATCTCGAAGTCGCGCGCGTGTGTAAAGCTTGCCTCAAAGGCGACTGCCATCATGTGCGACATCATCGAGCAGCCGCACCATGAGGTCGACGAATTCTATCTGACTCTCAACAGGGCATTCGCCGACAATAACTTCAATTGCGCGCACTCAGTCTCTACGCTTGTATCGGAAGAACTCGGCATGCCGCCCACGCTGTCGCTCAACATGCTGATGCCGCTCAACGGCGGCATCGGTTACTCCGGACTGACGTGCGCGGCGCTAATAGGCGGATGCATGGCCATCGGGACCGCACAGGGAGGCGATACCAGCCAGACAGGCGCCTTTCGCGTGTTGGCTCGTATCCTTCTGACGCTGATACAGGGAAAAAAGGCATTCAATCGACTCGATCTTTCGCCGGCGAATGACGCTCTCTTGCGCTGCGCCGAGCTATCGAAATGGTTTGAGAAGAAATTCGGCTCGCGCGCCTGCCGCGACATTATCAAGATTGATTTTCATGACAAGCGCCGCTCGCAGGAGTTTTTCGATCGGAAGGTTATTTCGAAGTGCATCTCGGTGGCGAAGGAAACGGCGACTAAAGCGGCGGAACTGGCGAGATAGCGAGACCTGCAAACCCTTAATTCGGGGACACCATGTCGCATGGTGTCCCCGAATTAAGGCAAACCGTCACCAGTTTCCTGGAGACCTCCGGATTTCCGCCTTCGCAGGAATGACAAAAGACCACGGACATGCGCACAATAAAGCTGAAGAAAAACGAAGATCGCAGGATACGGGCGGGCCATCTCTGGATTTTCAGCAACGAGATCGCCAACCTCGAACAGGATTTCGCACCGGGAGAGACGGTTGACATCATCACACATGGTGACGCTTACGTCGGCCGCGGCTACATTAATCCGCACTCGCTGATTTCCGTCCGCCTTCTCACCCGCGACAAAGAACAGATTGACGTCGACTTTTATGCGAAAAGAATCCGGCAGGCCCTCTTGCTGCGACAACGCATATTCCCGGGAGAAGAAACATATCGCGTGGTTTTCGGAGAGGCCGACGGCCTGCCCGGCTTGGTGATTGACAAATATGCAGACACGCTCGTCCTCCAGGTGTCCACTCTCGGTATGCACACTCGCCTCGCCGAAATACTTGCCGCTCTGCCTCGAGCCGGACTCACAGCGCGGACAGTGGTCCTGAGGGCGGACACGCCCATGTCCGAACTCGAGGGATTCTCGGGAGAGAACAGGCTGCTCGACGGCGAACTCGACTCTCCGGTCAAAATCGAGCAAGACGGCTTGTCTTTCCTTGTGGATGTGATGCAGGGCCAAAAGACCGGATTCTACCTCGACCAGAGAGACAACCGCCGCTCCGCCTGTGGATTGCTTGCGGGAATGAGAGTTCTCGACTGCTTCTGCTATACCGGCGCATGGTCGGTTTATGCAGCCAGGGCAGGGGCAAGACAAGTCATTGGGATTGACTCTTCCGCCGGCGCAATCGAGATGGCGGGCCGAAATACGGCTCTTAACTCACTCGAATCGGTTTGCAGCTTCCAGACCGCCGATGTTTTCGAAAGGCTGGATGAACTCGTACAAAAAGAAGAGAAGTTTGACTGCGTAATCCTCGACCCTCCGGCGCTCGTCAAGAACAAGCGACTCCTGAAACAGGGCGAGGCCGCATACGAAAAGATCAATCATCTCGCGATGAAACTGATCCAACCCGGCGGATTGTTGATGAGCTGCTCGTGTTCATACCACATTTCCCGGGAGAATTTCGCACAGATTCTTTCCGCCGCCGCCCGAAAAGCCCGAAGAAGCCCGGTCGTGATCGAGTGGAGAGGCCAGGCCCGCGACCATCCAACCCTCCTCTCCATGCCCGAAACCGCCTACTTGAAGTGCGCAATCATACGAATCTTGTAGCCAGCGTGCTATAATGAGGCTCAAAGCGGGTTCGGCATTGTGTCCGGGGCGCCTATTCGGGGACACCATGCCGCATGGTGTCCCCGAATAGGCGTTCGTATGCGCGGGAGTAGCGTCGATTGCTTCCCGTGGTGGCGTTTTGGGTCTTCGAGAGAACCTTGAATGAGTATTCTGCGAAAACATGTGGCGAAGGAAGTGCTTATTCCTTCCTTCATCACGTTTATAGTGATGACGTTTCTTATGCTGATGGGCGAAGTGCTCCATGAGCTTGCGGACAGATTTCTGAGCAAGGGGCTGGCCCTCGCCGATATCGGCATGATGATGCTGTACGTCTTGCCGCCGCTGGCAACCTACACCATCCCGATCGCGCTGCTCTTTGGAACGCTCGTCGCCTTCATCCAGCTTTCGCAGGACTGCGAGATAATCGCAATGAAATCAGCGGGCATCCCTGTTCGGAAAGCCTTCGCTCCGGCCGTTCTTATCGGCCTCGTGGCGGCGATGCTGCTGCTGGCGCTGCGGGCGGAGGTCTCCCCGTGGGCGCACCGCAGGCTGAAAGCGTTCATCATTGAACTCGTCCTGAAGAAGCCCACACTTGTCTTGAATGAGCAAAGCTGGACGGATAAAGTCAGCGATATGCGTATCTTCGTTGGCGACATCGACGACAAGCAAATGTTGCTGAAGGACATCAATATTGTGATCAGCGACAAGAACAAGCCGTATCGGACAATCGTGTCTCAATCAGGAAAGATATATGTGAGCGAGGACCGGACAAAGATTCTCCTTGAACTGAAGGACGGTTCCGTCCACGAGTACGACAAGAAGGATCCGGGCCGCTACTCGACCACAACGTTCAGCAGCCTGACGATTCCCGCAAGCATCGGGGCGATCGACCGCTACGTGAAGAGGTATCATGCGCTTGACTATCTCGACAAAAGGGAGATGTCATACGGCCAACTGCGTGAGAAGCTTTCCGATCCGTCTATCTCACACAAAGAAAAAGTCGGCCTTCTCAAACATCTTGGCGAACGGACGGCTCTTGCGTTCATGCCGCTGACCTTTGTGCTCATAGGAGCGCCGCTCGGGATAATCCCCTACAAAGCGCGCCGCTCATACGGCCTGGCAGTCTGCGCCTGTCTTCTTATTGTGTACTACGCGCTGCTCGTGGCAGGCGAAGCGCTTGCGAAAAAGGGCCTCGTGAATCCGCTTTTGGCGATGTGGATTCCCAATGTGTTCCTGGGAGCGACGGGAGCGGCCTTCATGATCCGCGCTGAAAGGCAATGAGTGCGACCGTGAGCATTCTCACCCGATACATTTGTCGCCGCATCCTCTTCTACTACTTCAGCCTGGTCGCGATGATCGTAGTGTTCTTCGTTTTCGTGGATTTCATGGAGCACATCGACCGCATAGTGAAACACCATGCCTCGCTGAGGCTTATCGGATTATACTATGCGTGCCTGACGCCGAGGATATTCACCGAGATGTCGTGGCTGGGTTTTCTCGTGGCCATGCTCTTTGTATTGGGCGGCCTCGCCAGGCACAACGAGTTCACCGCCGCGCTCGCCGGCGGCATAAGCATTTACAGAATCGCCCTTCCTGTGCTCTTCATCAGCGCGCTCGCCGGAACCGGCGTGTTTTGCGTACAGGAGTTTGTGGCGCCCAAAACCATACCCCTTGCGAGAGAGATAAGAGAAACCGACTTCATCAAGGAGCCGCAGGCGCACCCCCTTTTCGATATTGCACAGGTCGGTCGCAGCAATCGCTTCTATTTTTTTGACGTTGTGGACGTTGAGCGCGGCGAACTCACCGGCGTGCACGTCCACACGAAAAAAGGCGGGCGGATCATCGATCGGATCGATGCGGAGAAAGCTATCTGGGATGAGAGTGCGCGCAGGTGGCGCATGGAAAACGGAGTCGTCAAGGAATTCGATTCGCGCGGGATGCTCCTCAAGGACACGCCGTTCTCAAGCATGGAAGCCCCTTTCAAGGACCCGCCAAAAGCGCTCGGGGCACAGTCGGCTGACACGGCCCAGCTCGATTTCCGTCAACTCAAGCAGAAGATCAGGACGATGGAAAGGAGCGGATATGACGCGCATCGGCCAAAGGTGGAGTACCACACCAGGTTTGCTCTCCCTGTCGCCAACCTGATTGTTGTCTTCCTCGGGCTTCCCTTCGCGCTCGAGTGCCGAAAGGGAGGGCTTGTCATCGGATTCGCCCTTAGCCTGATGGCGGCTCTGTTTTACTACGGCTCATTCCAGATAGGTCTTGCCCTCGGGAAGGGAGGCTTTCTTCCGGCGGCAATCGCCGCATGGATGGCCAACGCGCTGTTTCTCGGGATCGGCGCAGGACTCACGTTGCGCGCGCGAACCTGACGATGCGCGGCCCGCGCGCAGGAGTGACGCGGCAGGGATTCCTACATCTTCTGCATCGAGTCCAGGAAGTCCTTATTGCTTTTGGTCTTGAGCATTTTCTCTTGCAGCAGCTCGAGCGATTCCACAGTGCCGAGCGGATTCAAGACTTTCCTCAGAATCCATACCTTGTTCAACTCCTCGGGCGACAGCAGCAGCTCTTCCTTGCGCGTGCCTGATTTGTTGATGTCAATCGACGGGAAGATACGCTTGTCAACCAGACGCCTGTCGAGATGCACTTCCATGTTGCCCGTACCCTTGAACTCTTCAAAGATTACATCGTCCATCCGGCTGCCCGTGTCGATCAGCGCGGTAGCGAGTATCGTGAGGCTGCCGCCACCCTCGATGTTGCGGGCAGCGCCGAAGAACCGCTTCGGTCTCTGGAGCGCGTTCGAGTCGATACCGCCGGAAAGCACCTTGCCGCTCGGCGGGATAATCGTGTTATAGGCCCGGGCAAGCCGCGTGATGCTGTCGAGCAGGATCACGACGTCTTTTTGGTGTTCCACCAGTCGCTTGGCTTTTTCGATGACCATCTCGGCGACCTGGACGTGCCGCTCCGCCGGCTCATCGAACGTCGAGCTTATCACTTCGCCCTTCACGGAACGCTCCATATCGGTCACTTCCTCGGGGCGCTCGTCGATGAGCAATACGATGAGCACAATGTCCGGATGATTGACAGCGACGCCGTTAGCAAGCTTCTGGAGCAACATCGTTTTGCCGGTTCTCGGCGCGGCCACGATGAGCCCACGCTGCCCTTTGCCGATCGGCGTCAAGAGGTCCATGATCCGCATCGAAATCTCATCGGATTTCGTTTCGAGGTGTATCCTTTCCAGCGGATACAGCGGCGTAAGGTTGTCGAAGATTATCTTGTCCTTTGCGACCTCGGGGTCCTCGAAGTTGACTGCCTCAACCCTGAGAAGCGCGAAGTAACGTTCGCCCTCCTTCGGCGGCCTGATCTGGCCGGAGATGGTGTCACCCGTTCTCAGGCCGAACCTTCTTATCTGTGAGGGCGAGATGTAGATATCATCGGGTCCGGGCAGATAGTTGTAGTTAGGTGAGCGCAGGAAGCCAAAGCCGTCGGGCAGTATCTCAAGCACGCCCTCCCCATAGATGGAGCCCTCGGATTCGATTTTGGCCTGCAGAATCTTGAATATCAACTCCTGTTTCTTCAGGCTGCTATAGCCGTTGATATTGAGTTCCTTGGCCGTCTTCGTGAGTTCGGGTATCGTCATTTCCTTCAAATCAGCAAGATTCATTGAGTCATCATCCTCTCTTTCATAAGATTCGTTCTTGTGTTTTTGTCTTTCAGCGTATTCCCTGACTGCGATATGAGGGCTACATCCTCTCTCTATTCTCCGATTCTCAGTCCTCCTTTGCGATATTGGAGCTTATGCGGGGACACCATGCGGCATGGTGTCCCCGTATAAGCGTCAGCCGCATCGTATCCCCGTATAAAGCACTAGTCATGAGCCTCCAGCCAGTTGCGGCCAGTCCGTATGTCGACGACTATCGGCACGCTCAGTGGGTAGGCCGTTTCCATTATCTCTTTTGTCATCCTTCTTACGGCATCGACTTCGTCAAGCGGAACTTCGAACACGAGTTCGTCGTGAACCTGAAGGGTCATTCTCGATTTCAGCCGCAGACTCTCGATCCTACCGTCTATTTGTATCATCGCCATCTTGATCAGGTCGGCGGCGGACCCCTGGATCGGTGTATTGATGGCGGCGCGTTCTGCGAAACGCTTGACGCCGAAGTTCTCGCTATTGATATCCGGAATATAGCGGCGCCGGTTCATGATCGTGGTCACGTACCCGTTGCGGCGCGCATCCTCCACAATGGAATCGATGTAGCCCTTCACGCGCGGGAATATCTTGAAATAGTTGTCGATGAACTCTTTGGCGTCATCCAGTTTGATCCCGATGTCCGCAGCCAGTTTGGGGGCTGATATGCCGTAAAGGATTCCGTAGTTTGCCACTTTCGCCTTGCGTCGCATCTCGGAAGTTATGCCTTCCGCCGGGACACCGAATATTTTCGCGGCGGTCTGGCCGTGGATGTCGAGGTCCTCCCTGAACGCGCGTGTAAGCACTTCATCTCCGCTCAGATGCGCGAGTATCCTGAGTTCGATCTGCGAATAGTCGGCCGACATGATTACGCTGTTCACATCGGGCGGCACAAACGCGCGCCTGATCTCGCGTCCGATTTCCGACCGAATCGGGATATTTTGCAGATTGGGCTCGCTGCTGCTGAGGCGGCCGGTCGCGGTGACGGCCTGATTGAACGACGTGTGTATTCTCCCTGTCTCCTTGTTGATCAGGCCCGGAAGAGCCTCTATGTAAGTGGACTTCAATTTGCTCAGAGTCCGGTATTCCAGCACTCTTCTCGGCAGTTCATGCTCGACGGAGAGTTTTTCGAGGACGGCCACGTCGGTCGAGTAACCCGTCTTGGTTTTCCTGCCGGAAGGCAGCTTCTTTTCTTCGAATAGTATTTTGCCCAGTTGCTGAGTCGAATTGATGTTGAACTCTTGTCCGGCCAGTTGGTAGACTTCCCTTTCGAGCATGGCAAGTTGTTTCTCGATCCTTGCCGACAAGTCACGGAACACGTCCACGTCGACGCACACGCCGGACAGCTCCATCCTGGCAAGTACGCCTATAAGAGGCAGCTCAACGCGATCGAAAAGCTCGTAGAGCCCTTTTTCCTCCAGCATGGGTTTCAGAATGTCCTTCAGGCGGAGCGTGATGTCCGCGTCTTCGCACGAATAATCCGCCGCTCTTCTCACGTCCACCCTATCCATCGTTGTCTGTTTCGAGCCCTTTCCGATGAGGCTCTCAATGGGTATTTTGCGATAGCTCAGGAAATCAAGCGCAAGCTGATCGAGTCCATGGCTGAGCTTCGATGGATTGAGCAAATATGACGCCACCATCGTGTCAAACTCGACGCCCCTAAGGTCGATGCCGTTCCGGGCAAGGACAACCATTTCATATTTTATGTTCTGGCCGGTCTTTTTTATCGACGCATCCTCGAACAGCGGCTTCAGCGTCTTGAGGACAAAACCGCAACCAAGCTGCGGAGTCAAGTCCTCTGCGAAGAGCTCGCCTTCAGGCGGGGCCGCGCCTTCTGCTACAAGCGCTTCCGGACCGTGGCCAACCGGAATATAGCATGCAGCCTTCGGCTCGACTGATATCGCAATACCGACGAGGTTCGCTTGCATCGGGTCTTCACTTGTGGTTTCGAAATCAAAGGTGAACCGACCCGCTTGCTTCAGGCGTTCAGCCAGACGAACAAGCTCACGTTTCTCGTTCAGGATTTCATAGTTGGCGTCTGTTCTCTCTTCGGCCTCGACTATCTCGTTAATGAGCGAGCGGAACTCCAATCGCTTGAACAACTCAACGATTTTCGCGGAGTCGAATCCCCTGAGTCTGCAAGCCTCGATGTCGACTTCCAGAGGAACATCGGATTCGATGGCCGCCAGTCGTCTGCTCAGAAAAGCCGTCTCCTTGTTGTCGCGCAAATTCTCCTTGCGCTTCTCGCCCCTGATCTCGTCAATATGCTCGTATACGGCCTCGAGCGTGCCGTATTGATTCAGCAGTTCTGCGGCAGTCTTTGGCCCGATGCCGGGAACGCCGGGAATGTTGTCTATCGAGTCGCCCATCAAGGCCATCATGTCGCCGATTCTTTCAGGGCCGACTCCGAAGCGAGTCTTCACGGCCCCGGCGTCATAAAGCGAGTTTTCTCTATGCGGATTGAGCACCTTTATGCTGTCGGTTACGAGTTGGAGCATGTCCTTGTCGCCAGTGACTATGACCGCTTCGATGCCCTCTGCGGCCGCTCGCTTGGCGAGCGTCGCCAGAACGTCGTCGGCCTCATAGCCCTCGAGCTCGAACTCAGCAATATTGAAGGCGTCGACGACCTCCTTGATGAGAGGAATCTGGTGACGCATTTCCTCCGGCTGCTCGGCCCGGTTCGCTTTATACTGGTCATACATCCTGTGCCTGAATGTCTCGTGCGGCGTGTCGAAGGCTACGGCAATGTAGTCGGGCTTTCCTTCTTTTATGAACCTGAGAAGCATGCGGGTGAATCCGTAGACCGCGTTGAGCGCAAGGCCGCTCGAATCGGTTAGCTGCGGCAGCGCATGGAACGCCCTGTAAGCGTACGAATGTCCGTCTATGAGATATATCCTTTTCTTGTCAGCGGCCATCGGCTGTTACAAACCTTTGTTCCGGGAGCGCGGCGTTCGCCGCCGCTGGCGTTTGCCTCTCGATAAGTTCGCGCACGGCCTCGGCCGCCCTGAGCGATGCGCCAGGTGTTCCCATCTTGTCGCGGACGCTCTTGAGACCCTCGATCATCACGCGCCGTTCCTCTCCGTCGCGAGAGAGTTCGGCCACTTTCGCGGCGAGCAATTCCGGCCGCATGCGGCGCTGAAGCATCTCGGGAACAATCTCACGCCCGGCCAGGATGTTTATCAGCGAGATGTGCGGAACCCGCAAAAGCTTGCGCCCGAACAGCCACGCCAGATACCCGGTTCTGTAAACTACAACGAGCGGTGTCAAGAACCATGCGACCTCGAGCGTCGCGGTTCCGGAGCCTACAATGCAGCAACGGCATGCGTTTGCGACTTCATACACTTTTCCCAAAAGAAGCTTCATCGAAACGCCGCTGTTCGCTGTAATACTTTCGATAAGCTCCATGTTGCCTCGACTGCTGCACGGGATGAGGAATCGAGCCTGCGGCGTCTGTTTCGCGATAATCCTCGCCGTCTCGACGAGCGCGGGCAAAACAGCCACTATTTCCTGTCTTCGACTGCCGGGCAAAAGGCCGATCAGCGCCGAAGGGTCGGGAACGTCAATTCCGGCAAGGAAATCCGGATCGAGCCTGGATTCCGAAAAACTGTCGAGCAGCGGATGGCCTACATACGTCACATCCACGTTCACTTTCTTGTAGAGCTCTTCCTCGAAGGGCAAGATGACGATCATTTTATCCACTAGCCGCGCTATCTTGTGAATCCGACCCGGCCTCCACGCCCAGACCTGCGGACTTATGTAGTACGCGACGGTGACGCCGAGTTTCTTTGCGGCAGCAGCAAGCCTCAGATTGAAGCCGGGATAATCAACGAGCACAAGAGCATCCGGTCGGGTCTGCTTCAGATACTCTACGGTTTCAGAAAACAATTTTCGGAAGAAAGGCAGCTTTCCGACAACCTGAATAAAACCCATCACCGCTACGGAGACAAGATCGGCGCGCAGGTCGCACCCGGCCTGCTGCATATCTTCTCCGCCCAACCCCTCGAGGCGCACGCCCGGCATGACCGTCTTCATCGCGCGAATAAGGTTTGCGGCGTGCTTGTCGCCGGAGGCCTCGCCGGCGACTATGAATATTCTTCGTTCCTTCATGTGTTTCGCTTGCTGCGTATAGCTTCCACGATGCGGGAAGCGAGTTCGAGCGCCTCGCGGCCGTCGCGGCCGGACACGGCAGGCGGGCGGCCACTGAGCACACTGTCGGTAAACGACCGTATCTCAAGTTTCAACGGTTCTTCTTTCTCGACATTGATTTCATCGACGACCAATGTCTCGGGCAACTTTTCGGGATGGCTCCAGTCGATAGGCCCTTTCTTCAGGTGATAGCACTTGATCTCCTGGGCCGCGTAATCCACCGAGAAATACGTGTACGGCTGAAAGATGCGTATCTTGCGCATCGGTTCCGTGGATATGCGACTGGCCGTTACGTTAGCCACGCATCCGTTTTGAAAGCGAAGCCGCGCATTCGCGATGTCCTCGTGCTCAGACACGAGCGGAACGCCCACGGCGTCGATTATCCGCTCGACCGGCGAGCAGAGCAGGCTCAAGATGATGTCGAGGTCATGAATCATCAAATCCAGGACTACGTCCACGTCACAGCCGCGTGGAGTGAACGGCGCGAGCCGGTGCGACTCGATGAATGCAGGTTTGTCTATTCTCTCTCGCAGCGTCTGCACCGCCGCGTTGAATCTTTCGAGGTGTCCGATCTGCAGTGTTACTCCGTTTTGCTCACACAGCCGGATAAGCTCGTCGGCTTCGGCCACGGTCGTGGCAATCGGCTTTTCCAGAAGCACGTGTTTCCTTCTCTTGAGAAAGAAAGCGGTCACTTCGAAATGTTTGCTGGTCGGCACGGCGACGCTGATGACGTCGGCAATCGGAGCAAGCTCTTCGTAGCGCGTAAAAGGAAGCGTCTTCAGCTCTGCGGCCACCTCGCGGGCGCGCTCCTCGTTCGCGTCGACGACTCCAACCAGGTCGACTGTCGGCAATGATGCGTAATTTCGAGCGTGGTGGTAGCCAAGATGGCCGACGCCAACGACGCCCGCTCTCAATTTGGTCATAGCAAGATTCCAAGCCAGGGAAAGCGTCTATTTGAAATGGAGCCGGGGACAGAATCCCCTTACTTGCAAATGCCTCGGCTGGACTTCTCGATAAACTCAATGAGGTGATCTATTTCGGCACAGGAGTCGAACTCGGCGCGAAGCTTTTCCAGGGCTTGCGTTGTATTCAAATTGGACCGACAGATGATCTTAAACGCCTTCTTGATGTTCGCCCGGACTTCCTCGGGCACCCCATTCCTTTTCAAACCGACGAAATTTACGCCGTGCCAGGTCGTCGGGTTTCCGTCCACCATCGAATAGGGAGGAACGTCCTTTATGGCCTTCGAGCAGCCGCCGATGAGCGCCATCGTTCCCACGTGAACGAACTGGTGCACCCCGACGAGGCCCCCCAGCACCGCTTTGTCCTCGATCGTCACGTGACCCGCCAGAGTGGCGGCATTCGCCATGATGACTCCATTACAGATTCTGCATTCATGGGCCACGTGCGTGTAAGCCATCAGGAGATTGTTATCTCCCACAGAGGTAACGTTCTCCTCTGAAGTTGCGGTGTTGATTGTTGTGTATTCTCGCACGACATTGTTGTCACCGATGACAAGGCGCGTCTTGCCTCCGTGGTACTTGAGGTCTTGCGGCTGCGAGCCGATCACTGCGCCCGTAAGGAAACTGTTGTTCCGGCCGATTGTCGTGTGCCCGTCGATTACCACGTGGGCTCCGATGCGGCAGCCGTCTCCGATGGCGACGTTCCGACCAACGACCGAACAGGGTCCGATGACCACGTCGCTACTAAGCTGAGCATTTGGATGAACGACGGCGGTCGGATGAATCCGTGTCCCACCGACCGTGTCGGAATCTTGAATTTCCATGATAACGTTACTGGGCCGTCCCGAAGGTTATCTCGGCCTCGGAAGCAAGGCTTCCGCCTACCCTCACTTCTCCGCGAAGCCGCCCATATTTCTTGTGCAAATGGATGACTTCGACCCGTATGTCCATCTGGTCGCCGGGGAATATGGGTTTTCGGAACTTTGCCTTCTCTATGCTCATGAGAAACGGCAGTTTCCCCAGTTTCCCCACTCTTGTCAGGATAAGGACTGCGCCCACCTGGGCCATCGCTTCGATAATCAAGACGCCGGGCATGATGGGGTTGCCCGGAATGTGCCCTTCGAAATATGGTTCTCCTATTGTGACGTTTTTGATCCCGCAGGCATATGTCGCTGTCAGCTTTGTTATCCGGTCTACAAGCAGCATCGGAAACCGGTGCGGGATTATGTCGCGTATCTGGTTTATGTTCAGGGCGACGGTCTGTTCCTGCGCGCCGGTCTCACCCGCAGGCGCCTCGCCCTCCCCGATTCCTATCTCCGAACGAAGCCGCTTTATGAATTCGACGTGCGCCGCGTGGCCGGCCTTCATGGCCACAATGTGCCCCCTCAGCGGACTGCCGAGCAACACGAGGTCGCCCAGCAAATCGAGCAGTTTGTGCCGGACGAATTCGTCGCCGAAACGGAGGCTTTCGTTCAGAATCTGCTCGTCGCCAATGACGACGGCGTTCTCGATGCTGCCGCCTTTGATCAGGCCGAGCGCCTTGAGTTGCTCCACATCGCGCAGAAAACAGAAGGTGCGAGCGGGCGCTATCTCCCTGACGAAGACTTCGGGATCGATCACAAACGATTTAAACTGCGTCCCGAGCGCGGGATGTCCATACTCGATCGTGTACGAGAGCCTGAGCCGCTCCGACGGAAGCGCCATCAGCGCAACTCCTTCGCCCTCGTATGTGACGGCCTCGGTTATCCGAATCTCCCTCCTCGGGCGGTCTTGCTCGATGATGCCTGCCTCGGTAAGAACTTTGACAAACGGCGCCGCGCTGCCGTCCCCCACTGGCGCTTCGCTGGCGTTTACCTCGGCGTATATGTTGTCTATTCCCAAACCGGCAAAAGCGGCCAGAACGTGCTCGATGGTCAGAACCTTCACACCGTCAAGCCCGATCGTGGTGCCGCGCGCCACGTCGGTGACATGGGCGACATCCGCCCTGATGTGCGGATGCCCGGGCAAGTCGATGCGCACAAAGACAACGCCTGTGTCAGGCGGCGCCGGCTTGAAGGTAATCGTGGTCTCGCTTCCCGTATGCAGCCCCACGCCAAAAAAAGACGCGGGATTCCTAATCGTCTTCTGTTTTGCCATTTTCCAGACGTTCCAGTTTGTCCAGGCGTTTCTGAAAATCCCGGATGTCGCGAACCATCGTCGGCAGCCGCTTCATGCTCGCGTTCATGCGCAGCCACTTGTCGTGCCCGAAGGCCGGAAAGCCTGATACCACCTCACCCGGCCCTATGTCTTTCGTGACTCCGGCGCGCGCGGCGACTATGGCGCCTTCGCCCACGGTCGCTCCGTCGAACACTCCGGCTTGTCCCGCTATCGTGACACCGTCCCCGATCTTGCAGCCGCTGCTGACGCTCACGTGCGAGACGATTATGCAGTTGCAGCCGACTGCGGCGTCGCTGCCAATGTGCACAAGATTATCTATCTTCGTCCCCCGCCCGATTATCGTCGTGCCCGTGCGGGAATTGTCTATTGTGACGTTGGCGCCCACCTCAACGTCATCTTCAATGATTACGTTGCCTTCGGAAGACTCGCTATTGCGGTAGCGGTCAATGCCTTCGGGGCAGGGCCGGCTTCCGATGACCGCCCCGCTGTGAATTATGACCCTGTCGCCGATTATGACGTTGCGCCCGATGACCACTCGCGGGTATATCATGCACTCGGCGCCGATCTCGGCGCTCGCGCCTACGCAAACCGAGGGATAAAGCACGGACTTCGCGCCGATTTTGCAGCCGTCCTCGAGCACGACGCCGGCGTGCAGGGCGGCGTCTTCACCGAGGAATACGTCACGGCCTATGATCGATGAAGGGTGAATCCCCTTGGGAACCGGTGGCGGAACCGCGAATAACTTGAGCACTTGCGTGAAAGCAAGGTACGGATGTTCAGTCCGAATCAAATCCCGTTCGCAGGCAGGGGTGTCATAGCCGACGATGACCGCTGTGGCCCGCGTGGTCGGAAGTAACGGCAAATACTTCGGGTTGCCCACAAAAGTTATGTCACCCGGCCGGGCGTCCTTGATTCCCGCCACACCGGTGACAACTACGTTTGCGTCGCCCTCGACGACGCCGTTGACGAGTTCCGCGATTTCACGAAGGGTTTTCCGCATACATTCCGCCCGCGAGTCGCGCGCGAGGTTCCTACTCAGATTTCTTTTCGCTCATTTCTTTTATTATGACGTCGGTAAGGTCCAAGGCGGGAGCGCCATAGAGCAGGATTCTTCTCTCGAATATCATGGTGTAGCCGTCGCGTTCGCCTACTTTCTTGACCGATTTCGCTATTTCCGGCAGGAGCCTGCGCAGAATCTTGTTTTCCTCGACGTCGCGGAAGCGTTGCGCGCCTTCGGAATAGACCTTCAAGTCGTCAACCTTGTCGCGTATCGTTTTCTCCTGTTCCTTGGTTTTCTCTTCCGACCAGATGGCGCGATTCGCTTTGAGTTCCTCTTCCAGTTTATCGATCTCGGCGCGGCGCTTTTCGATTTCGGCCTTTCTCTTTTCCAATTCCTTGTTGAGTCCGTCATACTCAGGCGTCTGTTTCGCGACAGCTTCCACGAGTCTGTCAAGATCAATATAACCCATCTTCATCTGTTCACCGGTCGCCCTGCTGACCGGAATTGCGACGAGGAGCACAGCCGCTGTAATGGCAAGAAGCGCTGCCGCGCCGCCCCGCAAACAGTTCTGATTCATTAGCATCTTAGCCTCCCTTTCCATGGGAATCAATCGTGAAAGACCACCATACCGTTATCGCCTGTCCGAATTCAACCACTCGATGGCCGCGTCGCTGACATCCGTGACCCCGCCGGCGCGCGGGTTCAAAAACAGTATCTGGGGCGCATTGCTGTCAAACACGAGAGCAAGCCTTTTTTCGCGGCCCACTTCTGCGACAGCGCCTCGGACATCGGTCAGAAGCGCTTCCATTTCCTTTTTTTCCTTCTCTCGCGCCGCGCGCGCTTCCTGTTCCCTTAGCGCTTGAACCTCAGTTCGCTTCTTCTCCACTTCGGCAGGCGAAATCTTCCGCCGAAAAAAAGAGAAACGCTTGCCGGCGACTTCGCGCTCGAGATCGTCAAGCTCAACCTGTTTCTGCCTGAGCTCTTCCGACGTGTTTCCGCGTTCCAACTCGTTCTTGACCCGAGAAGCACGCCCGTAATTCCGCAGCACCTTTTCAACGTCCGCAACCCCTACAACGGGCCCGGTGGCAGGCTCTCTTTCCTGAGCAGACGCCCGTCCGCGCATGGAAAGCGAGATCGCGCATCCTGCAAAGCAGATGCAAAAAGCTTTGAGATATGATCCGAGATAATACACGGGTCGAACGGGTTACGCGCTCTCTTGTCGGTTCATGCGCTCGGACAATAGGCAGGAATACGAGGCAAAATTGTATGTTCAAACATATTATAACAGGGTTGCCTCTTCTTTGCAACCAGAATCGTTCCGGCCGGCTTCAGAAACTGATGCCCGTGGTGAAATGGACGCGTCCGCTCCCCTGGTCTTCGTCGGGGTTCAATGGGACTCCAAAATCCAACCTGATCGGTCCGACCGGAGTCCTAAGTCCGACACCCACTCCGATGGCTGTGTTTATCTTGCCCTGTCCTACGTCGCCAAGGTCTCTCCAAACCTGCCCGAAGTCGAAGAAGCCGTAAGCCTTGATAATATCGAGTACCGGGTAGGAAATCTCAAGTGTTCCTTCGAGTTTGGCTTTTCCCCCGATGGGGTCGTCATTCTCGCGCGGACCAACGTCTCGATAATCATATCCACGAACCGAATTCGAACCGCCCGCAAAGAAACGCTCGAAGACGGGAACGATGTCAGAGTCGCCGTATTCCTCCACGGCCCCGGCCTCGAGGCGCGTCATGAGGACGAATTTCTCCCCGACCGGCCTGAACCATCGCGCTTCGCCGGCCAGTTTCACAAAATCAGTCTCGGCGAAGAAGGGGCCGCCCGCAAGCTCGAGCGAAGCGGTATAGCGGTGGCCGGTGGTGGGGTCTATGAAGCTGTCGCGTGTGTCGTTTGTAAAGCTCGCGGTCATACTGCTTTTGGTCCGCGAGCCCTCTTCATCTTTTATCGTCTGAGGGGCGGTATCATCGACGTTCGAAATATCGTAAGAGGCGAATGTGTAGCCAAGACCGACCGTGCTGTAATCGGTGACCCTCTTGCCCAATCGGAGTCCGCCGCCGACGGTGCGTTGATCATATTCGTCGAACTCGCGGTCGGTGAAGTATACGTCAAAGCCGGCGGCAAATGGATAACCCATGAAGTATGGGTCGGTGAGGCTGATCGAATACTCATCGACGACAGTGCCGGGCATTGCGGCAATGCTGAGCTTTTGGCCTGCGCCCGTGAAAGTTGGGAAATTAAGGAGGTCAAAGTTGTTCTGAGTAATCTGGATCTGGCCAATGAGGGCGTCATTCGAGCTGTAACCGACTCCGAAGTTAAATTGGCCCGTTTTCTGCTCCTCGACATTAAACGTAAGGTCGCGATGTTGCGGCTGGTCGGTTGCTTCGGTTCCCACGCCAACGTCTTTGTAAAATTGCGTGTTAAGAAGCTTTTGCCTGCTTCGCCTGATCTTGCCGCCGTCGAAACGGTCGCCCGGGACTATCGTCAACTCGCGCCTGATTACGGTGTCCTTGGTCTTGACGTTTCCTTTGATGTCCACTTTGGCGACGTACATGAGCTCGCGTTCGTTCACCTGATAAGTTATGCCGATTTCTTTCTTCTGCTTATCGATGGCTAATCGGGGTTTGGCGTTGGCAAGAATGTAGCCCTGGTCAGCATAGAAATCCTGTATCTCGAAAGCGTCCCGCTCAACCTGGCTCCGGTTGTAATATGAGCCGGGCGTTGTCCTCATCAAGGCAAGCAAGCGCGAATCGTCGAAAACAGTGTTCCCTTCGACCTCGGTCGAGTCAACGAAGTATTGGGCGCCCTCATCAACTGTGATCTTGAGCCTGACTTTTGCGCCTTCATCATAGAACTCTGCTTTGGCGTCGGCTATCAGGGCGTCGATATAGCCGTGGTCGGCATAGACGTCTTTTATCGTCTCGATGTCCTGCTTAAAGACCTCGTCGTCGAACAAGTTGCCGAACCAAAGGAATCGCCCCTTCAATTTCATGCTCTTTCGAATGGCTGAGTCGCTCAGGCCGATGTTGTTCTCCACTATGACCTCGCGGACCCTCGCCTTCGGGCCTTCAACTATCTCGTAGACCACCTCGACCTCGGTGGGGCTTATCTCGCGATAGGTCGCAGTGACAGCGGCTCCGGCATATCCCTTTTTTCGGTAGGCCTCGCGAATGGCGGCGATGTCTTTATCGATCGCCTTCGGCAGATACGTATCTCCGCGTCTCACGGAAACGACCTGTCTCAGGTCCTCCTCCTTTATTTTCTTGTTGCCGAGGAGGAGAACTTCACGGACAATTTTTCTCTCCGTCACGACATAGATCACGCTCACCTTGTCGTCCACCCGGGAAACGTCCGCTTTGATATCCGAGAAGTAGCCGAGTCCGAAAAGACGTTCAATGTCCTTTTGCACGTCGGCGGAGACGAAGGGCATTCCTTCGCGCACCCGGAGTTGCGCGCGGATGAGCTGCGCGCTGACAATCTGGTTACCCTGCACCTCGACCGAGGCCACGGGCAAACCCTCTTCCGCCACTTGGGCCGAGGTTCGAGGGGGAAATAGAGCGGCCGCAAAAGACAAGACCAGACACAGTTTCACTATGGAGAGATTGCATGTCTTCACTCAGCGAAGCCTTTCGAGCCGACAGAGGCCCCTCACAAGACGGCGGAAACAACTCTACATTGGGGCCCCGATACTGAACAGGGTTTAGTTCCTCAACTGGTGCTCGGGTTCTTCGACGGGCTTCGGAGAGCTCCTTACAAGGAAACGGAGCCTCTCGCCTTTTTCATCCGGCTCCACATAAACGTGCGAGCCCTCGGGAATATTCCCGCGCAGGATTTCTTCGGAAAGGGGGTCTTCGGCGTACTGCTGCACCGCCCTGCGGAGCGGGCGCGCGCCATAAGCGGGGTCGTAGCCCATTCTCACGATGAACTTCTTCGCTTCCTCCCCGAACTCGATTGTCAAATTCTTGCTCTTGAGGTTCTTGCCGCATTCCTTTAGAAGCAACTCGACTATTCTCTCGAGGTCTTGTTCGGTGAGAGAGTGGAACACGATGATTTCGTCAATCCGGTTGAGGAATTCCGGATTGAATATCTTCTTGGTCTCAGCGATGACTTTATCTTTCATCGCCTGATAGCTGATTCCACCCTCGGTCCGTTGGAACCCGAGAGTCTTGCCGGAGGCGATTTCGCGCGTGCCGGCATTAGATGTCATTATAACAACTGTATTCCTAAAGTCAACTGTGCGGCCCGTAGAGTCGGTGAGACGGCCATCTTCGAGCACTTGCAGAAGCGTGTCAAAAATGTCAGGGTGCGCTTTTTCGATCTCATCGAGCAACACGACGGAGTAAGGGCGTCTCCTGACTTTTTCGCTCAACTGGCCGCCTTCGTTGTAGCCGACGTAGCCCGGCGGGGCTCCCACCAGACGCGAGACGGTGAACTTCTCCGAGTATTCCGACATATCTATCCGCACGAGCGCGTTCTCATCGCCGAAAAGGAACTCGGCGAGCGCCTTGGCCATCTCGGTCTTGCCTACGCCGGTCGGTCCAAGGAACAGGAAAGAGCCCACGGGCCGTCTCGGGTTCTTGAGCCCGGCGCGCGACCGCTGTATGGCGCGCGTGAGGGCCTCGATGGATTCATCCTGGCCGACGATGCGTTTGTGGACTTCCTGGCGCATATTGAGCAGTTTCTCCGATTCGGTCTGTTCGAGCTTCGTCACCGGAACGCCCGTCCACCGGGAGACGATGTAGGCGACGTCTTCACCCGAAACGGTGTAAGCGACGTTTTCGCGCGTTTTTTCCCAGTTGCGCTGCTCTCTCTCGAGCCTTTCCTTGAGTTGCCGCTCTTTATCGCGGAGCGACGCGGCCTTCTCGAATTCCTGCGCCTCTATGGCCTCTTCCTTGTCTTTGGTGACCTGTTCTATGCGCCCCTCTATCTCTCTCAGGTCGGGTGGGCGCGTTGTGCTCTTCAGGCGCGCCCTCGAGCACGCCTCGTCGATGACGTCGATCGCTTTGTCGGGAAGATACCGGTCCGTGATGTATTGATTCGAGAGCCTGGAGGCGGCGACAATGGCCTCGTCGGAAATCTTCACGCGGTGGTGCGCTTCGTACTTGTCGCGGAGGCCGCGAATTATGCCTATCGTGTCATCCACCGACGGCGCTTCCACGATAATCGACTGGAACCGGCGCGCGAGCGCAGCGTCTTTCTCTATATACTTTCGATATTCATCGAGAGTTGTCGCGCCTATGCACTGCAGTTCTCCCCGGGCTAGAGCAGGCTTGAGCATGTTGGACGCATCCACTGCGCCCTCCGCCGCTCCCGCTCCAACAATCGTGTGAAGCTCGTCGATGAACATGATGATGTTGTCGGCCTTCCGTATCTCTTTCATGACCGCCTTGAGCCGCTCCTCGAACTGGCCGCGATACTTGGTCCCCGCTACGAGACCGGCAAGGTCAAGTGTCAGAACTCTCCGGTTGGCCAGCAAGTCAGGAATATTCTTTCTGTGAATTATTGCTTGCGCAAGCCCTTCAACGATTGCGGTTTTGCCGACTCCGGCCTCTCCTATCAGCACCGGATTGTTTTTTGTGCGCCTGCTCAGTATCTGAATCACGCGCTCGATCTCGGCCTCGCGCCCGATGACCGGATCGAGCTTGTCCTCGCGGGCCAGTTCGGTAAGATCGCGCCCGAAAGCGTCAAGCGCAGGTGTTTGAGTCTTCTTGGCTTCGGCGGCGCCGGAGAATTTACTCGATGGACCGCCCAATAGCTTAACGATCTCGCGCTGGACTTTCTCGACGTCAACTTTCATGTTCTCGAGCACGTGCGCGGCGATACCTTCGCCTTCTTTGATGAGTCCGAGCAGGAGGTGTTCTGTCCCTATGTAATTGTGGCCGAACTTGCGCGCTTCTTCAACCGCGAGCTCGAGCACCTTCTTGGCCTGTGGATTGAACGGTATCTCGCCTACCGACACGGTGGTCGGCCCTTGCTCGACGAGCTTTTCGACTTCGAGTCTGAGTGTGCGAAGGTCCACGCCGAGGTTCGCGAGCGCGGTCGCGGCGATGCCTTCCCCTTCCTTCACGAGTCCAAGCAGCAGATGCTCGGTCCCGATATAGTCATGATTGAACCGCATGGCCTCCTCGCGGGCCAACTGGATCACTTTGCGCACGCGTTCAGTAAACCGGTCAAACATGCGAAATCACCCCTCTCCGTATTTAAGCGCCCCTTTTATGATCTTTGCGCGTTCGATGTCGCGCGCAAGGGGGTCCAAGTGATCCGGAAACCTTTTTTGTAAATGTGCGGGCTGAGTCTCTATCAGGAGGGAATCCAGAATTTCCGAATTTATGCCCGGAACCATATCGCAATATATGCCCAACCTTATGCTTGAGAGCAATTCCATCGCCTCCCGGGTGCTCAGTATTCGCGCCCCGGTGAGCGTCCCGATGGCCCTGCCTACTTTGTCCTCGACGGCAATCCTGTCATTCTTCATCAGGTCTTCACGGGCGCGTTTTTCCTGGTCAATAAGTTGGCGCGTGAGGGTCTCGGTCATCTCGACGATCTCGTCCTCAGGCTTCCCGAGGGTCGCCTGGTTCGATATCTGGAAGTAATCACCAAGCATTTCCGAGCCCTCGCCGTGAAGCCCCCGGATGGCGATATGCATTTTGGATGCGGTCTGCAGAATATTCACGATGCGCTTCGTCATGATGAGCGCGGGCAAATGAACCATCACTGACGCGCGAAGCCCCGTGCCGGCATTCGAGGGGCAAGCGGTCAAATAGCCCCACGGCTCCTCGAAGGCGAAGTCGAGGTGGCCGTCAAACTCGTCATCGAGCGCATTGAGTTCCTCCCACGCTTCGGACAGGAGCAGGCCCGAACGAAGGGTCTGCATGCGCAAATGATCTTCTTCATTTATCATGAGGCTTATGCGCTCTGCGGCGTCCACGATGACGCCTTTTTCGCCGGCGCTCTTTGCAAGGTCACGGCTTATCAGGAAGCGCTCCATCAGGAACTGGCGGTCGATCATGCTCATCTCTTTGAAACTGTAGAACTTGGCCCCCTTCAGCGGGGATGAGCGGCTCGCGCAACTCCGTGTGAGCGAGATAATATCGCGCATCTGCTGCTCGGTGCAATGGCTCGAGAACGGGAACCCCTTCAGGTTCCTCGCAAGTCTGATACGGCTGCTGAAAACAATGTCGGACTCGGGCCCTTTGTCCCTTAACCAATGCCCGACGCTCAACACCATTTGTTCAAACATCCTTGCCTTACCCTCTGCTGCCCCTTTCAGGGTCTCCGGATACCTAAGAACTCTCCCGCATTAGGCGTCTCTTCTTCCTTATAATCTCACATTTCCGGTTCTAAGGATAGAGCCGAAACAATAAAACCCGCGCCGAATCTCACATGCTCTCGAACTGTCTTATCTTGTCTCGGAGCTTTGCCGCTCGCTCGTAGTTTTCTGAAAGAATCGCCCTCTGCAAGTCTTCCTGCAGCTTCTTGAGCTCGGCTTTGAGGTCGAGCGTCCTGACCGCGTGATGAGGCGCTTTGCCGCGATGCTCGGTAGCCCCATGAATCGTGCTGAGGATAGGAACCATCGCCGATGCAAACACCGCATAGCAGTCGCTGCAGCCCAATCTCCCCTTCGCTCGGAACTGTTCCTCCGTGGTGCCGCACGCCAGACACTTTTTGGGTTTGGCTTTGCTTTTCGACTTCTGCTTCCCGCTGCCGGCCTCAGAGTCGGTTGCTTCCTTCGGTGAAGCAAGTTCATTTGTCAGGAACACACCCTTTTGCTCGTGGATTTCATAGCATGCCTGGCACAGATGCACCTCGGTCACCGTGTTGTTGATAATCTCTTTGAGTCGGATCGTAGCGACCTTATCTTTACAAATGCTGCAAATCATCTGCTTGGTTTATCCTTCCGGAATGTGACTCAATTCCCTCTCTTGGCGCAATATCGCATCCGGGAGCGCGGCACACCATACTCCTAAGGAGAATTGTGAGACACATTCTCTATCCTGCCATCCATCATTCGGATCGTACGGCTCGCCGCGCTTGCGAGTGAAGACTCGTGTGTAACAATCACGAATGTCGTGCCGTATTCCTCGTTCAAACGGCTTATCAGTCTATATATCTCGAGGCTCGTTTTTTCGTCGAGGTTGCCCGTAGGCTCGTCGCCAAAGACAACCTCGGGATTATTCATGAGCGCCCGTGCAATCGCAACTCTTTGTTGCTCACCGCCTGAAAGCTCGTCCGGCTTATGAGTCTCGCGTTCACTCAGACCAACCGATGCCACAAGCTGATGCGCCCTTTCTCGCGCCTCTTTCAACCTGCGACCGTTCACCATAGCGGGAAGAAGAACGTTCTCTAATGCCGTAAACTCCGGCAATAGATGATAGAATTGGAATATGAATCCGATCCGTTGGTTGCGCAAGCGGGCGAGCGTCTTGTCGTTGAGGCTGTTCAGGTCGGTGTTTCCGTACTTAACAGTCCCGCTCGTGGGTCTGTCGAGCGTGCCCAGAATGTGGAGAAGCGTGCTTTTGCCCACTCCCGAAGGCCCGTGTATCGCCGCCAACTCTCCCTTTTCTATAGTGATGTCTATCCCTTTGAGCACCTCTAACTTTGCTTTGCCGGACCTGTATGTCTTCGTTAACCCCTCCGCTCTTATCAACTCACTCATAGCGCAATGCCTCGACAGGATTGAGCCGTGACGCCTGCCAGGCCGGATAGAGCGAGGCGAGGAGACTCAGTATGAGAGCGCTTCCTCCAATCCACAGTGTGTCGAATATGCTGGTATCGACCGGTATCTTGTCGAAATAATAAATAGTGCTCGGAAACAACTCCAACCCGAACACTCTACCCATAAAGTTTACCACTGAATCGAGCGAATTAGCAAGCGCATAACCGAAGACGACCCCGAGTGTCGTCCCAACCACGCCGACCATGAGTCCGTCGATGATAAATATCTTCTGGATGCTGGGCGCAGGAGCTCCTATCGACTTCAGTATGCCGATGTCGCGCGTCTTCTCCATGACCACCATAATGAGCGTACTGGCGATGTTAAACGCGGCGACAACGATTATCAGCACGAGAATCACCGCCATGATTATCTTTTCGTGCCTGAGAGCGGCGAAAAACGTCCGGTTCAAGTCCATCCAGCTTCTGGCCCAGTAATCGCCTCCCACTTCCCTCGAAATTGCGTTGGCTATGGCCTTCGCCTCGAACGGGTCCCTAATCCTGACCTCGATGCCCGCTATCGTCCCCGGAACCCCGAAAAGGCTCTGCGCCTGCTCGAGTGCAACGAAGCAAAATGAAGTGTCATATTCGTACATGCCGGATGTGTAAAGACCTGTCACCTCGAGGGTTTTCTTGTACGGCATTTCACCCATAGGCGTCGAAACGAAGTAAGGTGAGATCACCCTGACGGTGTCACCCGGCATCACGTTCAATTGTCTTGCAAGTTCTGTGCCCAAAACTATGCCGTCGCCGGTCAGCTTCCCCTTGAGGAAACTCGAAAAGTCGGACACCTTCATCTCCTCTTCCGGTATGATCCCGCGTATCGCGGCGCCGAGCACGTTTGTATCGGAGCGAAGGAGCACCTGGCCGGCAAAGAACGGCGCCGCCTCGAGGACACCCGGGACCGACTTCACCTTGTGCAGAACCGCTTCGTAGTCCTTTATTCCGCCGTCGCGGCTGACGACGACGTGCGAAGTCGTTCCAAGAACAGTCTTCAGCAGTTTCTTGTCGAAGCCGGTCATTACGCCCAGAACAACAATGAGCGCCATCACACCGATCATGACGCCGAAAATCGAGAAGAGCGTGATAAGCGAGATGAAAGCGTTCTTGCGCTTACCTCGCAAATATCGGAATCCGACAAAAAGCTCAAATCGCATCGGTCAATCCTCAAAACCATGAAATTTCGCAGATTTCGCGGCGTAACGCAGCCACAGCTAAATGGCACATATCGGGCGCGATGAATCGCGCCCCTACAAACAATGAATATCTCTCGGCCCTTCCTGCATTTCTTCGGAATGAATCCAATCCCAATTCTGGATTCCAATCCAAAATCCAAAAGAATAGTCCCAAAACTTCATTCTTCAGGAACGGTTTCCGTTACCGTCCTAAGCTGCGGAAACAATACTACATCCTTTATTGTCGACGAATCGGTTAGGAGCATCACGAGCCGGTCGATTCCTATGCCCAATCCGCCCGCAGGCGGCATGCCGTACTCGAGGGCAGTCACGAAGTCCTCGTCGAGTCTCTGAGCTTCTTCATCTCCGCGTTCACGGAGTTTCATCTGACTCTCGAATCTGCGCCGCTGCTCGATCGGGTCGTTGAGTTCCGAGAAGGCATTGCCGATCTCGAGTCCCCCGATGAACGGCTGGAACCTCTCGACCAGGCGCGGGTTGCCCCTTTTGCTCTTCGCAAGCGGCGAAAGCTCGACAGGATAATCGACAATAAACGTCGGCGAGATCAGGTTCGGTCTTACGTATGTTTTCAAGAGCTCGTCGCAGATTTTTCCATAGCCGGCGCTCGGGTCCAAATCGAGTGTCAGGTTCGAGACTGCTTCGCGAGCCGCATCCGCGTCCGAAATCGGCTCCATATCGACTCCCGCGAACTGCCGTATCGCCTGAAAGAACGGCATTCGAGGCCACGGCGCTTTGACGTCTATCGCGTTGCCCTGATACGTGAGCGTGGTGGACCCGTTCAGTGTGCGCGCCACGTGGTTTATCATTTCCTCGACCAGGCTCATGACGTATTCATAATCGACGTACGCATGATAGAGCTCGAGCATCGTGAACTCGGGATTGTGCCTCGGCGAGAGGCCCTCGTTGCGGAAGTTTCGGTTTATCTCGTACACCTGCTCGAACCCGCCGACGATGAGGCGCTTCAGATAGAGCTCGGGCGCCACGCGGAGATAGAGGTCTCTGTCGAGCGCGTTATGATGCGTGACGAACGGCCGGGCGGTCGCGCCGCCGGGGATCGGGTGAAGCATCGGGGTCTCGACCTCGATGTAGGCGCGCGCGTCGAGAAATTCGCGGATGCTCTTGATGATGCCGCTGCGTTTGCGAAAAATTTCGCGGACCTCGTCGTTCGAGAGGAGATCGAGGTATCGCTGGCGCAGGCGGGTCTCGATATCCTTGAGGCCGTGCCATTTCTCCGGCAACGGCCGGAGCGACTTTGTGAGGAGTGAGAAGTTCTGGACCCTGACGGTCACCTGGTTGGTTCGGGTGGTGAAAACTCCTCCCTCGACGCCGATGAAGTCGCCTATGTTCACAAGTTTCGCAAGGAATTCGTACTTCTCCTGTCCGAGGTCCTGCAGCCCGAAGAATATCTGTATCTTGCCTGAGTCATCCTTAAGGTCGGCGAATGTGCTTTTGCCGTGCGAGCGCAGAGCGACCAGACGGCCCGCGAGTTTCACATTTGTGTCAGAGCTGCCTGCCTTGTTTTCCTCGTATCTTTCATATGCCTGTCTGACCGTGTGCGTGCGAGAATATGAATACCTGAAAGGCTCCTCACCGAGTTCTCCTATCCGCGCAAGCTTTTCCGTCCGCTGTTTGTATAGCTCCTGCTTTTCTTCCATGCTACTTTGCCACCTTATTCTGCAAATAGCCGCTGATAAACTGGTCTATGTCCCCGTCGAGGACGGCATTCACGTTTCCGGTCTCGATCCCGGTGCGGTGATCCTTCACCATCTGATAAGGCTGCAACACGTACGAGCGTATCTGGCTGCCCCACGCGATCTTTTCTTGTTCGCCTCTCTGAGAAGCAAGCTCCGCTTCCCGTTGCTTCTGGAAGTGGTCATACAGCTTCGCGCGCAGGAGCTTCATCGCAACGGCGCGATTCTTGTGCTGCGATCTTTCGTTCTGACATTGTACGACTATGCCGGTGGGCAGATGCGTCATCCTGACTGCCGAGCTCGTCTTGTTCACATGCTGGCCGCCGGCGCCGCTGGACCTGAACGTGTCGACGCGAACGTCGGCGTCGTTGATCTCGACGACAATGTCGTCTTCGACCTCCGCTATCACCTCGACCGACGCAAACGACGTGTGCCGCCGCTTGTTTGCGTCGAAGGGCGATATACGCACAAGCCGGTGGACACCGTCCTCGCCCTTCAGGTAGCCATAGGCGTATGGCCCCGCCGCCGTGAAGGTCGCGCTCTTTATGCCGGCCTCGTCGCCCTCGAGGCTGTCAATGACCTCGGTAGTGTAGCCACGCTTGTCCGCCCAGCGCATGTACATCCTGAGCAGCATCGAAGCCCAGTCGCACGATTCAGTGCCGCCCGCGCCGGAATGGATGGTGACGATGGCGTTGTTCGCGTCAGTCTCGCCGCTGAGAGTGCTCCGACGAACCCAGTCGTTGACTTCTTTCTCAAGCTCGGAGAGGTTTGCCTTTACCTCCGACTCGAGCGACAGGTCGCCTTCTTGTTCTGCGAGATCGATGAGTTCAGCAAGCTCTTTTTGACGGGTTTCGAGTGTTTCAATTTCCTGGAGCGAGGTCTTCAGCAGACTCAGTTTCTTCAGCGTCTTCTGCGCCGATTCGGCGTCGTTCCAGAAGTCCGATGCGCTGATTCTCTTCTCCAGGTTCGCTATTTCCTGCCTGACCGAGGCTGGGTCAAAGACAATCACTCATTTCAATGATATTTTGGCGGATAGATTCCACCCGTTCTTTGCATTCAATGCACATTGTGTTTTGTCTCCCTTCGTATCATTCCCGCGAAGGCGGGAATCCGATTTTTCGACCCTGAATCCACAATCGACCGGCTTTCGACCTTCGACTTTTCCCCTCAAAGATTCATGAATCGCAACAAGTAGTAGAACAGCGGCGCAGTCAGCATGAGGCTATCGAACCTGTCGAGGAAGCCGCCATGTCCCGGAAGCAAATTCCCTGTATCCTTCAGCCCGGCGTCTCTCTTGAGGTACGATTCGCACAAGTCGCCGACCTGGCCGAGCACGCCGACGCCCAACCCTATCAGCAAGTAAGTCGTATAACCGAAATCGGGGAATAAGGCTACATTGAGGATGCGGAGCAATATGCCCAGGTCCTTAATCAGCAATGCGCCCACCAGCGTCATGAAAATGCCGCCGACCGATCCCTCGATGGTCTTGTTCGGACTAATCGCTGGAATCAGTTTGCGGCGTCCCCACGCGGTGCCGGCGAAGAATGCCCCGCCATCATCCAACCACAAGAGTATCAACAACATTATAACATATCCGGCGCCCCCGAAGTTGAGCTTC
This sequence comes from Candidatus Poribacteria bacterium, assembly GCA_016215705.1. Lineage (GTDB taxonomy): Bacteria > Abyssobacteria > SURF-5 > SURF-5 > SURF-5 > JACRIR01. The sequence continues at coordinate 8,205 of JACRIR010000090.1, read as the reverse complement.
TCGTCGCCGGCCTCGAGGGGGAGCAGCCTGAGCAGAATGAGGTGGCTGCAGAACCATCCTACGTAAAGTATGCCGAACACGGTGACCGCGATATTGGCGATTGCGTCGCGTGCGCCTCGAGCCATCGCGAGCGTGCAGATAATTGTCATCGAGACCACGAGCGCATAGGCGACGACGAGCACGTCTCCGACACTGGCCGCTATGCAAACCGCGATCGTGCACATTACCCCCAATGCGCTATGAGGCGAGAACCCTCGGTGGCGCGTCATGGCGTAGAACTCGGTGGCGCCGATTGCTGTAAGCACAATTACGAGCAGATTGAAAAGCGTGGTGGAAAAGAGGCAGATTGCCACCCCGAGGGGGATACCGATTGCGGCGGAGATATATCTTGCTTTCCGGCTGCCACCCTCACGGCTCACACGGTGAGCCCTCCGAAACGGCGGTCCCTTTTCTGATAGTCAATAATGGCGCGGCAGAACTCTTCCTTACTGAAGTCGGGCCAGAGCGTAGGAGTGAAATATATCTCGGAGTACGAAAGCTGCCAGAGCATGAAGTTGCTCAATCTGCATTCGCCGCTTGTGCGTATCAGGAGATCGGGCTCGGGACAATCCGGCAGATAGAGGTTTTGGGCGACAAGTTTTTCGTCGATATCCGACGGCTTTAACTCGCCCGCCTGGCAGCGGGCGGCTATTTTCCGGACCGCGTCCACGATCTCCGTGCGCCCGCCGTAGCTGAGCGCCAGGATGGTGGTCATCTTATTGCAGTGAGCGGTCCTAGCCATCGTCTCCCTTATCTCTTCTTGCAGCTTGGGCGGCAGCATGTCAACACGGCCCATCACTCTCATGCCTACTCCGTAATGCAGCATTTCCTTGAGTTCGTCGCGCATGTACCTCCGCAGCAGGCCCATGAGCGCCTTGACCTCTTCCTCCGGCCGTTTCCAGTTTTCGTTCGAGAACGTATAGAGTGTCAGATACCGTATGCCAAGCTCGCGCGAAGCCTCGACCACCTCGCGAACGGCCTTCGCGCCCGCGCGGTGACCGGCCACCCGGGGCAACCCCCTCTTCTTCGCCCATCGGCCATTGCCGTCCATGATGATAGCCACGTGCCTCGGCAGCCGCGACATATTCACTTGCGCCTTGACATCCGGCGCTATCGGTTTATCGGGGCCCTCAAACTTCTTCCTGGCTAGTATTTTTACCATAACTCAATGAGCATTCCGGATTCATCTGACCGTAGCGGCGCAATTAGTTGCGCCCTTAGCCGCGTCGGCGCAATCCCTTGTGCCCTTATTGGAGGGACTAACTTCTCAAGCTGATTATACCTTTGGAGGTTTTCAAAGTCAACAGAAGAGAGACAGAAGAAGAGGGAACACGAATGGCACGGGGCGCTCATCCGCGGCTGTTTATCTGTTTTGGATTTGGAGCAAGAGATCGCGGGCTTCGCGCGAATTGGGGTCGAGCTTGAGGGCGCGTTTGAGTTCGCGGACGGCGTCTTTGGCCTGCCCTTTGCGCGCGTAAAGCTTGCCGAGTTGGAGAGATGCGACAGCATTCCGGCGGTCGAGTTTCTTGGCTTTCCCATAAAAACATTCCGCTTTCTCGAAGTCGCCAAGGATAAGACTCGTGTTCGCGAGGTTCATGGTGTTTGCGACGGAACGCGGATTCAGTTCCTGCGCGGCCTCGAACTCGATAAGGGCAGCCATGTACTGCCTCTGGTTGAAATAGACCGCGCCAAGCCGCGCATGCGCAATGTCGGAATCGGGACAAATCTCGATTGCCTTCCGGTACAGCAGCTTTGCGCTTTCGTAGTCGCCGAAGCCTGTGTGGAAGTTGGCTCTCGCAATCTCGTCGAACACCTGATCCTGCTTCGGAGTCAATCTGTCGCTGAGACGCACAAGCGGGCTGTCCATACCCGTGAAATGAGGGGCGTCGATGCCGGCGGGCAGCCGCGCGTCGAATTGCTCTTTCGTGGCCTCGAACGTTGTGAAATCGATCTTGTGCCTGCCGATCACATCCGCATTTTCGGGAATGTTTCTGACAAAGACGACCGAAACCTCATCGAAATAGACTGCTGCCCACAGCGGCGAGCCGATCATATATTTGATCAGGCGCTCTTCGTGCGGGATCGAATGGGGCAGGATGACGTATCGGGTGCCTTTGGCGGCGGCATATTTCTCGAAGAGGCGTGGATCGCTGCATAGCATTTTGAAATTCTCGAAGAAAGAGTCGCCATACACCTCCCATCGACCGTCGAAGAAGACTTTCCGCTGCGGATAGAATCGCCAGATCAGATAGCCGCCGTCGCTCGGCTCATTGAACATCTGCCCGCCCGGGTTCGCGGCATCCACGAAGTTGGCCGCTTTGACAGGATAAGCGTGGCGCGCGATTCCGAATCCAAACCTTGTGAGGTCTCTGTCGCTCAGGTAATATCGGTTTGTCACAATCTGAAAGATGAGATACAGCATTCCCGCCATGATAAGAGGCGACACCACGAGCTGCGTCACTGCAAACGCGCGCCTCAAGTTCAATTGCTCGAAGCGCGCGAACATTTCGTCGAGAACCTGATTGAAATTCATTGCTGCAATCGGCGCCGCGATCACCGAAAACAGGTCGATATTGCGCCGGGCCGTAAGAGCAAGATACAGAAAAGCCGCAAAGAGGAACAGACGCGTGAGGTTCAGTCGCCTCAAATTCAGCAGAAAACCGAGCGCGGATATTCCTATCATCCATATGAAGACTCTCTCGGACAGGCTCAGGTCGCCGCTTGCCAGCGGGGCTGCAAGCTCGCCGACGCTCGTCGCGACTACATTGGCCCCGCTGTGGATTTCCCTAAAAAGGGTCAGCGGATAAAGCGCGAGCTCGATCGTATATGGGTTGAGCAGACTCTCGCCAAGCATGATAAGAAAGACGAGCGAGAACGCGCCGAGGGCTTTGCCGTCAAGCCCTCGACCGCTCTTCCTCCCCTCTGCGGGCGCCAACTCATTCGCACATGTCGGGCGAAAACGAGCAGACAATGCCCTGCGAATGAATTGGCGCTTGCAGAGGTTCAATTCACGCGGGAGTTTCAGTGTCCGCTCAAGCAGCGCAAACGCGAGATAGACGGCCGGCAGAATCAGGCCGAACACAAAGAGGCCATGCATGTTCACCCATAGGAGTTGAAGCACGGGCAGAAGGAATATGAGTCGCGTGCCGCGCTCTCTGTGCCTCTCGAGGATCAGTAAAAATGCGGCAAGGAAAAACAGTGTCACGACGTGCGGGCGCGTGAGGAAACGTTCGCTGGCCATGATGATGGCAGCGGCTGTCAACGCTGCCGCCACGGCGTATTTATCTTTATCCAGTCCTGTCCGGTACACAAAATAGAATGTCGCAAGCGCGAGCGCTGCGGTCAGCAACGTGGGACCGGCTATGCCAAGTAATCGATAGGAAGCATACAGGAGAACCTGGTACAGCCAATGGGAATCTATGTATTTGTTGCCCGCGGCAATGTATGAGTAGGCGTCGGCGCGAGGAACGGCGTGGTTTTCGTATATGATCTGACCCGTTTTCAAGAGCCAGCCGAAATCACGCTCTTCGACTTTGTTGATGGAAAACGAAAGCGCAAGCGCAAGCGTCAGGCACAAGAGAATCACCCGCGCCAAGCCGTTCGCGCGATTCATCAACCGACAAGTGTTCAGAACGCTGTCATTATTAGGGGCCATTGACCAGAGATTCTAACCGCAAAGGCTCAAAGAGCACAAAGAAAAGAAGAAGACTTGGATCACGGATCAAACGCCTGGAACGAATTTCATGAATGAAAAATCGTTCGGAAATCAGACGTCATTCTGAGCGGAGCGAAGAATCTCATCCGTGTTCCATCTCTTTTTCTCTTTTGCCCGTATCCGCCTCTTCCTCTCTATTTTTCTTTGCGCTCTTTGCGCCTCGAGTCTGTGACCCTTTGCGGTTTAAGCAAGCATAGGAACTTGGTTCTCTGCCACTGATCATCTTCGGAGGAATTTTATCAGATTTAGCAGGATGGTGAGAAGTATGCTCAAGAGAATACACGTAATAATGGGGAAGTAGATGCGAAAGTTCTTGCCGCGCACGTCGATGTCGCCAGGCAGGTGTCCAAGCCATGGAATCCTGGGAGCCAGAAACACGATGATCCCGACAAAAAATATGACTATGCCGACAACCATCAGGAATTTGGCTATTTCCGTCCGCGCGTCCATTCTGTCCTCAAGAAAGTCGGAAGGACTTCATGTGTCTCTCTATGTAGTCGAGTATCTTCTCATGCAGGGACTTGTTCGAGGCGGCCACGCATGAGCGCAGGTTCGCGGGGGAACTTTCGAGCAGCCACATATCATCAAGCGGTTTCCCGTATGCGTCGGTTATCGTCACGCCTGCTCGTTTGGCTATCAGCAAGGCGGCTGCGATGTCATACGAACTGAAACCCGTGAGCCGCCCATAGGCGATTTCCCGGAATACCTGCTCGGTCTGCGGCAAATCGCGCACAATGCGGTTGGCGACGTCGACATAAGCGTCGAGTTGACCGGTCGCCACGCGGCTTATCGAATAGCACGTGCTGTTGCACGAGAAGAACCCGCCGCGAACGGAGGATGCGTCGACAAGGTCGGCCATCAGGCCGAACACCAGCGCCGCCGGTCTGCCCGGCATCGTCAGGCTCCACCGCAGCAACTGAAGGTCGTCGTTGCTGGAGAGCGCAGGTTTTTCCGTCTTGCCGCCGAAAACTATCTCGACAAAGCCGCTTCTCTCCGCATAAAACACGCGGTCGCCGACGATCTCGCGCAGCAGGCCGAATTCAATGTCGGCCACCGTGGGTTTCTCCGTATATCGCGCGAGGGCGACGGAGACCATGCATGCCTCGAACCCGCTCTTCGCGTTGCGGCTGCCGTCGATGGGATCGACCACGAGCAGCCATCGCGGCCTCGCGCCACCCGGCAGGACCAGTCCCTTATCCTCCGAGAAGCAGGCGATCGGCTCGTTGGCCTCGCGGAGAAAGTCCGTCACGCATTGTTCCGCGATCTCATCGATCCGGAATGTCGCGTCGCCGCTGTGGGCGCGGCCGACTACCTCGCCGCCGCGCGCCGCAAGCACCCACGGCCGCACAACGTCCCGAATCGAGGCCGAAAGCCTAAGCAGAAGTTCTTTCATGCGGATGATTTCTCAATAATGACGACGGCTGATCGCAAACACTTGCGGATATTCGTATCTTGGACTTTGGATTGAGATTCTTCGCTCCGCTCAGAATGACAATCCGGACGAATCTGCGCAATCTGCGGATATGGGACCTTTGTTCGTGTCATTCGCTTTGATTCGTGAGATTCTTCGCTCCGCTCAGAATGACAATCCGGACGAATCTGCGCAATCTGCGGATATGGGACCTTTGTTCGTGTCATTCGCTTTGATTCGTGTTATTCGCGTTCGCGGCTTTTTCTGAAATGTTCATAAGACTGCGCATCGAGTGGCCGCTCGCGCCGGCCGGCCGAGATGATGTGAATCCCCTTGATGTTGGCGTCCATCTCACCTATGTGCGTCAGCGGAATCTCAAACATATCCGGCCACCGGCTTGTGAGACGCTCGAGTTCCGCCGGAGCAAGCGTGAAAAGGAGTTCGTAGTCCTCACCGCCCGCAAGCGCATATTTGAGGGGATTGAGCGCCGCTGAGTCGCAGAACGCCTTCAGCGTTTCCGAAATCGGTATCTTATCAGCGTGGATGCGGGCGCCCAGCTTGCTCTGCTCGCAAATGTGCCCCAGGTCTCCTGCAAGTCCGTCGCTGACGTCCATCATCGAGTGTATCTCGAAATTCTCGACAAGGAAGACGCCATGCGCACAGCGCGGCTCGGGCGCGAGATGCGCCTCGATGAGCTCGCTTCGGCGCTCGGCGTCCGACTCGGATTGCTTCCCGCTCACGATCTCGAGTCCGGCGGCTGAACTGCCAAGATAGCCCGTCACGACAATGGCGTCGCCGGGCTTTGCGCCCGAACGGAGGACGTATTTCCCTTTAGGGCAGTCGCCGATCATCGAGACGTCGATGACCACCCTCTCGGGCGAGCGCACGGTGTCGCCGCCGACAAGCGACACGTGATAGTCGCGGCACATCGAGCGTATGCCGACATAAAGGTCCTGCGCGAACTCTTCTGCCGTCGTCTCAGGCAACCCGAGCGAGATTAGTGCGAACAGCGGGCGTCCACCCATAGCGGCGATATCGCTCAAACTGCACGCGAGCGCCTTACATCCGATGAGAAACGGCGAGGCCGTCTTCCTGGAGAAATGGACGCCGTCGATCAACATGTCGCACGTCGCCAGCAGATAGTGTCCCTTCGAGACCTCGTATACCGCGCAGTCGTCGCCCACACCCACGATCGTCTGCGCGTCGTATGAGAGGCCCTCGGTCAGCAGTTTGATCAGGCCAAACTCGCCTACGTCGGCCACCTGTTTTGATGTTATTTTCTTGTCCACGTCCCGTCCGTGAGTTGGAGCGGCGTACCCGCCCATGCCTTCTTATATATCTGTTGAGCGTAGATTTCGCGGACCCGCCCAAGTGCGTGGCTGCCGAGTCCGTTCGCCTCTATCAGTTGATCGAAGATCGTTCGCCTGTCCCGGTTTTCGGTCAGGACGATGTAAGCGGCCCGGTTCTTAAGGTCTCGGTCCGAGCCGCACCATTCCGCGCCGAGGCACTCGAGCAGAGCCTCGCGGTTCTCGCCCACACAGCCCTTCTGTTTCAGTTCCGCTATCGCGGGCTGCCTCAAGACCCGGGCGCGGACGGCCGACAGCATGATTTCGTTGTCCGCGTTGAGGTCGGCCAGCGCGGGCATTTTTCTCTTGATTTCCTCCGTGCTGATCATCACGCTCATCGGCTCGAGCTCACCGACAACTTCTCCCGTGCGCTTGTCAACATTGTAGTCGAGAGCCGAAGGCTGTTCAAGACGCGTATTGACGACCACTTCCTCTATCTGCCCCGCCAGGAGGGCAATCTTCTCCTCGGGCACATCGGCCTGCTTACGGAACGACAGTCCCCCCGCGCAGGCCGCCAGCAGCGTGAGTGACAACGGAATCAAAAAAAACTTCACATGCGTTCTTGTTCTCGGCATTTTGATCCTTTCTTTCCACAGCGCCATAACGTTACTCCTGCCCATGCCCTTCCCCGTTGAATCAGTAAGGCTTCCAATCAGCATGGCTCCCAAATTGAATCTGCATGGTCACCTCAACCCCCCTTTTGAAAAAGGGCCGCCGTCGTTTTTCCCGTTCCGGCGAGAGGGCCACCTCGTTTTCCCCCCTTGTGGGGAGGCGAGGGGGGATTTAAGCTTCACTTCATCGACACATTGGATACGTCGTGTGTCATTCTGCAACATATTTTTCCACAAATACTTACATGCTATCGACATCGCTTCTCCTCCCCTTGACGAGGTCCTGCTCTGATGATAAGATATTAGTAGAAAACAAGGGGCAATTGGAGAACACCACAGAGATTGGAGTGAGACACGGTTGTGCGGTCAAAGCCATTTTGCCCCTTAAGGGGATGATGCGATGAAACTCCTCATCGAAATGTTTGATTTCACGATAATGTTTGCGCTCGTGTTGCTCGGGATATACCTGACCAGCATCGGGTTTTTGATTCTGACCTGAGCATAAGTACTCCGGTTGCAAGTGGGTAGCGGCCAAAAGGTGGGGCCGCTACTTTTGTCACGAATTATAACACCGGCAAGGGGCGAATTCAAATTCTCTATTCCGATACGCTTGACTTTTGGGCGCAGCGGACAGTATAATTTTTCTGTAAATGAAGGGGGATTTCTTTTTTTCTGATTCGCGACAGGTGTGGAACCGTCCGAGTGTCAGCGGTAAGCGCCAGTAGCTCAATTGGATAGAGCAACGGCCTTCTAAGCCGTAGGCTGAGGGTTCGATTCCCCCCTGGCGCGCGTAGAAAAGCGCTGGAAGGAGACTGTCCGCTAATTCTGCAGGCGCGAACTTATTCGCACTTGTGACGCTTTTCTTCTACGGTGGGTGTAGCTCAGCTGGTCAGAGCACCAGGTTGTGGCCCTGGGGGCCGCGGGTTCAAATCCCGTCACTCACCCCATTTTCTCTCAGCGGAAACTGTAGTTGTTCGAGTGTTCGTCTCAAAATCATAGGGGCGGTTCACCAAGGTCGAGGACCCGAACCGCCCCTATAGTTATCTTGTCGTGATCTTCATGAACACAGTCGGATAACTTGTT
>JACRIR010000086.1 GCA_016215705.1 Candidatus Poribacteria bacterium | reverse complement strand
GACGAGTTTTGGCGAGGCATCAAATCACCTTGCCCGCCTTGAGATCTCGCGCTGTAGCGCCTCTCAGAGGCTCGTTTTCTGGCTGCTGTCCGGCCAGCATTGTGCTTTGGGGGAAAGCAGGAGGTTTTGCAGCGGAATCAAATATCACATCTGCGCCGCCGCGCTGATCGGCAAGCTGTGCCCGGACTCGTTCCGGCGGAAGAACCGTTCCGCAGCAAAGGCATGTCGCCTTGGCTCTGGTAACTGTGCCGGTAGGCGCTTCCTTCTCTATTTTGGGTTCAAATATCTCGAACTCTACCCGCGGCAGATTTTCCGCTCCCTCGAACGCCATCGATGGCAGCTTCCCCGCTCCCTCGAACGCCATCGGTGGCATGTTCCCCTCTCCCTGTGGGAGAGGGGTTGGGGGTGAGGGTGAGAGCAGTTCCCTCCATACCACTTCCAACACTGTTTCCGTGGACTGCAAAACCTCATTGTTCCAGAAGCGAATAACTCGCAGCCCCTTACTTTCCAGGAAGGCCGTACGCGCATCATCTCGCCGTCTCGCTTCCGCGTGTTGCCCTCCGTCCACTTCGATGACCAGTTGCGCATCATGGCAGTAGAAATCGACAACATAAGGTGGAATGGCATGCTGTCGGCGGAATTTCTTTCCCGCCAAACGCCTATCCCTTAGTAAGAACCAGAGTCGCGCCTCTGCGTCGGTTTGCTCCTTTCGGAGAGAGCGAGCGAATTGAAGCAGGTCCTTTGGCAAGGACGAGGCGCCATGGTATCCCTCACCCTTCCCTCTCCCAATGGGAGAGGGTTCAGAGGGAGAGGGTTTGGGGAGAATCTTGTATCTCAGCGCTCTTTTCCTGTTCGCTTTCTTGCACAGCCAGAAGGACCGCATGAGCGGAATCTCGGCCCCGCAGTTGGGAGATTCGCATCGGACTGTCCGTGCCCAAAGATATGCAATTGGCTTCGAACCATCCGGATCGGGCGGGTAAAACTCAGCAAGCTCTTTTTCGGCCTTTTCTTTTATCTCCTTACCGACAATCCGAAGCGCCTCTGCCAGCCCCTCTGCCTCAACCTCTTCGCAATTTTGCCTTTTTACTTTTATCTTTTTACTTCCCCATCTGGGTATGTCTTCGAGCATCACCTTGAGAATCAGGCAAGCAACAGGATTAAGGTCGCTTGCGAATGCATCACAACCCAGACGAAGCGCTTCGAGAGGGATTGAGCCGCCACCCGCAAATGGGTCAACCACGAGAGGAGGCTCATCACCGTGCGCGGCTTTCACAAGCGTGCGAGCGGCCTTGAGGTAAACGGGATTCGACGACAAATCCCAATTCGAGAAATCGCCGATGAATTTTAGGAGAGCTTTTCGAAGCCCTTCATCATCCGGTTCAAGTGCGCAAGGAGTTGGCGCAAGCGCTCGCCGGGCTTCCTTCTTGAAGTCTTTTGGACAATACTCATCGCAAGGGTCCGGCAGGAGCAATCCCAGAAGCACCGCCCTGCAGGCTGCTAATGGCCGCCTCGCCCACCACAAATGCAATGTTGACGGATGCCCATGCCGAATAGACTTCTCCCTCGCCGAATGCTTGCTCACCAACGCAATCGGGAAGTCTACCTCAATTAAGCGCTTGCATTCTTTAGGGATCATGGACATTACCTAATTCATTACCTAATTCATTAGGTATTACCTAATTCAAACTAAATGGCAATAATATTGCGTATAAATATCGCCGAGACGCGCGATGTCCCGCCCTTATTCCGTTATTCGCGCTTCTTTATTTTTCGCCATTGCGCGTTTTGCCCTCGGCCTGAACACTCAATCTCCCCGGCAGCCTGCATAGCCTTCAGTACATGTCTGATCATATCCACGCTTACCCCGGGACACTGTCTGTATATGTCGGAAACCTTGAACGAGCCGGCGGAGCGCGCGATGGCAGTCATGATAAGTTCTGTCTTTGCCCCTCTCGGCGCACCCACTTTGCCAAGACGTTCCTCAAATTCGCGATATGAGCCCTTGAGGATGAAAAGCAAATAATTTGAGTTGTTCCGAAGTAAGGGTTACTTTGCGAAAGCGTTCCGACTGAAGGCCAACCAGCCCGAATTCCCATGAGTCCGGATTACTTTGGCGAAGTGTCTCGATCCGCACGGATTCATTGAAGAGAGGGCCCTGAAGGATGAGTCCTGCCCGAAGGTCAGTCGAATCGCAGGACATTTAACCCCCTCCCTTGGCAACGAGTTAGGAACACACCGTGGAGAAAGCTCATGGGCTCGCGCCGAAACTAACCAGCAGCCGATTGGGAAAGAAGAAGAGCGCCGAGCCGCAAGCGTGACTATTCTAATACAAGGCGAGATTGGTGTCAAAAGTTAACCATTATTGCCAGTGGGTTGGGAAGTCCCGGGTCGGAAAGCAGCCCCTTACGAACACGCCGTTCACAATCACATCCACTGTGGCCAGCGCACTGGCATGAACAGGCAAAAGGCGAAAAGGAGCCGCGCAAGGGCGCAAGGAACCGAAATACGGCAAGAATTGGGCCTTCTTCGGGTCCTCGTCGAAAAATGAGCTTGCGGCAAGACAAAGCTGCGGAACATGGGTTAGTAGTACACGGCGTGTTGCCCGAATGAAATTGCGCTTCATAGTGCTGTCAGGATTGTCATTCTGAAGAGCGAAGCGACGAAGAATCTCTCGTTTTCCTGCAAATTTGCGACCTATAGACAGAGATTCTTCGCTCGGGCCTGCGGCCCTTCGCTCAGAATGACAAATGGATGGCTCCGAATGACAAACGGCTCGCTCCGAATGACAAACAGCTATTACCATTTGGGCAACACGCCGTACATATCTTATTTGGGCAACTGACCGTGAAGGACCGAGTTATTGAAGCATTGCTCAATTGTTCATGCAAAAGCATAGTTAATAAAGCTCATGGAGCGAAACCACTCCCAAATATCTTGCTGTGAGAGGGGACGAGAAAAGTGAAGACATTGTTGGAAGCCATGGAAAAGAGGAGCATGAGTTCGGCTGATGAGGTTCGCGCATTCCCCAAAGGCAAGCTTGAAATCATACATGCCGGAGGCATCACGTTCGGACGCGCCACACTCGAGCCGGGCTGGAAATGGTCAGAATGCTTGAAGCCGTTTGTGAAAACGGAGAATTGTGAAGCCCAGCATACCCAATATCACGTCTGGGGACGTCTGATGGTCAGAATGGATGACGGCACGGAGCAATTGTTCGGTCCGGGCGACGTGGCGGTGATCCCACCCGGCCATGATTCGTGGGTTGTCGGGAATGAGCCCGTGATCGTGATTGACGTGACTGGAATGACTTACTTCGCGGATTTGCTCGAGTGAAGCTCCAGTATGTGGTTTCTTGGAGAGGTTGAGGGGCGAGCGCGGCTTGCGCACATTCCCGCCAAAGGAGTAGTTTCAATGAAGCGGTTTGGCCACCGTATTCATGAAGTGGCGGTTTGAAGTGTGTGCGAACACGGGGTTCGCCCCTATTGTTTTGTCAGCCTGGTTCTTGTCGTTTTCTTGCAGGGACGCAATGAATTGCGTCCGCACAGACCGCCTGTTTGCACCCTCAAATACGACTTTGACCATTCCCCCTTTTTTCAGGCGCTATCGCATAATGTCTTCTTTTGTTATAATTCTTGGGCAAACCAAATAAAATTTGCGGCGTGTGACTTTTGTCAAAGAAAGACATCCTCCTTGTGGCTATACTAAAGACAACACGATACAGTTTAAGCAGGCAACTGCTGAACCAAGGAGGATATAAAAGAGATGTCGGGACAAGACCACACACACGACCAACCTAAGGAGGAAAAAGTGACTACTCAAAACATGTTCTGCTACCAGTGCGAACAAGCGGCAAAAGGCGAAGGCTGCACCAAGATTGGTGTCTGCGGCAAGCAGCCGGACGTGGCGTCTCTGCAGGACGTTCTCGTTCACGCGCTGAAGGGGCTTTCCCTTTACGCGGCAGCGGGCCGGAAGGTCGGAGTCAGGGACCGGGACGTGAATGTTTTCACGTGCGAGGCCATGTTCTCGACCCTTACGAACGTGAATTTCGACCCCGACCGCTTTGTCAAGTTGATCAATCGCGCCGTCGAGTTGAGAGAAGAATTGAAGGCGAAAGTGAGAGCGGCCGGCGGCAAGGTGGACTTCCACGAGAGCGCGGCCACTTTCAAGCCGGAATCAACGAAAGAAGGCCTGATAAAGCAAGGCGAGGCCGTCGGGGTAAAGTCGAATGCGTCCGAGAATCCGGACATCCACTCGCTGAAGCAGATAGTGATCTACGGTATAAAAGGCGTTGCCGCGTATGCCGACCATGCGCGAATACTGGGGCAGGAAGACGACGCCGTTTATGCGTTTCTCCACGAGGGTCTTGCGGCCACGTTGAGGAATGACCTGAGCGCCGACGAATGGGTAAAACTCACGCTGAGATGCGGCGAGATCAATCTGCGGGCGATGGAACTCCTCGACGCGGCCAACACCGGAACATATGGCCACCCCGTGCCGACCAACGTTCCTTTGGGCGCAAAGAAGGGAAAAGCCATACTGGTTTCGGGCCATGATCTCAAGGACCTCGAGGAGCTTCTCAAGCAGAGCGTGGGCAAAGGAATCAACGTGTACACGCATGGAGAGATGCTGCCTACCCACGGCTATCCCGGACTCAAGAAGTATCCGCATTTTTACGGCCACTACGGAACAGCGTGGCAGAACCAAACGCGCGAGTTCGCGGACTTCCCGGGCGCCATTCTGATGACCACCAACTGTCTGCAAAAGCCGAGGGACACGTATAAGGACAACGTCTTCACGAGGGGAACAGTGGGCTGGCCCGGCGTGACCCACATATCGGACCGCAATTTTGCGCCGGTAATCAATAAGGCGCTCGCGCTACCCGGCTTTGCTGCGGACACCAACGGCAAAACGGTCACAGTCGGCTTTGCAAGGAACACGGTTATGGGAGTGGCAGGCCAGGTGATCGACGCGGTAAAGAACAAGGCAATCCGCCACTTCTTCCTGGTCGCCGGATGCGACGGCGCAAAGCCCGGCCGCAACTACTACACCGAATTCGTTGAAAAGCTCCCGAAGGACTGCGTCGTGCTGACGCTCGCCTGCGGCAAATTCCGGTTCTTTGACAAAGACCTTGGAGATATCGGCGGCATCCCGAGACTGCTCGACGTGGGTCAGTGCAACGACGCCTACTCGGCCATCCAGATAGCCGTGGCGCTGGCGAAGGCGTTCAACGTCGGCGTCAACGAACTGCCGCTGTCGATGGTGCTCTCCTGGTACGAACAGAAGGCGGTGGCGATTCTTCTGACGCTGCTGCACCTGGGAATCAAGGGCATCCGCCTCGGCCCGAGCCTGCCGGCGTTCATTACGCCGAACGTGTTGGGCGTGCTGGTAAAGACGTTCGACATCAAGCCTATCTCGACGCCGGATGCGGACATAAAGGCGATTCTGGGGTAACTGAGGACAGACCGGCAAAGATAAGGGGCCATCCGTTAAGCGGACGGCCCTTTTTCATTTGGGCGCGGTCATCACTCGTTATTCGTGATTAAATAGAAACTCGAGCTCCGGTTTCTTATCCGCCGTTATCAATGCTCATCGGTGGTTCTGGATTTTCTGCAAGAAATATCTTGCGCTAATGCAAAGCAGCCATTGCACTTTGAGAGCCTCTCCCGCAATGCTATGCATTCTGTAACTCCTTATTATTCAATGTGATACAGGCATTCAATGTATCTTACGGATGCTGGCATGCTTCTTGTAATAATCCACATAGTAGTGAAGAAGTGGAGGGGAAGCGAAAATGAATAAAAAGGCCCAGAATACCATAAGAGCATCGGTCGGAATGATGGTGGGCGCACCAGTCGCCTTTTCGTTCTTGACCGGCGGGAGTTTTGCGATGAATGCCGAGCATGCGTTCACATTCGCTGTCGCCGTGAGTCTTTTCTCCATTGCCGTCATAGCCGGAACAGCATTGATGGGCGCTTACAGGTTCCTCAAGAACGTGGGTGTCTTTAAGGGACACTACTACTATTGAGGCGATAGGCCGACCGAACACGTGGGCGATAATCCGCGTGCAGTCGGCTTTTTTGTCCTACCCAAAGCCATAATAATTAAGGAATGTGTCGCGCGATCATGTGGGTGCGAACTCATTCGCAGGCGGAGGGCAGGAACAGGCCGGAAATTCTGCCGTTGGCGGGACGAATGGATTCGCGCCAACACTAGTCTTGCCGAAATGGGTAAATGCACGAGAGCTTCGTAAAGGGATGTTAAATAGGTGGGTTCCACCGCTACGATGAAGACGACTCCAGCGGGTGTGCCGGCATTTTCGTTTGTCCGGGGGCCGGTTGCGTGTCTTCTTATCCACGGCTTTGGAGATACGGCCACGTTGATGGAGCCGATGGGCTCCCATTTGAGCGCCCAGGGAATCACCACGAAGGGTATTACACTGCCGGGACACGGGACAACGCTTGAGGATTTTGCAAAGGTCTCCAACCAGAAGTTGCTGGCAATGGTGGAGGCCGAATACACGGAACTCAAGGACTCGTTCGAGGCGGTGGTGCTTGTGGGCTTCAGCATGGGTGGCCTGCTGGCTCTTCATCTGGCCACAATGCGCGACGTCGAGGGTATTGTGACGATATGTGCGCCCGCATTTCCATTCGGAGGACGCATTGGCGAGAAAGCCATCAAGTTTGTCGCAAAGCTGGGCGCTCCGCTCGGAACTCGTTTCCCGAAAATGGGATTTACAAGTCTCTCGGATAAGACACTCTCCCACTATCTTGTCGGTTATAAGAGTTATCCCTCCCGAAGCGTTCTCAGGCTGGTCGAGTTGATGGAGAGCACCCGAACAGTCGTTAGCCGCGTGAACGCGCCAATACTGATCGTGCAGTCACAACGTGACGACGTCATCTGGAAAAACAGCGGGAAGTATATATTTGACTCCGTGAAGAGCGAAGAAAAAAGGCTGTTGCTCCTCGAGAACAGCCGCCACAAGGCCCCCATCGACAGGGATCGCCTGCTGCTTTTTGAAGAAATCAGCAAATTCTGTCTCTCTAGAACCAAAAAACCCGGATCGACTTCTGGTAACCAATGACCTCTGCCGAACGAGTCGCGGCGACCGTTGCCCTTCAAAAACCTGACAGGGTTCCCGTCTCTCCTTTTATCATCTACCATTTCGCGACCGTCACCGGAACATCCATAAAGGATTTCGTGTGGGACGTGGGCGCCTCCCACAGAGCGTCGCTGAAGGCGTTCGAGTTCTATGACAGACTTATCGACATCATGAATCTCACGCCGATGCGGTTCGCTTTCTCTTCCGTCTTCCCCATTCTCTACAGCGCGCTATATTACGATTGGCGCTTCTTCGAGACGGAAATGCCGCAATTGATGGAAAGCGTTCAGGCCGGACCCGAAGTCTACGACGTCGTTCTGAAAAGAGGATTCAATGCTTTGCGGACGTACGAACGGGTGGGACGGAAAGAAGTCGTAAAAACGATGGGTTGGCATCTGTTCAAACATTTCCGGTGGATGAATTACTGGAAGAAACATTCTAATGTCGTCCCGTGGCAGGAAGCCATTTCTTATCTCCCGGCCGAGATGATGCTCTTCTACCGGGGCCAGCAGGGATTCACCGACCTTATCGACTTCCCGGAGAAGATAGTCGACATCAACGAAAAGCACAATACTACCATCATAAAGTCGACGCTTCGGCTCGCCAGGCTGCTAAGGGCAAAGACGATCTGTATTCCCAGCCTCAAGTTCTCCGCCTCGATAGTGTCGCCCAAAATGTTTGAGAAATTCGCTTGGCCGTGGCTGAAACAGCAAGCGTTGGCATATTCTGAGGCCGGATATCTCGTTATCCTCCACCTCGACGGCAACTGGAACCCTCTCCTCGAGTATTTTGCCGATCTGCCCAGGGGCTCAGCCGTCGTTGAACTCGATGTCTCCGACATGTTTCACGCCAAGCGCGTCTTGTCGGCGAAACTGTGCATCAAGGGCAACATCGACCCCACGCTTCTCGCGTTCGGCGCAGCAAGAGAAGTAGAAGACGCCTGCAAACGCCTGATCGACGGCTGCGCGGAGGGTGGCGGCTTCATTCTCAGCTCCGGATGCGAAGCTCCTCCCAACTCGAAGCCGGAAAACATACGTGCCATGCTCCACTGCGCGCTCGAATACGGGAAATACTGAGCCTTCCACTTGTTTCTCAAATGAATCATCTTCTGAATCTGTCCTGCAATTCTTGGTGGGGGCCGCCAGAAGGAGATGCCTGCCCATCCGCACAAAGCCTGAACCTGTCCTGTGATTGTCAGTACGATCGGCCCGGCGGGTTGCCCCTACAAGCGGGAATTTGCACCTATGAGACACAGGTTCAAGAAGGATTTTTCATCTATGGAAAATCCTGCTCCCCTATGTTATAATGCGTGCAGGTGATATGATCGCTGCAGCGGGGCAGCCTCTTTTCGACGTGATTGGCACACATTCATTATGGCTGGCGGAAGCTTATACTACATGCTGGCGGAAGGCCAGTCGAGTGTTTTCGACGCGATTTCTCCTGCGACCGCAGGCGCCCCGCGTCTTCGTGTGCTTCAGGAGGCGGTCTTTTCCTGTCTGTTGTCGTTTCTCGACGGCAAAGATTCACAAGCATTGGAGACGAAAATAGCCGCAGCAGCGAAGGATGCCTTCCAGTTTCACACCCTTTCCGAGCAAATTACCGCCCTTGACGATCTTGATGTC
The DNA here is from genome assembly GCA_016215705.1 of Candidatus Poribacteria bacterium. Lineage (GTDB taxonomy): Bacteria > Abyssobacteria > SURF-5 > SURF-5 > SURF-5 > JACRIR01. The sequence goes on along the minus strand of JACRIR010000086.1, from coordinate 35,214 downwards.
GCGACGCTGTCATTCCGTCAATGCCGGGGCGACGGAGAATCCCTCAACCGGAATCTCCTGCAAATAGTTGGTTTCTTCTGCAAAGCCCGCCGGGCCGTTGCAGAAGTGTATCCCCATTATCCGGTCAAAAACGATATTTCTGAAGTGACGCGCGGGGAAGGCGAACATTATGTAGCGCCGGACCTCCTTCAGCCAATACGAGCTTTCGACGAGGTCATGCTCCGGATGCTGGACCCATCGATCGGTCCCGATGAAGTGCTCAGAATGATATGTGAAAGCGTTCTAAGAATGAGCACGGCGGACGCGGTCGCCATATATAGAGTCGACCACGAAACGAAGGATTTTGAAGTGAAGCAGTTTGTGGCCGGCGACATTTTCAAGAGCGTCAAGCAGGAAAAACTTCCTGAGTTCCTAAGTAAGTTTGCTCTTATCCCGCGGGGCTCGATGGGAGCCACCGGGCTTTTTGATCTGGCGCTGTCAGAGAAAAGGCCGGTTTTCAGCCCGGACGTAGGGAACGACCCGCGAGTTCACATGGGGAGGGAGCTAGCCCGCCTCGGAATCAGGGCGATGCTCATAATCCCAATGCTTGAATCGGGCAGGGAATTAGGCTTTATGTCAGTCGTCCTTGCCTCGGAGCGAGCATTCGACCCCACTGAAATCGAGAGTTTCAGCCTGTTCGCCGACGAAGCCGCCCTGGCATGGAGAAACGCGGAACTCTACGGCGCGATCAGGAAGTCCGAGCAGCAATACCGGAATCTGATTGACAACGCCACAGATGTCATTTTCATTCTCGACACTGAGGGAAGATTTGTTTCCTTTAACAAACGCGCCGAAGAAGTCACCGGCTACGCGGCGGAAGATTGGATCGGGCGCTCGTTCCGCGAACTCATTGGTCAGGATGACTTGCCGGAAGCCCTCGAAAGATGGTCGCAAGCTGTCAAATGCAGCGCAGTGACTTCCATCACCATCCGGAGCGCGAAAGGCGAGAATATCCACTTCGAGATCAATAGCTCGCGCATAGAAGAAGACGGCGAATGGAAAGGCATGATGTGCATTGCGCGCGACGTGACCGCCGAGATCGATCACGAAAAGGAGTTCAAGAAGCTTCATGATTCCGTGGTTGAGACAAACCGCAAGCTCGAAGAGTCAATGGCGCAGTTGAAAACTGCTCAGACAAAGCTCATCCAGACCGAGAAGCTCTCGGCCATGGGCGAACTCATATCCGGCATCGCGCATGAGCTCAATAATCCGCTGACCGGCATTATGGGTTACTCGCAGTTCCTGCTTGAATCGCTGTCTGACCCCAAAGCTCAGGAAAGCATTCAGAAAATAAACCGGGAGGCCATTCGCTGCAAACGAATCGTGCAGAACCTGCTCGGATTCGCGCGGCAGCAAAAACCGCAGAAGCGTGTTGTCGATTTGAACGCAATCGTCCAGAGTGTTGTCGATTTGAGGGAATACCACGTGCGCTCGGACGGAATCCTGCTTGATGTAAAGCTCTCTGCCGGCCAGCCGCAGGTAGTGGGTGATTTCCATCAATTGCAGCAAGTGCTCTTGAACATCCTCAACAACGCGCACCAGGCCATTAAAGACACGCGAAAAGGCGCAAAGATTGAAGTTGAAACCGGCATTGACGAGCGGGAAAAGTGCGCGCAAATCCGCATCGCGGACGACGGGCCGGGCATCTCTCCGGAAGACCTGCCCAGAATTTTCGACCCGTTCTTCACCACCAGGGAGGTGGGACAGGGAACGGGACTCGGGCTGAGCGCGGCTTACGGAATCGTGCAGGAACACAACGGCCATATTACGGTTGATAGTACGCCCGGCAACGGAGCTTCCTTCCAGATTCGGCTGCCTCTGCCGGAAACGCGAGCGGAAATACATATTACCCCACCCGATAGTCCACCCGTGCAGCAGTCACGGTCGGAAATGCCACGGGTATTGGTGGTCGACGATGAAGAGGTGATCATCGACCTGTTGACGGACATCCTCGACCAAATGAATATGAGCGTCGAAAGGGCCTGCAACGGGGAAGAAGCCTTTCACAAAGTCATGACAGGGAATTTCGACTTCATTATTTGTGATCTCAAGATGCCCGGGATGGACGGCAGAACCCTGTATTACAAAATTCAGGAAGTCAAACCCGAACTGTCCAAGCGAATGATCCTGTGCACGGGCGACACGCTCGACAAGGACTTCAACGCTTTCCGTACTTCCACCAACTGCAAATTCCTGGAAAAACCGTTCCTGATAGAAGACCTGAAGGCTGCAATCCGGGATTTTTCGCCACAAAAGAGCCGGGGGTGAAGCAATGTCGAGCACAAACGCAGAGAGGCGCTCCAAACCACGCGCAAGAGGAACAAAAGGGTTGACCGTCGGCGCGGAGCCACACGTTCCGGCGGTTCAGGTCAAAGATATAAGCCTTTCCGGCGTCAGTTTCAGGACCAGGCAACCTATCGAGTTCATGACGCGCCTCGTAATGACACTGGTGTTCCCTGAAATATGTGGCGCGAACAGGGGGGCGGGAGCGGTCGCCAGGGCGCAATGCGAGGGAGCCGTGGTCAGGTGTGTGCCTCTCTACGAGGGCAACGGGGACCGTTACGAAGTGGCTGTTTTCTTTACAGGCATGGAAAACAGCACAAGGGAGATGCTTGAAACATATGTCAGGACACACTGATAGACTGGAACGCAAATATTCCGGAAGACTCGCATGTCACATCCTTATCATGACGGCGCTCGTCGCTTTACTCGCCGCAGCGGGAAGTTCACCGCTTGACGCTGATGAAATATACTTCAAGAGCGGATATTCGCGAACGGCCGTCGTTCTCAGTGAAACCGACGCGATGATTAAATTCAAGACGGAAATGGGCATCTCCACCATAAGCAGGGAGAAGGTGGACTTCGTCGAGAAAGCCACGCCGCAAGAAAACCAATTGCTCTTGCGAAAATGGAGGGAAAAGGAACTCAAGGAAGAAGAGGCCCGGGAGGCCAAGCGCGAGGCGGAACGAAGATTCGATGAAGCCCAGAGGGCAAAAGGTCTTATCCAATTCGAAGAGAAATGGATGACTCCGAAGGAGCGCGATGAGATACTCGACATCAGGAGCCGCGCCAAGGAACATCGCCGCCGCTTCGAGGCCGAGCAGCAGGCGAAGGGCCTCGTTACGTTCCAGAACATCTGGGTTACTCCGGAACAGGCCTCCGAATTGCGCAGGATGGAGCCGGAAATCTACCGCCTTTACGATCAAATAGCGACCCAAAGGAAAACGCTCGGAGCGCTCCGTTCGGCCATGCTCAATGTAGCATCCGTCGAGGAGGCCGAGAAATTCAGCAAGCGTATCGAAGAAATCGACAATTCCGTCGCCGAGAACAGCGACAAACTCGGAAAACTGCTCGACAGGGCTGATGAGATATCGGCGATGGGCGTGCGCTACGTCCCCCCGGAAGAGTTCAGAGGCGCTTTTGCCCCCGCCGTCACGCAATAATGGCCATGATCGGCAAAGAGATCGGCAACCACAGGATTCTCAAAGAGCTTGGCAGGGGTGGGATGGGCGTAGTCTACAAAGCCAACCAGCTCTCGCTCGGACGCCTTGTTGCAATGAAAGTACTGCCGCAGCATCTCACGAGCGACCAGGCCTTTATCAAGAGATTCGAGAATGAGGCGCGCGCAATCGCCAAACTGAACCATCCCAACATAATCCAGATATACGACATCAGCCACGAAGAGCAGTTGTACTACTACACGATGGAGTTCATCGAGGGAACCCCGCTCGATGAAATAATCTACAAAGAAGGCTTCCTTCCGCTCGACAGGGCCACAAGCATCATCATCCAGGTCGCCAAAGCGCTGCAATATGCGCACAGCCAGGGAATAGTGCACCGCGATATAAAGCCCAGCAACATCATGATCGACAAAACCAGCAGGGTAAAAGTCACCGACTTCGGTCTTGCGCTCCAGGAGCGGACAACTCGGCTCACCGTGGAGGGCGGCATAGTGGGAACGCCTGAGTACATGTCGCCCGAGCAAGCCGCCGGGGAGACCGCCACCCCGCGAAGCGACATCTATTCGCTGGGCGTCGTCTTTTACGAACTCCTTACGGGCAAGGTCCCTTTCGAGGCCGAATCGCCCCTAATGCTCATAAACAAGATACAGAACTCGGAACCTGAATGGCCTCGCTCGATCAACCCCGACATCCCAGCCGAAGTCGAAAGAATCATCCAGACGATGATGGCAAAGAATACTCGGGACCGATACGGGAGTTGTCAGGAGGTCATACAGGACATCAGGTGCTTCAAGGCGGGCCAACCCATTCTTGCGAGGCCAAAGCGCCGCTATCATATAAGAGCCGTCGTCACGGCATTGGCCAGCCTGTTCGCAATCGCGACGGTCGTGGGCGCCGGCCTGTTCATAATGAGGGCCACGGGAAAGTCGCCGGCAAAGACAGCGAATCAACCTTCGCCCGAAGAGGGGACAAAAAAAGGACAAGGGATTACGATTCCAGGGAACATGCAGACTCGGCCCCCGGAGCCGGCCATAGAACCGAAGAGCGTCTCCGAGTCCCAGCCCGTGCCCGCTTCAATTACGGCGGATAATAAACGAGCTTCCGCGGAGCAGAGAATTGCCAGGATTGAGAAAGAAATCTCAGTCCTCGAAGATGAGATGGAGAATATCGCACTGCAGAAGCCGCCGCCGGAGAAGATGTGGCCGGACATGATCGCACTCAAGAAGGGCAACAGCATGAGGTGCGAAATAACGAGCGAATCCCCGGAGAAAATCCGAATTCGCACGGACACGGTGACGGCCGAGATTCCTCGCAGCGAAATAGAGATGGTCTCTCATGCAACCCCAGAGGAGAAAGAGAACGCCAAGGCCGTTCGCGCAGCCGAACAGAAGCGGCTCGAGGACGAGCGCCGGATCAAGAACGCACTCGAATCTCTCAAGAAAGAAAGGGCGCGGCTCGCGGAGATACTCGATGGTGAGGAGTCTCCCAAGGAACCGGAGCCCAACGCAAAAAGCTCGCTTGTTCCCGCCGTTGTCCCGGCGCCATCGCGTCCTGCGACGGCGAATACTCCAACGGACACCAGGAGGACAGGCTTCGCAGAGGTTCCGCTGGTCGAAGAGAACTGGACTCCGGTCCACTCCTGTGACCGACACGCCGAGATTCTCTTCGACAACGAAGCGATTACGATATCGAGTGACAGCCGGATTGGGAAATCCACGTGCACGACCACTCTTTCAACAATCAGCCCCATCGAGGGGATTCCGGACACCATCGAAGCGCTGGTCGAAGCCAAGCGCATCATGACACCGCGAATAGATCGGGCGGTCTTCTCTCTTGCGATCAACTTCGCAAGCGGAAACTCCATTGAGTATTGTCTGTTCGATTCCAAGAACGAGCCGGCCGCAGAGGTGGCTCAAACCGATGAAGGTATCCGCATAAAACGCCCCGAGCTTCTCATCCCCCCGAACAAAACATGGATCGCAGTCATGTTGCCGTTGGGCGCCGATATTGCCAAAATAAAAGGAAGTGAGAGGATAAGCAGTCTCGCGCTGATATGCAAACACGTCGGACCGACGGCGGGAACAACCATGTTTCGGTGTAAAGCAATTATTCTCAACTGGAAATAAAACGCCGAAAGGAGCGCCCGCCACTACGATCGGAGGCGACAGCAATATGGAATCGCCTGATCCCATTGTGGAAGAAGAGAAGAAAATGAGGCGGCTGAGAATTATGGTGGACCTGGTAGCCGCTGTCCTTGCACAGGAACGAATGACCATGGATGAAGCGCTCGACCTCGTCAACGCCACAAAACGAGCGGCGCTGAACCTTTTCCCGGGAAAAGGGGACACCTTCGATATCATCTATGGAAGACGTTTCGCGAGAATCCTCAAGGAACGATTCGCATTTGCGAAACTCGAACAGCAGCGGAATGAGGGCGAAGCTTCCCCGTCATTCTGAGCCCCGTCCTTTGTGGCGAAGAAGCCCCGCCCATGGCGGCACATTGATTTATGCGTTGAGACGTAGTAGAATCAAGAGTCAGTCGATGATCAAACTCCTATGAGCCGGATAACCGCAAAAAGAAAGCTAAGGACAACTATCTTTTATGTCTGCGCGGCGATTGTCATCGCCGCCCTCTACGTCTATCGATCATCAATCTGGCTGGCGGCAATCAGTTTCCTCAACACGGTGGTGGAGTTTTACGATTCGCTTTCGGGCAGATAGACAAAGTTAGGGGGAAGACAGATGCTGGTCGATTTCCTTTTTGTCAGCTTTTCCGTTTTCGTGCTGAGCGCGTTCGTGGTCATGCTCGCTGCGCGGTCCGCAGCGCCGGATACGTCAGCGCAATCCGGGGAATCCCGGGAAGCCGATCAACGTTTGCCTTTCGGGGAGCTGGACGAGCTTGTCGAGGCTATCAGCCATGATAAAGACCTGCTCACGCCTCCATCTCCCGTGCAGATTCCCTCTCTGGCTCTACCGGGCGCAAGACTCGGCGGCGGCGCGGTGCGCGAATCCTATTCTAAGACAACCGGCGAAGTTGTCCTGAAATCGACCATCGACCCTGGCGAGAAAAGACGATACAATAGGCGCATGAATGACAGGCGCGCTACAGAGTCGCGCCAGAAAGACGAGCGCAGAATTGTGCAGAGGCGCGTCTGGCTTCGACGCGAGGAAGACCGCCGCGGCAAGCGTCTCTTGAATGTGTCGGATGCCGCCGATACGATCGGGGTTCCGGTGGAGCGCATCTATAAATGGCTCGACGAAACCGATATTCCTTTCTATCAAGTGACAGAAGGCAAAAAGAAGGCAATCCGATTCGAGATCAACGAACTGCTGCAATGGTACAGCGCATTCACCGTCAGCGCTCGAACGTCGCAGCCGGAAAATCGAAAGGGAGGATGAAGATGCGATTGTCTCGCATGATCTCACGTTTTGTGACGTCGTTCACTCTGGCCGGATTAGCTCTCACGCTCGGCAGCGGTCTTTGCTTTGCCGATGCCTGCTGTCACCACGCCAATGAGCGCTGCGCTCCAAGCGGTCACGTCGTGGGTGACACTATCGCTCGCGGAATCAACTTCGCGTTTAACCCCGTGTACCAGTGTCTGAGCAACGCCGCCTTCAAGGTGTGCAAGCCTCCTGCGTCCCGCCTCATCACGACCATCACGATACAAGAGCCGCCTGAACAGCAACAACCCCAGGCGGAAAGTGTGGAATAAAAAGCGCCCGAGCAACTAAGTCATTCCCTTGAGGGCGAAATCCCGGGTTCCACGACTTCAAACTCGGATTCTTGCTTCCACGGGAATGGCAAGAACTCAAGGTTTCCTACAAGGAGAGAGAAATGTCAGCATGGCAGATTCCCCCGAAGGGTGGGCACATGGACTCGGCCGATGGTATTTACTTTCAGAACATGACGATGAAGGACGTCGATAAGCGCTTGAAGAAGTGCGATCTCATAGTCATACCGGTGGGAAGCACTGAGGCTCACGGACCTCATGCATGCTATGGAGAAGACACTTTCCTGGTGACGCGCATGGCCGAGGCAATCGCCCGGAAGACCGGATGTACGGTCGCTCAGCCCATATGGTATGGCTCACACCCATACCACCATATCGGCATGCCAGGCACGATCCCGATCGACGAAGAAACTTTCACCGCCCTGCTTTCGCAGGTGATGGCGGGATTCTGGAACGCGGGTTTCCGCAAACAGATACTCCTCAACGGCCACGGCCAGGAATATGTGATTCCGACCGCTATCCATCGATTTGCCAAGCGATTCCAGGTGCCGGGTATATTCGTCAATTTGAACTGGTACTACGCGATACCCGAACATTGCAGGGATAAAGCGCACGGCGGCCCGTTCGAAACCCCGTTCATCCATGCCGACGAAGCCGAAACGTCTTTTTCGCTTGCGCTGTTCCCTGAAATGATAAAGATGGAAGACGCGGTCGATACGAAGCCGCGCAGTTTCTTGCCGCCCGGACATGTGGACAAGGCCGGCAATCTCTATGGAAAGCCCATACCGTGGTACGCGCACGTCGGGCTTGGCGCAATCGAGATAACCGCCACTCCGGAAGGAAGCGTCGGCAGGGCCACACTTGCCAGCGCAGACAAGGCCAAGTGCGGTATCGAGGCGCTGCTTGACTACATGGAGCGCCTCATAGGGGATATCATGAAGAAATTCCCGCCCGGGAAGCTGCCTCCCGCTGACGAAACGACCCAGCGTTTCACGCAAAAACAGATAAATGAACTAATTAAGGGCCCGTTGAAAGGAGGAAAGCATCTCTACACAGTCGCATGGCCGGCCTGCTGACGGTCGGGAGACCGCATCAGTATCGTCTGCAAGAGGGCTTTTGAGGATGTCCCGTAATTGTGGATCAACTGTAAGGACGCGGCGCGCCGTGCCCTGGCGCCCCGCAAAATCAGCGTTTCTTGTAGGGGTGCAGCATGCTGCGCCCTCGGAATCACAATTACGGGACACTCTCTTTTCTCCACGTGTTTCCGGAGCGTTGGTTCTGCAAGTTTCAGTAATCCATTAGCCGGAGGACAAGAAGGCGTGCGCCGGTGTATGGACCCCACGGCTGTTCAAATGTTCTCACGAGGACGAATTTTCGCCGGTAGTCCGGAACTCCGCCAAGTACATTGAAGGTGTTGTCGAGGGTCGATTCCCAGTCGACAATGTATGTGATCCGCTCCGAATAGAGGTAGGGAACAAGGCGTCGCTCCTCGAGCGCCGGTATCACGCTGTCATTCATCACGCCATCGAGATTGACTACCGTGCGGCCGGAGAAGTAGCCATATATGCCGCTGTTGAAAGCGCCGATCTTCTCGTGAGGCTTTACGTTTTCTTTTATCCAGGGCAGGGCCCTATTGAACATGGTCCAGTGAAGGCTGTGCGTGTTCACCGACGCAGTTCCTCGTTCCCACGTGTCCACACTCGATACGAACATATTTAACGCTGCGAGCGCAGTCGCTGCAATACCGAGAGGACGGACGAATCGCCTGTTCCGGTTCGCGAGCAGCCAACACCCGATGGTTGCAGACACGCCCGTGAAGATCAGCAGATGCGCGGGATACAGATAGCGATTGTAAGGGCGGAAATAGAGGGCATAGTATAGAGAATGGGCCAGCGGATAAACCACGAACACGATGAATGGAAGTCCGACCACCCTTTTCTCTCGCCCGCTGAATAGAGCAATCAGAAATACCGCAAAGACCACGAGCGAAAGAAGAGTGAGCGGCTCAAACCCGTAAAGTTTCCCCATTGCGGGGGCATGGACCGAGAATATGCGGACAAGCCCCCTGATAAGACCGGATTTCAGGTGATCCTCGGGACTGTACCAGAGATGCACGGCCCTGCCGCTGTTCGGGAATATGACTCCCGAAATGCTGTAGCTCCATGCGATCCACGGAAACATCATCGCCGTGCCGGCCGCCGACATGGGAATAACGCGCCCTGCCATTCTCTCCAGCCGCTCTCTCCGGAACAATGCGCCTAGAAGTTGGTCGCCCGCGATGGCAAATCCGAGCAAGGCGCCATCGAATCGAGAAAGAGCGGTCAAGCCCACAAGCACGCCGACTTTCGCGCTCTGCGCCGCGGACAAGCCGACGCGCCGAGGCAAATAGTAATAGACAGTTGCCGCCAGGAAGAAAGCAAACAGCGACGTTTCCAGTCCGCACATGGCTATCCCCGCGACGTTGTAATTGAAAAACCACAACAATGCGGCGACGACAGCCACCGTCCGATTCCCGCCAAGATTCACCATCTTGTATATTAGGAAGGCTGTCAGCGTATGTAATATGGCGCACGAGGAGAGCAGGAGATGCGCCGGAGCTCCCGACCCCGGACTGAACGGCCATACAAACAAGATGGAAAGTAACAGCCAGAGAGGATGATAACCGTTAGTGGGATGGATGCCATCAAAAGTCGAACCGTCGCCATCGACAATGCTGCGAGCTACGCGAAGATAGTAGAAACAATCCTCGAACACGAAGCGCGGAAGCGTCACCCGAAGCGGCAACCAGGCGAGAAGCAGACAGAGCAAGAGGCCAAGGGCCAAACCGGCGAACAGTACCGCTGTCATTCCGCCGCCACTGCTGCGTTCTGGAGATTCATTCACGAATGAACCCCTCCCACTTGGCATTCAAAAGAAAATCGGGGACACGATGCGGGATATTGACGCGGAAAATCGGGGACACGATGCGGCATCGTGTCCCCGATTTTCTGCGTTGACACAGGATAGTCAATCGGGAATCGATTGCAGGAATGCTATGAGCTTCTCCAGGTTCCGCCGCTGCTTCTCTTTCATGTGCCAGTACGACATTCCCATTGCATACTTGCGGTTGTCCTCGGAGAGTTCCTTGGACCACACGATTTTGGCGCCGGTCTCAATGGGCGGCGTGATCGGGTTGTCAATGGCCATCTTGATTGTCAGCCCTTCAGGGAGAAGATGGTCTGCCTCGATTGCGATTCCTCTCTCACTGACGTCGCGGATGACGCCGTGCTCTCCCTTGCGGAACATGAACGGCGGCAATTTGCCAAGAGCCCGGCGGGCGACGTCCGGATTGAAATCGACTACTGCCTTGAGTTCTGTCTTACAAGCATATCGAATATATTTTCGCCTCTCCCCCGTCTTTTCCAGTGCCATGAATTCTCCCCCATCACGGTGTGCGTCCGAATTTGCGCTTGACTGAACAGGGTCACGCCGCATTCTTCATCGGAAAAATCCGGTCAGTGGACTTTGGTTCTGAAATACTCGACTGTTTTCGCGAGACCCTCGCGGAGATTCACCCTCGGTTCCCAGCCGAGGATTCGGCGCGCGCGCGATATGTCAGGTTGTCTCACCTTTGGATCATCTTCCGGAAGAGGCTTCATGACGATCTCGCTCTTGCTCTTGACGAACTCCTTCACGAGCCTGGCCAGTTCCAGAACCGTCATCTCATTCGGATTCCCGATATTCACCGGCTCCGATTCGTTCGAGAACAGCAGGCCGGTGATTCCATCCACGAGATCGTCCGCGTAGCAGAAGCTGCGCGTCTGCGAACCGTCTCCATAGACCGTGAGCGGTTTGCCCTCGAGAGCCTGAGTAATAAAGTTCGAGACGACGCGTCCATCGTTGGGCCGCATGCGCGGACCGTACGTGTTGAATATGCGGACTATTCGCGTATCCATCTTGTGTACCCGGTGGTAAGCCATCACCAGGGCTTCAGCAAAACGCTTCGCTTCATCGTAGACACCACGCGGACCGATCGGGTTGACATTGCCCCAATACGATTCCGGCTGCGGATGTATCAGAGGGTCGCCGTAGACTTCCGAGGTGGAAGCGAGCAGGAACCGCGCCCCTTTGTCTTTCGCAAGGCCGAGCACCTTATGCGTGCCGAGGGCGCCGACCTTGAGGGTCTGGATCGGAAGTTCGAGATAGTCTATCGGGCTGGCGGGAGACGCAAAATGGAGGATGTGGTCGAGCGGTCCTGCGACGTAAAGATATTCGGTGACATCATGATGGATGAACCTGAAGCGCGAATTGCCGAAAAGATGCGCAATGTTGTCGCAGTTTCCGGTGATGAGGTTGTCGATGCAGATGACATCGTATCCCCGGTCGATGAAATGGTCGCACAGGTGAGATCCCAAGAAACCCGCTCCCCCGGTTATCAGCACTCTTGGCAACTGATAGCCTCCTCGTTGTTTTCTCGCCAGTATTCGATCAAATCCTTGAGCGTGTCCTCGAGCGGTATCTCCGGCCTCCAGCCGGTCGCACGCTCGATCCTTGTGAAGTCACCCCGGATTTCATCCACGTCGCTCTTGCGCGTGCGGTCCGAGCGCTCCACGATTCTCAGTTTCGTGCCGGAGAGCGACACGAGCATATCCAATATCTCGCCTACCGCAGCCGACTTACCCGAGCAGATGTTGTAGACCTCGCACGACTGCCCGCGTCTGAGAACGTCACGGTAAGCGCGCACGACGTCCCTCACGTCGGAGAAATCACGCTTGGGCGTGAGATTGCCGACGCTTATCTCGGGCGGGCGTCTCCTCCGCTCGACTGCCACTATCTGACGCGCAAAATCGGAGCATACGAATCGCGGCGATTGTCGTGGACCCGTGTGATTGAACGGGCGCACACGGACCACGTGAATGCGGCGGGATAGCCCGTACTGATACGCCAGCATGCTGGCGCTTACCTTGCTGACCGAGTAAGGATTGGCCGGCCGCAAAGGGTTTTCTTCAGTAATCGGCAACTCACCCTTTCCGACAAGCCCGTATTCGTCGGCCGAACCAACGAACAGAATGCGCGGCCTGAGCCCGAGTTTCTTGACGGCCTCGAACAGGTTCAGAGTCCCGTAGAGATTCGTGTCGAACGTCAGACGCGGATCAACAACCGAGTCGGGAATAAACGCAAGCGCCGCCAGATGATATACCTCGTCCGGCTTCACCTGAGCCATCATCGCGCTCACAGCGTCCGCATCACGAAGATCGCAGCGAAACTGTCTCACGCGAGACGTGAACGTCTGAATATTGCGGAGCGATTCGTCCGGCAAGACAGTGCCGGCGATTTCTTCTCCGTCATTCAGCAAGAGCTCGGCGAGATGAGAGCCGGCAAAGCCGGCGACTCCGGTTATCAATATCTTCATTTACGCATTCGACCTCGGCCGACCCTAAGACGGCCGACGTCAGCTCTCGAAGTATTCAATCACTTTTCGCAACAGTTCGTCCAGACTCGTCTTTGGCTCGAAGCCGACAAAACGCTTCGCCTTGCCGATGTCGGGAACACGCCGATGCAAATCCTCGAACCCCTTTTCATACGCCTGCTCATAAGGGATGTAGTTAATGTCCGATGGACTGTTGGTCATCGCGATTATTTTCTGGGCCAATTGCTCGATTGTGACCGGTTCCATCGAACCGAGGTTGAAGATTTCCCCAACCGCAGCCGCATGCTCAGAGAGAGAGATCGTGCCTTCGACTATGTCATCGACGAAGGAGAAACAGCGTATTTGCTTGCCGTCGCCGAATACACGCAATGGATGCCCCATGAGGGCCGCCTTCACAAAACGCGGGACTACCATGCCGTATTCACCGGATTGCCTCGGCCCGCAAGTATTGAAGAATCGCAGAACCACGACGGGCAGTTTCTTCTCGCGCCAATAAGCCAGCGCGAGGAATTCGTCGAACGCCTTCGTGCAGGCATAGCCCCAGCGCGAGATAGTGGTCGATCCGAGAATCCTGTCGTCGTCTTCGCTCAGTCGCTCCTTCTCGTTTTTCCCGTAAATTTCGGACGTGGACGCAAGCGCCACTTTCCGCTTGTAGCGATTTGCGGCCTCGAGCACGTTCTCCGTGCCTTTCGTGTTGATACGGAGAGAAGCAAGCGGATTGTCAATGATGTACTTGACGCCGACGGCGGCCGCCATGTGGAAAACAATGTCGCTGCGCGAAACGAGCTTGTCCACCGCCTCGTAATCCATGACAGTGCCCAGATAAAATTCAAAGGAAGGATCGCGTTGCAGGTGGTCGATGTTCTCGCGGCTGCCGGTCGAGAGGTCGTCAAGCACGGCCACGCGGTATCCCCGCTTGAGCAGCGCCTCGCTCAGATGCGAGCCTATGAAGCCGGCGCCCCCGGTTACCAGCGCGTTGGCCATGGTGCATTCTCCCCTAGCGGATAAATCGCCGTTCTGCTCACAATCTTTTTCATAGGAAATGCCTTGATGTTAAGCAATATCATCACGGTGGTGGCTTCCTCTCTGTCTCTCAAAGTGACGAGCGCCTCCCAACAATGCAAGTCGCGCCATACCCAGAATTCCTGATAGGAAAAATCATTAACTGCAAAGTCATATCGTTGCTCGAAACCCACGCGCCACAGCGGCCCGAACGCCTTGCTCAGTGAATATACCGCCTGAGTGTCGAAAGGTCGAAGCGTCGTATCCTCATGAATCACTCCTATCGATGCCATGAACGAGTCGGGCACGGTGTACCTGAGAACGGCGCTGAGGAGATCGGTGCGCCGTTCATCTCTGAAGTCATTCAGGGATTTGAGCGCAAGTTCTCCGTTGGTTACCGGCCTTATCAATAGTTCGTTCTCGAGAACGGCCAGTTTGTCTTCGCCGTCATCGAACTCCATGTCAGCGGTCAGAATATATTGCCCCAACTCGGATATATGGCCGTTCTCGCGTTTGCCGTGCAAATAGTTCCTGACCTCGACCTCGAGCAGGTTCTCCCGGTCAATAAGGTCTATAGAGTCAAACTGCGGCAATTCCTCCGGCTCTTCATCGGGCCTGGGCCTGAACCGATATGCCACCGTGGGAACGACGAGATGCCTCAATGAGGTGAACCGGCTCACGGGAGAACCATACACCTTCTGAAAGTGAGTCTGCCCAATGAGGCCGGTGTCCCATGACAACCGGAATTCGTTATCGTCGGTTGGCGTATCCGAATAGTATGTCACATTGCCTTCGGCGAACGGAACAAGCGAGAGCATCTTCCACAGCCGCACCGGATACGATGCGCGGGCATCCGTAAAGTTGCGGGCCGATTCAGGACCGCCCGGCTCATGATTCAAATAGGCCACATCGTTCGTCGCACTGAAAAACAGCCCCGTGTTTCGCATCTCCTGCTCTAGCAACTCGAGCCTGAGCTCGGGCCTCCGCTCGACGTCTTGAATGAAGTCCACCAGTCTCTCGCGCATCATTAAGGATATAACACTATGCTCCCCCGTTCTATCAATATTTAGGAACGTTTCGGGTTGTTCGCGCTCGGAGAACTCGTCAAACTCGAAGGTCTTCAGATAATTGCGATCACTCAGATATTCCACTTGCAGGAGACCTGTCCAGTCCTCGGTTATCTGCTGGCGATAATAGACGTCGGCTTTCCCGCGGTCTTTGTCAACACCCTGCTCGTCCGTGTTCCCTTCATTCGTGTCGGAAATATAAAAGGAGTCGAATCTCCCGATTCCGTCGCCGTCGAACAAACGGACGCGGCCGTCGAGTCCGGCCCCTATGCCGCTCTTGGTGAAAGCCCCCACGTGGGGCGTGACTGAGATTTCCTTCATTAACTCAAGGTTGTAACCCAATCGCGCATAGGCTCCGATGTCACTCTGATTGCCGGCTTCGAATTCGATAGGCGGACGCCCGGGCGCAAGCCCCTGGGAGTAGTAGGGCAAATAGAAGATGGGAACCGAACCTGCAAAAAGTGCAAGGTCACGCGCAACAACTCTCCTGCCGGGGTCAACGTCAACCGAGCCGGCCTGAAGATGGTAGTGAGGATGCGGAAGATCGCACGTGGTCAAAGCGCCGTCGTCGACATAATATTCCCCTGTCATTTGGCGCTGAATCTGGTTCGCGGTGACATACCACGGTTCGGACCGCCCGCGCGCGCCGTAGAATATTCCCTCCTGTTTCTCAAAATCGAAAACCCCCTTTGAGCCCTCGACGACCTCGCGGTCGCGCGCCGCCGCCACGTTGCCCTCTATTTCTGCGCGCCTTTCCGGAAGATTCATGACAACCGTGTCGCCGCTCAATTTGCTTTCGTTCTGAATGATTTCGATGTGGCCGCGGCCAGTGACAATTCCTGTTTTTGAGTTGTAGCTGAAGGTATCCCCGGAGAAATAGATCGGCTCGGTCCTGCTCACAACGTCGAGTTCGCGAAGGTCGGAAAGTCCGCCGGAGGCGCCGGGCGCCGGATAAGCCAGGAAAACGAACGCTGCCGAAATCAGTAGTATAGCCGTTCCCCGCACGCTCCTAAGCTTGATCCGCCTCGCAGCCGGTCTCGTATGACAACATCCGGCCCGATTCTGCCGCTTCCCTCGTTTGTCTCGCTGTTTGTCCACTCTGATAGGTTCGCCAGGTCTGCTTGCCAAGGAGTCACATGGATTATGACGCGAAACAGGCTCCGTGATGTTCGCCAGATTATAGCACAGGGAGTTGAATACTTCAACAAGGTCTCGACTCTGAAAGTCTGAAAGTATGTCCGAATGTCTTGACTTTTCGATCTGGCCCAAACTATAATTCCCTACACGACGATCTCCCCTTTGCGTGCGCTTGTAGCGGGCGCATGAAACCTCTCAATCCTGTTCACCCGCAAGCCTCAGACCTTTGTGCAGAAAGGAGTCACCAATGGGCCGATACACCGAGACAAACCTTAACATGACAGATGAGCAATTGGCTCTTAAGGAAAGCATCCACGAGTTCTGTAAGGAGGTGCTGAGACCCGCCAGTGTGCAGTTGGACAAGATTGCTGACCCTGAAGACATCATCAAGAAGGGGTCCCTCTTGTGGAAAACGATGAAGAAAGCCTATGAGCTTGGATACCATGCCGCTACCATTGCGGAAGAGCACGGCGGCCTCGGATTCGGACCGCTTGAAGCTCACATATTCCTCGAAGAAATGGGATGGGCAAGCGCCGACTTCGCTATAGCCATCGGCGTGGCGTCGTTCCCATTCTCGGTTGCGGCCAACAGCATGAACGACGAACTCATCCAGAACGTCGTGAAGCCTTTTGTCGAGGACAAGGATGCAAAATACGTCGGATGCTGGGCGATCACCGAGCCCGAGCATGGCTCGGACTCGCTCATAGTCGGCACAAACGAGTTCGCCGACGCGAACATCTCGTTCCAGACTACCGCAAAGCTCGATGGCGACGAATGGGTTATCAACGGCCAGAAATCGTCATGGGTCTCGAACGGTATCATAGCGACTCACGCGCTCACATTCCTCACGATTGAGCCTTCCAGAGGAATGAACGGCGGAGGCGTTGCGATTGTGCCTCTCAATCTTCCGGGAGTGTCCAAGGGACGCTCGCTCAACAAGCTCGGCCAACGAGCGCTCAACCAGGGCGAATTCGTTCTCGATGGCGTTCGCATTCCTCAGAGCCATATGCTTGTGCAACCCGATATGTATCCGATGGCAATGCACATGACTCTCGCAGGCGCAAACGCGGCCATGGGCGCCATATTCACAGGAGTGGCGCGCGCAGCCTTCGAAGAAGCACTCGACTACTGCAAGGTCCGCATCCAGGGTGGCAAGCCGCTGAGTGAGCATCAGTGGATACAGCAAAAACTTTTTGAGATGTTCAGGAAAGTCGAGGCGGCGCGAGCCCTCTCAAGAACCGCGATGATATACAATCATAACACGCTGCCGCCGGCAGTCGAGCTCTCGATAGCCTCAAAGGTTCAGTGCACGCAAACTGCCTTCGAGGTTGCGAACGACGCCGTTCAACTCTTCGGCGGCTATGGACTAAGCAAGGAGTACACCATCGAGAAGATTTTCAGGGATGCGCGCGCGTCTCTGATCGAGGACGGCTGCAACGAGGTCCTCTCTCTCGCCGGCGCAAGGGCCATTCTGAACAAGTACTAGTGTCAGATCAAGTTAATTCTGTTGGTACTTGTAGGGGCACGGCGCGCCGTGCCCCTACGAGGAACCGCGCGTCAATACCCAAAGATATTGTCATGACATGATACTGGCATGTTGACGCAGAAACAGTAAACCGTCACAAATGGCGGGACAGCCCCTCCTCCCCCCTTTCGTAAGGGGGGGTTGGGGGGATTTAGCGATCCGCTGGTTCCGGCCAAATCCTGAACGTCTTTCCCCCTTCGCCCATTCTGACAAGGAGACTGTCGGTCTCGGCATCCATAGCGGCAACTTGGAAACCCTCGAGCCACTCACCTTTTCTCACGGTCACATTGCCCTTTTCGGTCTTGACCGTCGCCTCAAGCTCGCCGGTTCCCTCATTCATTTTCACAGCGGCAAGCCTCACGCCGGGAAGATGTGGACCGATCCGAACGCACGTTTCACCAACTTCATTTGCAGTCTCATCGCATACTCTAAGCTGCCAGTCGCTGGTCAACTGTTCCCTCGCCGGTCGTAAGGCATTGGTCACATTGTTCGCAATCCGCTCGGGCGAGAGCGCCTCAACCTTTTCAATTTTGCTCTTCGGCATGGATAGCTCGCCACCGAGCACGCGAAGATAGAGAACGCCTTGCTTCTCCGCCAACACTACGGCATCGAACTTCCTCCCTGTCAGAAGATGCACTTCCTCGGTCAGTATCCATTGGTCCCCCAGAAAATCAAGCAATTGGTTCTTCAACATCTCGCGCGCCTGTTTCATTGCTTGTTGGGGGTTTTCATCCGACTCCACCACAGCGGGAGCAACAGCGCCAGTGTTCTTTTTCGTCTTGTTGATCTGCGGTAGCTCTATGACCCTGGGCGCCAGTGCTTGTGCGCGCAGTGCATCTCTATTCTCCTCGGCTATCAAATAATTGACATGGTCCCTGAGCCCCGTGAAATCATTGTTTGCCTGGAAGCTCTTTACCGATTTGCCGTCCGCAAGGCAGGACAAGTCGATATTCTCAATCGCCGCCTGCAAGGCTTCCTTTTGGAGGGCGAGATTCTTCGCCTCTCCGCCCGGCGCACTGCGAGTTGCATTTGCCAGGCACGTCCATAAAGGACCTCCATCGATGCTTCTCAAGCTTATCTTTATGAAGGCCTGCGTTATTGTGCGGGGCAAAGGGTCTCTCGTCTCGTTTGTCGCATACCAAACGGAGCAATCCATCCACGCGTCAACGGGCGAATCCTGGGCGCACTGAAGAACGTGATACGCTCTCGTCTTGAGCTTGTCGTTGAGTTCGCCCAGATCAAGGTCGGGTGGAACCCGGCTTATGCCCGCAATGGCGAAGCCTTCCCGTTGCTTTTTGTATCCTTTGTGCCCTATCACCAATCGTGTGGTTAGGGCGTCTCTGGAATGCTCGTAGATTTGCGCCAATTTGTCGGAGTTCGCCCACGCAAGCACAAGCGCCACGCCGACAGCCACGGCAATAGCGTATCTGGCCGCGTTTTGCGGCAGTCGGACCAAACTTTTAGCAGGCTCTATCTTGGTTTCGGATTTCGGCTCAGGCGCGGCAGCCTTGCGCAGTTTTGGCCGGGGCCGTTCCATCTCTTCGAGTTCGGCCACAAGTTCGGGCTGGAGATATTCGGGATGGCTTTGCGGAACGTAGGCCCACCCGGCCAGCTTGCACAGATCATGGTCAGTCCGGCTCCAGTTCTTTGTCTTGAGTCGTCCTTTCGAATCGATCCTCCCCCTGGGCTGCAACTTGTACTTGCCGACAATGTCCGATTCTCTCACGCGGTCCAACGGCGTCGCCAGCCGCTTGTCCTCGCATTTTGCAAAGATGTCCTTCAGGTATTGGACAGTAACGAGGTCGGGGGTCCTCACCGCGATACAAAACATTCTGGCGACACCGGGCAGAAGCCCCTCGATTTCTCCCTGGAAAAGATGTGTGCTCCTCATCAGATCGGGGTCGCAATTCGTCATGAATGTTTCCCACGCCTCGGCAGCGTAATCCCGGCGCGACATCTCTTTCAGATTGAAGAAAATACCTAACTCGTGTTGCTCCATAAGGCCCCCTCCTCTTCCGGAGATTTCCCGAGCAAGAGTGTCAGCCTCGGCAAAAGGCGAATGCATTGTGTGCGTAAATCTTATTACCCCGAATAATTGATTGTCAAGTCCCGCGCGATACAAGCATGGACACGTGTTGGTGGGTACGGGCCGAATTTGCAAAAAGAAGGATGCAACATGAGGAAGCGTCATAGGTTCAAGCTTCTTGTTCATCATTCATCATTCGCT
This sequence comes from Candidatus Poribacteria bacterium, assembly GCA_016215705.1. GTDB lineage: Bacteria > Abyssobacteria > SURF-5 > SURF-5 > SURF-5 > JACRIR01. The sequence continues at coordinate 15,615 of JACRIR010000086.1, read as the reverse complement.
TTGACCTTTCCTCATATAATCCGGATCACGTTTCAGCTTTTCCTTCGTCTCCTCGGTCATCATCATGAACGCCGGATGATCCGAACGCCACGTGCGCTCGTCGAGCGGGCGCGCGCGCATCTTCTCTATCTCGCCCGCAAACTCCTCTGACAGCGGAACGCCGCTCCTGCCGGTCACCGCGGGCGTGAAGCATTCCCCGTAGATATGGAGTGAATCGGCCTTGTCACAGTACCTGCCAACCCTCACTTCCCTCCCCCACGCCTTCGAGACCTTTTGGGCGATCGCTTTCTGCAAGTCGGTCAGCGCGTATACATTCATGAACCACGCGCGATAGAGGTCACGCGAGCGCCAGTCGGTATTCATGTTGAGCACGGGCGCGCCCTCTTCGTCTTGTGCAATCCGGCACCAGACCCTTTGCAGGCACGGTGGATCGTGTGTCTCAGGATCTGCCGTCGGCATCCACGTGGTCGCCTGTGTGCGCCTGCTATAGAAAGCGTTCACGGATTTCTTGACAACATAGTCAATCTGGTCAAGAGGAGAAACCTGGAGGCGCTTGAGTCGGGCTCGGATATCATCCGGGGTCTTGATGACGCCGGAATCGAGCAGCGACAACAGTTTGCTCGGTGAGAGCAGAATACCATCGGGATCGTCTACGCTTTCGGTCGGATGATAACCGAACAACCGGCCGTGGTACGTGTAAGTCCACAGGTCAGGATCGGAAGGATCAACCCAATGGTCATGAATCCCCTCGACCACCTCTTGTCTATAAACCTCGAGTTCCTCCGGTCCGCCGGGGAAATTCTTGTGGATTCTCGGCTCGCCGAACGGTTCGAGCACCTCGATCATAACAGTCGCATCCTTGCTCGGAGGATCAATGAAATTCCCGGTCTCGTCCTTCTTGTCATACTCAGTCCGGATGTCGATTCCATTATCCCACACCGCCAGCATCGCCTTCTCCCACGCCTCCGGCAGCGTCCGCGCCGATACGTGCAACACGGGGATGTTGCCGCGATTCAGTTTTGCCATAGAACTCCGCTGGTTCCTTTCTAAGAGAAACTGGGATCACAAATAATGCGAATGGAACGAATCACACGAATAAAATCACTTCGACCGCAGCGCGGCAAGGCCGCAACCAAACGGCACACGTTGGGCGCGATGAATCGCGCCCCTACGGGGCTTTTGGTTCAACCCTGTAGGGGCGCAATTCATTGCGCCCGCATTAGTTCCATGCGACATGTCAATAGAATCATGACACAATTTAAAGAAAACAACAGTTAGTAGTACAGAGAGCATGGGCAATTCTTAAGATACCTTAGTTTCTTATTTCTGATTTTAGGTTTCGGTTTGGAATTCGTATCATTCGTATTATTCGTGCCATTCGTGATCCAACTCTTTTTCTTCTTTTTTCCTTTTTCTCTTTTCTTTTTTCTTGCCTTTGCGACCTTTGCGTCATTGAGGTCAATCAAAGCCGTGTCTTGGCCATGAACGCGAGGATATGGGCAGCGATTTCCTCGCCTTTCTCTTCCTGCAAGAAATGCCCCGCGCCTTGTATCGTAATCTCCGGCTGTTCATTTGACGAGGGAATGAGCGCACGGAAAAACAGGTCGCCGCCGCGCGTGACCGGGTCGCCATCGGAAAACATCACGAGACACGGCTTGTTCCATTTCGAGAACACGTCTCGCGCGCGCCGCATCGAGTCGGCGCCGGGGTCATCGGGCCGGATCGGCACGAGCAGCGGCCACATCTGTGCGCCCGCCTTGTACCGCCTGTCGGGAAATGGAGCCTCGTATGCGCCCATGACCTCGGGTGTCATGCGGTCAGGGTCAGCCATCGCCATCTGCATAAGCTGGCCTATGGGCAGATCGGGCGTGTTCTCGACATATGTGCGCCATTGCATGAAGCCTTCGCCGATTTCGATGTCGCCCGTCGGCAACCCTGTGTTCATGATGACGAGCCGTGCAAACTTTTCCGGCATCTCGCTCGCCACCCGCAACCCTACCAATCCGCCCCAATCCTGACACACAAGCGTAATGTCATTCAGTTTCAGCGCCTCGATAAAGCTCACCAGCGTGTCCCGATGCATCTGGAACGAATACTCACTCATCTCCGTGTACTTGTCCGATTTCCCGAAACCAATAAAATCCGGCGCTACCACTCGATACTTCTTAGCCAAAATCGGAATCATCTTCCGATACAGAAACGACCACGAAGGCTCCCCGTGCAGACACAACACAACCTCCCTTGCGCCCGCGGGCCCCTCATCCACATAGTGCACCCTGCATCCGTTGATCTCGACATAATGCGGCGCGAAGTTGTAACCCGGCAGATTCTTGAATCGTTCCTCAGGAGTTCTGATTATCGGCATGGTTTGGCTCTCCATCGTAGGTGTTCGAGGTAGTACATGTGGTGTCCATGACTATAAATGATTCACGAGAATTGTTCAAGTCCGATTTCTCACGACAACCTTACCTGGGAATCACAAGGGCGCAATGAATTGCGCCCCTACAGACAAGAATGAAGAAAATCGGGGACACGATGCGACATCGTGTCCCCGATTTTCTGAGCCGTGATTCATCGCGCCCGATATGTGCTTTTTCGTTGCGCCTAGACCGCGCTGCGGATAAACTCTTCCACATTTTCTATCAAGTTAATTCCATATATCTCCCGATTGGATTCGATTGCCTTTTGTGCCCAGTCCGAGGGGAGTCCGCTCAGTCCGCGATATGCCCCAACTAGCGCGCCCGAAAAATATGCGCTGCAATCGTTGTCCCTGAAACGAACCAATTTCCCACCCGCATCTACAATCCGATGATTGGCGGCAATGAGAATAGAGCGCATGGAGTCCCCCTCTGTAAAGCAAAGAGACGCGATTGCCACAGTCATCATCTCCACCGGATCAAAGGGATGACTGCTCGCAAAAGCATGCGACAAATTCATGACAAGCTCTCGGTCGCCACTCGAGTTGCGCGCGAGCATCGCGGCGCGAGGAAGATTCTCCACCATGGTCGGCCCGCCGAAGAGACCTCCAAGGCCGAAAGGATTCATCTGGACCGCTTGCTCGACCGCAGGCCCGAGTTCTGCCCCGGCGGCTAGCATCGAAACAAGCGCTGCAAAGATAGCGACCGCCTCGCGCGCATAACCGATGTCCATGAAGTCGAGAACATATGCGTGGCGATAAGCCCTTTCCGGTTCGCCGACATGAAGCAGCCCTGCCGACGCAAGCACAAGCATTCCGACCAGAGTCGGAAAATCCATCCTCAAGCCGGTATTCGCGAGCGCTTCCGGTGGCACATTCGGATGCAACGGGCATTCTCTGCCGAGGTGACCGCAACAGACGCCATGCCAATCCGCAAACTGCCGGCGCGCAAGTTCTCCACCGCATCGATAATACTTCTCGGGCGCAGCATGCCTTTCCACAAAAGCCTCGGCAAGATCGCGGGAATTTATCGACTTCCCTTTTCTGGTGGCGGTTTCGATAAAGATATGGTTATAGCGCGTGTCATCTGTTCCTGTTCCGGCAGGCGGGTCAATAGTCCAGATACCGTGAGGATTCGGCTCAATGCCCTCATATGGATACATGTCGTCAATCCAGTCCGAGCCGATGCGCTGCGTGATGAAATCGGCGTCCTGGAATTCAAAAGCTCCGCCGATTGAGTCGCCGATAGACGCGCCGACGACACACCCCAGAATCCTGTCATGTGCTTCTTCTTTATCCATGTTCGCCTATCTTGCCATTCGAGGTATCTGTGCGGGGGTCATAAAATCTGACCTGTGTATTTTCCCTTGGAAGATGCAGATCACCTCTATTTATTTTAGATAAACCAAGGATACCGTCATTCTTGGATTCTGCCTTAGCCCCCAACTCCTCATTTCTTTCTCCGGCGAGAACAAGAACGCAAACTCTGCGCTGCAAGTGCTATGTCAAGTTTTCAATTCATCCCGGATTGCCGATCTTGGATCGGAAGCGAGTATTTTGCGCTACCTTTCAAAACTGCGGAAAAGAGGCGAGTGACCTCGGTCGTTCTTGATCTCCGTGGGAGGAGTGAGGAAGTCAGTTCCATTCCTGTTAACCCAAAGAAAGCCTTTCTTCTCGGCTTTGTTGAGAACATGTACAGCCATGTAATCTTTCGAGTACGGCCTCGCCGACGGGTCGATTATGATCTCACCCGAAAGACAAACAGTGTCTGAGTTGAAATCATTTGCCGCATCCAGGTCATAGATTTCCACGAGCCAAATGTACCTGGGCAAGTTAAGCCCCTTGTATACGAGCTCGACTTCCCACGGCAGCCGTTTGCGCTTGTCACGAAGGCTTGATTTGAAATCGCTCGATAACACAAGGAATGGTCTGAGAACTACGCCTCTTTGCGGGAGAACGGCGATCTGACCGTTGCCCACCGGACTCTTTTCTATGAGAAAGCTCGCCTGAATCAGATTGAGCAATCCCGCCGTGACGTCCGCAACTCTCTGGATACTCAATGTGACTTCGGGTGGCAGCGGCACCGTGATACCCATCAAAAGAAACGGGATGTGCCGAGTTTGAAATTTCTTGGCTTTGGGATCATATGACGTCGCCTCAATTATCAAGGGACATGGATACTCATCAAACTTCTTGTGAAATGCAGTTTTATACCGCCTCTTCTCCTTTCGCGAGGCAATCAATTTCAAGCAGAGGTCCTCAATGTCACCTTTGCTGCAGAAAGATATTCTTCGGTAAGGTCCGGAAGCGTCGTCATGCACGAAGAAATGCTCTACCCATTCTGAGCGGGAATAACAGGGATAGGTTCCGATTCGATACTCTCCGAGAATCCCCGACAGAGTCGCCTCGATGCCCAAGGCTTCTCTTGCTTTTAGGTCGTGACCGACAGTCACAATAGCATGCCCCTCAAACTGCTCCAAAGAATACAATAGCAGAATCAGAGGGAATTCGGACTCCAGGTAACTATAGATCAGTGCCTGGGCCTCTCGCGGGGAATGTATCGGACAGTAGTAATTCGGCGCGTAATTCATCGCTCTCAAAGCTTCCAGAATCTGTCCGTACTTGATCCCGGAGCTTGGCATTGCCCGGCCAGTCTCAACGCTGAACCTCGTCGCCAATGCGGTAATCTGCGCAGGCGTGGAATCGACGTAATTGAATCGCTGGGACAAACTCTTGGTCGCCATGTAGAGCGCTGCAGTCGCACAACAGCTTACTTCCGTGTCCTGTTGCATGAAGGGGAAGCCGCTTGCCTTCAAAGCCAACCCTGACAAATTCACGCTGAATCCTGAATGCCCCAGTATGAATTCCGTTTCCTTGTTGAGTGGAGGAGGAGCAATCACCGTCCGCCCAATCTTATATGCAGGCAAGGGCCTGATCACAGAGAAACCCAAATAACCCAGCGCCTTGTCGCGGTAAACCCGTCTGCCCACCAATAATTCTCTCGCAATTGCGTATTCGTCGAACGCCTCTGAAAAGAAGTGCATCCTTGTGGTGAATCGATTCACCTCACGGAACATCCTGGAATAAAACTCCGAATAGCTGTCCAGGTGTCCTTTGTCAACGTAAGGATTCTCGATCACCACTGTCTTGCAGCCATTGATCGCCATGTAGTGCAGAACCGATGAAGCAGGGAAATCGTTTTCCGCGCTGAGCAACTGCCGCAAGACTTCATCGTGAAATTCGTATATGCCTGGAGGGCCTGGAGACTTGATTAGAGGAACAATTCGCAAAGAGGGAAAAAACTGCCTATGAAGAGAGATGTTAATATCTTGACGTTGGGGACTCACGCGCGGTGATCTTCTTGGAATAACCTCTTCGGAAGCTAGAGAGACCTGATGGTAATATTCAGTTTATCAGCGTCAACACGAAACCTTGAGCTTTGCTTTACAAAGGCGGCATCGAGTCTTCTGTCATATTCCAAGATTCCCTCTTCCAAGGCAACCTTTCTTATATGGCAGAAGCTCCTACCCATCTTCCTACTACTTGGAACCAATTCGTGCGCAATGTTTTGCCATTTTCGACGAGCCATTCAACCCATCTCCTCGTTAAGCGTACATTACCCCTTGGTTGATCTTAGCCCCTCTTGCGTCATATTCGCATGGTTCATGCGCCCCATAAAGAAAAGAGGGCCTGATCCCAGCCCTCACTATGTAAATAATATATCACAAGAAGTTATCACTGTCAAGTGAGAACCGTCGCTGACGCAGTGCGGCAATACCAATTTATTCTTGTGGCACTGTTGGATTCAGTATATCTGCTGCCGGAGAGAAAAGTCAAACCGTCACCAAAACTATCAACGCAATTCACATAACACACTGTAACATATATAGTTACATCATTCATTTCCCTTAATAATCTCAATGGCTCTGCTGTCTGTGTCACGCGTATCGTTCTCCCTCATTCATGTTTCCTTCGTGACTGAGTTTCGGTTTGACTTCCGTTCGTGCCTTTCGGTTTTCATCGTGATTCGTGCCCCCACTCTTCCTTTGTGATCAGATTTCGCTTGACAAACTGGTTTGGCATCGGATAATCTTGCGTAGAGTGTTACTTAACACTTTACGATAGCGGTTATGGCTCTGCCAGGAGAAGGGAATGAAGAAAAAGAACGGCCCAAAAGCCATGAAAATGAACGAACTGGTCCGAAGGACAGGCGTGCGAAAAGCAACCATACACTTCTACATTAGTCAAGGACTCCTCCCAAAGCCCCGCAAGACCGAAAGGAACATGGCTTACTATGACGAGACCTATGTGGACCGCATCGCTCTCATAAAGGAACTGCAGGTTAGATGGTTCCTGCCTCTGAACATCATAAAGGACGTAATCTCGCGGACCGACGGCAAATTGTCACCGTCGGAGCTCGATGTCATAAAGACCGGCAGCAGATGGCTCATCCACTCGGAAGAACACCGCCGCAAATACAAGCCTCACACCCTGAATCAACTGAGCCTGAAAACGGGCCTGCCAGCGGAAGACATTCTCGATATGGAGCGACAAGAAATCATCTCCTCTACTCAGGGCAAGAGCGGAACGAGAACTTATCGGGACATCGACATCAGAATCGCCGAGGCGTTCGCCGCGATTCGAAAAGTCGGCTTCACGAAGGAGCGTGGGTTCGACGTGAGCGGATTCCGATTCCACAGCGACCTGATAAGTATGCTCGCAGTCGAGGAAGTGAAGGATTTCGCCCGGCGGCTCGCCGACCGCTCTCTCGATGACCCGAAGTTCCTTCCAAAACTCGCGGAAAAAGGCATGGAGAGCATCAATGTGTATATCTCCCATCTTCACAGAAAAAAGTTCGTGGAGACCGTTCAATCATTTCTTGAATCCAAACTGAACGGCATCAGCGCTGGCAAGAAAAGCGGCAAAGGCAAGTGAAACGGATGCAGGAATGATGAGGAACACTCCATTCGTACGATTCACACAATTTGTTGTTCGTGATCCAGTCTTCTTCCGGAGACTTATTGCGTGAAACCATTGCGCGGCCTGATCTCGAACATAGAAAGATTTGCGATTCACGACGGTCCCGGCATCCGCACTCTGGTATTCATGAAGGGGTGTCCTCTGAAATGCCTGTGGTGTTCTTCTCCTCAAACACAGAACCCCTTCCCTGAAGTCATGCATGATGCAGCGCGGTGTCAAAGGTGTGGAACGTGCGCCATTGCCTGCCCCGCTGAAGCGATGACCCTGTGCAATGATGAAGGCGTGAGAATCGACAGGGAACTCTGCAAAGGCTGCGGCGAATGCATCGACGTCTGCCCCAATCAGGCGCTGGAACTTGTCGGACATCACGTGACAGTGGAGGAACTCTCCAGAGAAGTGAATAAAAACAGCGCTTTTTACAGGCGATCAAACGGCGGTATCACGATAGGCGGCGGCGCCGTCCGCTCCATGGGACTTATGGCCGCAATCGAATTAGTCAAAGGCAAAGAAACAAAAGAGCAGATAGGTATGCTCCCGATGGAGAGCCCGCGTCGAATCGAAGAACTCATGTGGGAAAAGGGCATCTATGCCAGGGCGATCCCGAACGAGAGCATAGCTCTTGCCCCGCCGTTCATCATATCGGAGCAAGAGATAGACACTATCGTGGACGCCCTCGACTCTTCAATTGCACAAATGGAGAAAGAAATGTTATAAAGATGGGGTGACGGCACGGCCCATTTGAAAACTCGGAGGCTCACATGAACACGCTCGTAACAGGCGGAACCGGATTCGTCGGAACACACCTGGTCAGAAAACTGTTGGCGCGCGGAGACAAAGTGCGCTGCCTTGTTCGGAAATCCAGCAACATCGGAGCCCTCAAGAAAATGGGCGTCGAGCTCGCGCAGGGTGACATCTCTCACTATGAATCGCTTCTCGAAGCGGCGCGCGGCGTCGATGTCATCTATCACTGCGCGGCGCTCGTGGGCGCGGCAGGCCCATCACGAAGCGAATTCTACCTGGCAAACGTCGAGGGCACAAGGAACGTTCTCAAGGCGTGCGAGAAAGCGGGCATAAAGAGGCTTGCGCACGTGAGCACGCAATCGGTCACATTCGATTTCACGGATAAATATGACGCTGACGAGACAACACCTTTTCCCGCTATCTACAAAGACTTTTATTCCGAGACAAAGGCGCTCGCAGAGAGAGAAGTCATGGACGCGTCAAAGAAAGGGCGCGTCCGCGCATGCGCAATCAGGCCTACGTGGGTATGGGGGCCCGGCGACATGACGATCCTTCCCACAATCGTAAAGCTTGCGCGCCGCAAACAGTTGTTTCTCATAAACGGAGGACGCGCGGAAACCTCGACCAGCTACGTCGAAAACGTATGCGACTGCCTCATTCTCGCCGCCCAAAACGATAAAGTCTCCGGCGAAACATTCTTCGTAACCGACGACGAACGCATCACCGCGCGCGAATTCATCGAGAAGACCGCGGACGCTGTCGGATTCACAAAACCGAAAATCTCGATTCCGTACGGGTTGGCTTTCGCGTCGGCGGCAATCGCAGAAAAACTGCATTCCCTTTCGGGCTCAAAGAAGGAACCATTGATGAGCCGATACGGCATAGCGCTCACGGGCCGCAACCTCACGTTCAGTTGCGAAAAGGCGAAACGCATGCTCGGTTATCGGCCGGCGGTCAACATAAATGAGGGCATGAAGCGGCTCTCGGCATGGGTGAAGGAAATCGGGGGAATCGGCAAGCTTATAGGCTAAGCGTATCGTTTTTTCCGCTTTCGCGGAAATGACGTAACGTGGCGGGTATCTTTAGAAGGAGCGAAGCGGAGAATCTCCACCGTACTGACAGGAACAAAGCTCGCAAGATGCTAGTGTCCTGAGTCATTAATTCGTTTATGAAGTTACATGCGGTTTTGTCCGATTTTGCTGAGATTTTGGCCCATGGAACTGATTACGTTTTTATGACTCAGCACACTAGCCTTGTCCCTCACATAATGTCTTGGCGTGCTCAAGATAACGCCTGAGCAGCCACATCCTCTCGAGGAATTCGGGCCAGCCACATTTCGGTTTGAAGCCCTTGTCAATTTCGGGCGTCACCAGAACTCCATATACCACAGAGTTCTGCATCTCATCCCAGATGTCGCCCCACGTGTCGAGCGCACCCTGCACCAAGGAACCATTCACGTTTCGGAAGTGTGTAAGTTCCTCTTCAGGTGAGACAACATTACTGGCATGTTCCCCACTGCCGCCTGATAGAACCTTGAATTGTCTCGGCATCCGAGCACCTCGCTTTTTCGGCCGGGCACACGCTTCTATTAAGGGTTGCACTAATGAACCGCCTGCGCAGAGCAACTAATCAATGGACTTTGAACTCCGCGCGTTTCGCGCGGCCCTCTTTCGCCCTTTACGTCTTTATTCTTGCTTGTTCCCTTCGCCTTTACCCTTTCGCCTTTCGCCTCTTTAATAGTTGTATCCCGTCTCGCCATGCTGGCTCTGATCGAGACCGTCCACCTCGTGCTCTTCGCTCACCCTCAGACCCATAGTCCAGTCGAGCACCTTGAGAATGATGAACGTCATAACAAAGGAATAGAGCCACGCCGCCCCCACGCTCATCGCCTGCGTTATCAGCAAAGAAGGATTACCGAAGAATAGCCCGTCGACGCCCGCCGCATTTATGGCCTTTGACGCAAATAATCCGGTCGCCAGCGCGCCAAGCGTGCCGCCTACGCCATGGACTCCGACAACGTCAAGAGAATCGTCGTATCCGAACTTGCTCTTCAAATTAATGGCGAAATAACACGCCACGCCTGCCGCGCCTCCAATAATGATAGCCGAAACCGGCCCCACAAAACCCGACGCCGGCGTGATAGCGACAAGTCCCGCGACTGCGCCCGAGGCCGCTCCAAGAACAGTCGGGTTGCCTCGATGCGACCATTCAACGATCATCCAGGAGAGCGCCGCGGCCGCTGTCGAGATATGGGTCACTACAAAAGCAGACGTGGCCAGCGAGCCCGACGCCACTGCGCTCCCGCCGTTGAAACCAAACCAGCCAAACCATAATAAGGCTGCGCCAAGCAGTGTCATGGTCAAATTGTGCGGCGGCATGGGTTCTTCGCCGTAACCTTTCCTCTTTCCCACAGCCAGTGTCGCCGCGAGCGCGGCAACCCCTGAACTTATATGTACGACAAGACCGCCTGCAAAATCAAGAGCGCCGAGATTCCTGATCCAGCCGCCAATCCCCCAGACCCAATGGGCCATGGGATCATAAACCAATGTCGCCCATAGAATCAGAAACACAAGATACGTCTTGAACTTGAATCGTTCGGCAATAGCGCCCGTGATCAGCGCCGGAGTAATGACGGCAAACATCATCTGAAAAACCATGAATGCCTGGTGCGGGATCGTGGCCGCATAAGCAGCGTACGGCTCAAGCCCGACTCCCCTGAGCCCGATCCAGTCGAGGTTTCCCACAACGTGGTGGACATCTGGCCCAAATGCCAGGCTGTAGCCGTAGAGAACCCACTGGATAGTGATCACGCCGAGAGCGACAAAACTCTGCATGATTGTCCCGAGAACGTTCTTGGTTCTGACCATGCCGCCGTAGAAAAGGGCAAGCCCGGGTGTCATCAGCATTACCAGCGCCGAAGAAATCAGAATCCATGAAGTGTCGCCGGTGTCCACCGTCGGCGCAGCCGCAGCGGCCGTAGCGACCTGAGTCGCGACGACCGACGCCTGCCCGGAGACAATTTCCCCCGCCGGCTCATCCGCGAACACCGGCATGCTGACGAGCAGAAGGATTGCGAGAACACCACCGAAAATGCTTGCCGCTTTCTTCATCGATCAATCCCCTTCTTGTTTTCCCTGAAATCTGCGCAGATCAGTCTAAATCAGTGGCCTTCTTTATTCGTGGGATCAGCGAAATCTGCGGATCCCTCTTCTTCTTTGGTTGGTCGTAGCTATGCCGCGCTGTGGTTCCGTGTCTCTTTAATGGGATGCTCCGGCTCCCAGCGTTCCCAATTTCAAAATCGGTTTCTGGTTCATGGTTCACAACCATAAACCATAAACTCCGAACACCGCGCGCTTCGCGCGGCCCCTTTCGCCTTTCGCCTATTCTTTACAATCGGGCGGGCCGGCCTTCTGACCCCGCGACTTTGGCTGGCTGGCACAGAGTCTCAAAACAATCGGAAGAACCAGTCCGCCCAATCTCATTCCCTACCTGCTGCTTTTGGCGAAAGTCTCACTTTGGAGCTTCTTGCCCCAAACCACAAACAATGAACCGGGTTTCTTAAGGGTATTTGGCAAGTACGATGCCAAGCTTGCCACGAGATTGCTGTGACGAAGCAGAACTAATGAAACGACAACGAATTATGACGCAAGGAGAGAGATGGACGGGACCCTCTTTCTTGAAAGGAGACCATGAAGCTTGCCGCTTTTATCAGCAGTTGCATAAAGAGTCAGCACCTCCGCGTAAAGCGCGCAGCGTTTCTGGTTTCCGGTCGGGAAAGAACGAAAGGAATCAATGGATTGGAGAAAAGAGAAAACTGGGGAAAAATGAGGAATGGGCAAAAAGAAGCGCAAATCGCTTCATCTCTCAACCGCGAACTGCAGACCGTTAGCCGTAAGCCAGTTGCTTGTCCACTTTCACCTTTGCCCTTTCACCTTTCACTTTTGCGTTCATTGCCCCGCCGGAACGAAATCCTGCCATTGCGCGTGCAACTCGACGTGGCTGACTGTATGGCTCACCTCTTTCCCCGTCAGACTGAACGTTCCGGTCTGCCCCGGCTGAAGCATCGGCGGGCTGAGCGGCAGGACAAATCTTTCGCTGGGAAGCTCGCCGGCAAAATATAGCTTCGCATGCACTTGCACACCTGAAATCGGCGCATACGAAATATTCTTCAAGGAACCCGACAGTTCTATTTTTTCCATTTCCTGCATGCAATAGATGTTCTCAAACTCCAGCGGGCGCACGGGAAAAGCAAGCACCCTTACCTTTCTGGTAGGCAATAATTCCTCGTCCTCTTTGTCGAACAGCGCACAACTCGTGACAAATCCAACCGCCAACATAGCCAGAATCAAGAAAACCTTCCCGCGCGCTATTCTCATGAATTCCCCCTGCAAGCGTTGCTCATTAGTAAGATTCGGAGGTTGTCGTCAGTTTCTTTTTTGGTCGCCCAAGACGCGACTCTTTTCCTCAAAACGCGCATATTCTATCATGGTGCGCCCACGTGGTCAACCTCGGCCTTGACACCTCGGATCTCTCACCTCGGCTCTCTCCTTGGCTCCGCCACATATCGGACGCGATAAATCGCGCCTCAGAGAATCTGGGACACGATGCGACATCGTGTCCCAGATTCTCTTCATTCTTGTCTGTAGGGGCGCAATTCATTGCGCCCTCGTGATTTCCATGTAGGGTGTTCGTTCCGACCTTCTTTAACGTCATTCTGAGCGAAGCGAAGAAGCTCATAATTCATCTCCAATCATTCTTTTCGCAGTCTTCCTTGCTTCTTCTTTGTTCATTCCGCAATCCCCGCAATCGGTTCCCGTTTCGCCTTTCGCCTCACCTATAGTTGACACTCACAAATCTTGCGGGTATAGTGTCCATTATTCGGTCCATTGGTTCACGCCGCGAGATGGCGCGCTTCCACAATCTTTTCAACCGTAAACTGTAAACCGTGAACCATTCTTCTTAGGAGCGTCTGACCACGCCTGTGGCGCGGCTGACTGTGGAAGAAACGCTCCTTAATTTGGGGACATGATGCCCCATCGTGTCCCCAAATTAAGGGCAACAATGGCGAGGCTCTTTGAGATTCAACCATAACCCACAAACCATGAACCTACTTTCGTTAGGAGGGCTCAAAAGATGCGTTCAATAAAGAGGCTCGCTGCTCTTGTCGTCGCGATCGTCCTCCTGGTTCTCCTTTTTTCATTCTATAGGCGCGCGGACGCATATCGGGACTCATTCGACAGGCGTGATGTCCTGATTTCCGGCCGGATACCTGCGCAGGTTTATCTCCCCGAGGCCCCGAGACCTCCCATCGTCATCGTCGCTCACGGGTTCACGGCGGACAAAGAGATGATGCAGTCGCTCGCATACAGTCTGTTGCGGGACGGCTTCGCCGTGGTCACCTTCGATTTCCGGGGGCACGGCCAGAACAACGTCGGCTTCGACCACAACCGGCTTCAAGAAGACATGAAGCTGGTGGTCGATTTCGCCAAGAACCTGAACGAGAGAATGCCGGTGTCCTTTGGCCAGACATCAAAAGAAGTTGACACCGACCGGATCGCCATCATGGGTCACTCGATGGGCGGCGGCGCCGTAGTGACCTATGCGTTCACCGACCCCGACATCGACGCCACTGTGCCGATTTCCGGCATCAGCGCCAAGGTGACCGACACGCTGCCGAGAAATCTCTTCATCATATATGCCAAGAATGATCCGCCCGACCTCCATCATGCCGCCGAACAGATGTTAAGAGATTCCATAAAGCAGGAGCGCCCGGCTGCCGGCGCTACCTACGGTTCCTTCGGCGACGGCTCGGCCCGCCGCCTCAGCATGGTCAAAGGCACGGACCATCTCACAATCCTGTTCTCGATGGACGCTCAAAGACAGATGCTCGATTGGCTGCACCAGGTGTGGGGCTTGCCGCCCATGAGCGGACAAGTGTCCGACCCGAGACTGCCCTGGATGGGATGGATGTATGTCTTCTCGTTCCTGATCTTCTTCTTTTGCTGCTACGGCCTCGCGTGGTACTTCCCGACCATCGCAAAACGGACCGGCCGCCAGGTCGTGCTCAATCTGGTTGCATTTACGCTTGTCTGCTTCGTCACTCTCTTCGTGATTACACTCGCGCCGCCGCTGTCTTTCATTCCAATGCCGGTCGGAGATTACCTCATTTCGTATTTCTTCGTTGTCGGCGTAATTTTCTTCTTCGTGGCCTCACGCAGAGGAAACATCGACTTCGCTCAATTCACCGTAAAACCTGCTCGGGCCGTCTTCGCAGCCTTTGCGCTCTTCATTCTCGTCTACATCACCCTCGGCGCAATTGCCACCGAAACATGGTTTCGCCAGTTCTTCACCGCACAGAGACTCCTCTGGGCATTTGTGATCTTTCCGCTCCTCCTGCCGTTCTTCATAGCGTTCGAGGCTTCGTTCAAACGCGGAGGCACGCTTGTGGCGGCGGTCGCATCGTTGATCGGCATTCTCATCCCTCTGGCCATGCTCGTTCTCGGGGTGCGGCTCGGACTAACGGGCGATTTCATCATGCTGATTGTCATCCCTATGACCCTTTACAACATCGTATTTCAGTTGTTCTCCATATACGTGTACCGCCTGAGCGGAAACTACTTTCTAACCGCCCTGTTCCATGCGATGATCATGGCGTGGCAATATGCCGTCCTTTTCCCGATAAACTGAGTGGGGCGTCGATTCGCGCAGTACGGGCTGCTGGATGGTCATAATCGCATTTGTAGGTACGGGACACATTCTCGTAAGGGCGACTCGCGAATCGCCCGCCATGCCACGGGAGCACGTTCTTGTAGGGGCGCAATTCATTGCGCCCGTGTAGGTACGAATTCATTCGCAGAATCTATTGGAATTTATCCTTTCCGTGCGATTACAATAGAAAAGGTGCGATATACATCCGCCCAATCCCCAATCCGCATTGCTCACTGTCGCTTTCCTGAACTCCTGTGATTCTCATGAACGTACTCCAATAACTCGTTGTCTCGAAATGGATTCCCGCCATTATCTGATTTCAAAATTTACAGATTTGAAATTGCTATAGTATCTGCCATTTTGCGCGGTGAATTTAAGCACGCAATAATCTGGATCTGTTACGCCTTCAGGATAATACTTTTCGTCGCCATCTCTCCAGATCATCTTCTTTGATTTGCTATCTTCTAAGACTTCCATCGTTCCTTTAAGCATAACGCCTCTGAAAAATCTCTGATCAAAGCAATATACACAAGCTTTTGGATTTTTGGAGTAATGTCTTACTCTCATCGAAGATGTATTCGTTGTGAAGAATATATATTTTATGCCATCCCTTTTTCTTGGCGGGAGCATAGCTTTTGTGTTAGGAAAGCCTTCTTCGTCAACGGAACTGATAATCGATACTGATATGTTGTCAATCATGTTTCCGATTGTCTTCTCTGCGTCTCTCATTTTGTTTTTCCCTCCTTATTACGGATAGCTTCAATAAGTTT
>JACRIR010000004.1 GCA_016215705.1 Candidatus Poribacteria bacterium | reverse complement strand
GGCCGGTTTCACTGTGGAGTCCGGTTTCACGGATGAATTCTTGTCGATGTACAAGGACCTCATCGAAGTTCTGGCGAAGCAAGAGGTGACGGTTTTCTCCAAGGCCGTCACCGGTAAGCTGTCGTTTGATGAAATGACGACAATGGCCGAGACCGGCGTGAATCTGATAAACACTCTGCTCGGTATTCTGCACAGGCGTTCGATACTCAAGGTCAGCCGCGAGATAAACCGCGGAATGAACGCGCAATAAAGAAAAAGAAGAAGCATGCAACCACGGATTTACACGGATTAGGGACAAAGAAGAAGAAAAGAAAAAGTAAGAAGAAAGAGAAGAGATTGGGAACACGAATTACGCGAATTTCGGAGAGAAGAAAAGGGGTTGCAGCGGATTGACAGGGCAGTGAGGTTGCGCAGGAAACCAGAGATTGAGTGGAGGGAAGATGGCGGAGACGGACCCTTGCTCAATGATGAATGCGGAATAGTGAAGAGTGAGGGGATTTTTCGCTTCGCTCGCAATGAATGCATCCTGAGAGGAAGAACATGTCGGAGACGGGGCCGGCCATAAACGAACAGGGCAGCGAATCGCTTCCTCCCGGAATAACACGCCGAGAAATGTTCCAGAAGAGCCTTTCGGTAGTCGGATGGGGAACGCTTTTCGGATTGACGGGCGTCGGCGCAGTGGAGACAGTTCGCTTTTTCTCGCCCTCTGTGGTTTTCCATCCGCCAAGCACTTTCGAAATCGGAATGGTCGCCGACTTCTTGATATGCGCTGATCCTGATACCTGCGGAGTCGTCTACGTCGAATCCAAATGGAAAAGCGAGCAACGTTTCTTTGTTATACGAGAGACCAGCCGCATCTACGCGATCTTTGCCCGTTGCACGCATCTCGGGTGCACAGTCAATTGGTTTCCGGGGCTGCGGATATTCAAATGTCCGTGTCACGGGAGCCAGTTCTACTCGAATGGGGTCAATTTCGCCGGGCCTGCGCCCCGGCCCCTGGACAGGCTCAAGATATACATGAATGCGCGAGGCAACCTGGTGGTTGACACGAGTGTCGTATACGATATCAAGGAGTTCGAAAAGCAGAAGGCTTATATAAAGGTCTAAGGTCGAAGGTCGAAGGTTTGAGGTCGAAGAGTAAAGCGTCCGGTGAGTGAGAAGAAGTGGCCAAGAAGAGATTTGTTGCGTTTGTAGATGAAAGCTGCACGGGGTGTGCGGGGACACCCGTCTGCAAATTGTTCTGCCCGACCGAGGGAGCGCTCGAGTACGTTTCCGACGAGAGCAGTTTTCATTTCAGGCGAATGCAGGTGAACACCGAAAGATGCATGGGATGTCGAAGTTGTGTCACCAGAGGATATCTTGGCGCACGAATCGAAGGCTGTCCGTGGAACGCGATCAGAATGGTTCCTTCAGAAAACGGTGAGGGGTGAAAATGAAAGCGATAGTCTTTCAGGAGATCAACAAGGTAGCGCTAGCGGATGTTCCCCGTCCCACGATGCAAAGCCCGGACGACGCGATCATCAAAGTGACGCTCACAAGCATCTGCGGAACCGACATCCACATGATTCATGGAGCGGCGCCGATGATGCCGGGAGACGTACTCGGCCATGAATTCGTCGGAGTTATTGAGGAACTCGGCTCCAATGTTGACGGGTTCAAGGTGGGAGACCGGGTCGCGGTTGCGTGCACCGTACAATGCGGCAAATGCGAGATGTGCCTGAAGGGGATTCTGCCCAAATGCGTTCGCAGCGGCGTCTTCGGATGCGGCCCCCTGCTGGGGAATCTTGCCGGCGCGCAGGCAGATTTTGTGCGCGTGCCGTTTGCTCAGATCGCCATGCACAAGATACCTGCCGGTTTGACGGACGCACAGGCGCTGTTCGTGGGCGATATTCTATCAACCGGATACTTCGCCGTGACAAACGGAAAGCTTGCGCCTGGCGACGCCGTAGCGGTTTTCGGGGCGGGGCCGGTGGGCCTCTGCGCGACGGCGTGCGCAAGACTCTTCAGCCCCTCAAAAGTGATCGTGGTCGATCCTATACCGCACCGGCTGGAGATAGCCAGGAAGCTCGGGGCAACGCACACAATCGATCCCACGAAAACCGACGCGGTCAACGAGATAAAGGAACTTACCGGCGGCGCGCCCACCAGTCTCCTCGAGGAATTCTCAAATCGCAGCGGCGCGGACGTGGCAATAGAAGCGGTCGGCATAAAGCCGACGTTCGACGCTTGTTTTCAGGCAGTCAAACCGGGCGGCAACGTTTCAATTGTAGGCGTGTTTGAAGAACCACAGGAACTCCTCATGTCGCAGCTCTGCGTCAAGAACATCGGCATAACGATGGGCCTTGTGAACGTGATCCACATGGCGCGGCTTTTGAGGATAATCGAGGCAGGCTTGTTGGATATGACACCGCTCATCACGCACACAATGCCCCTGGCAGAAGCCGTGAGGGGGTATGAGATGTTCGATAAGAAGCTTGATAATGTGATTAAGATTGCGCTCAAACCATAAACTCTAAGAAGAAGGCGAAGGGAGCAAGGAGCAAGGCGAAAGGGGAAAGAAGAAGAGATTCTTCGCTTCGCTCTCAAGAAGAAGGCGAAAGGGGAGTATTGGTTCATGGTTCATGGTGAGTGGTTCGTGGTGAATAGTGAATGGTTTACGGTTTCGAGTTATGACCGTGGACTGTAGACTGTAAACTGTAAACTATGGGCAAGGAGGTTGCTATGACAGATTTCAGGTTCACAAGGCGTCAGTTTCTGAAGGTTACCGGAGTAACCACGCTGGCGCTTTCGCTCGACTCGCTGGGTTTTCTGGGGGGCACAGCGCAGGCGACGGAGAAAGTGTTCCAGAAGTGGGAGTACAAGGGATGGGAAAGTCTGCACAGAGATGAGTGGAAATGGGACAAGGTCACGTATGGCACACATCTCGTGGACTGTTATCCCGGCAACTGCCTATGGCGAGTGTATACGAAGGACGGCGTTGTCTGGCGCGAAGAGCAGGCGGGTAAATATCCTATCATTGACCCGGGCAGCCCCGACTGGAATCCGCGCGGCTGCCAGAAAGGCTGCTCCTACTCGAATATGATGTATAACCCCGACCGCGTGAAGTATCCGATGAAGCGGGTCGGCGAACGCGGCGAAGGGAAATGGAAGAGAATCACGTGGGACGAGGCAATTGATGAAGTCTGCGCCCACTTGATGGACGCGATCCAGACGGAGGGTCCGGAGACTGTCATCTTTGAGCCCGGCCCGGGCAACGGCGGCTGGATTCACCTCATGGCCGGCTTCCGCTTCTTCAGCGGTATCGGCGCAACCGAACTCGATGTCAACTCGACTATCGGCGACTTCAATAAGGGCGTGTACGAGACCTTCGGCAAATTCCAGTTCTGCGATTCGGTGGACGGCTGGTTCTTCGGGAAGCTTATTCTCATCTGGCACATGAATCCGATATATACCCGGATTCCTGACTGTCACTTCATCTCGGCTGCGCGATACAACGGCGCAGAGGTAGTGACGATAGCGCCCGATTTTTCCCCATCGGCGGTTCATGCAGACGAGTGGATTCCGATAGAGACCGGCGGTGACGCGGCTTTGGGCCTCGGCGTGGGCCAGGTCCTCATTGCGGAGGACACATACGACAAAGCGTTCGTAAAAGAACAGACGGATTTCCCGCTACTCATCAGAAGCGACACAAAGAAGTTCCTGCGCGAGCCCGATATGACGGGCGCAGGAAGAGAAGACCAGATGTATTTCTGGGACACGGCGACAAACGCCCCCGTCAAAGCTCCGCGCGGCACATTGACGCTGCCGTGTGATCCTGCGCTCGAGGGTAAATTCACGGTCACTCTAAAAAATGGGCAGCAAGTCGAGGTCAGACCCGGGTTTGATATTTTCAAGGAAATGATCAACCGTGATTACACGCCTGAGAAGGCGTCGAAGATTTGCGGCGTTCACCCCGAAACCATCGTTCGCCTCGCACACCGGGCGTGGAAGGCGCGCGGCCACGTGCAGGTTCTCGTGGGCTGGAACTCGGCCAAGTATTATCACGGCGACCTAATGGAGCGCACGATGTGCCTGCTGCTCGCTCTTACCGGCAGCGTGGGCAACAAGGGCAGCGGCATTCGCGGCTGGAACGAATCGTTGTTTGACGGCGCGACTGCCCTCATGATCCGCGAAAGAGAGGGACTCGCAACGGTTCGTCAGGTCTTGAGCATGAGAGGAGACGCAAAAGACATGCGAGAGGCCGATCCGGAAATAACCGACGAAATCGTGCAGAGAGAGCTCGAGCGGGAAGCCAACAAGAAGCGAATGGGCATGGTGCCTCCGGCTTTCCTCTACTATTATCATTCCAACTATAAGCAGACATGGGAAAACAAGGCATGGCATTGTCCCACAATGAAACGCACCTTTGCGGAATATATGAACGAAGCTGTCGACGAAAAGGGGTGGTGGAAACCGTATGTGCGGCCGGCCCGGGACCAGAATCCGCAGGTCTACTGCTTCTTAGGAACGAGCCCGGCCCGCAAGAATCGCGGCTGGTGGAAGAACATCTATCCCGAGTTGTGGAAAAAGTACAAGTTCATATTCACAGTTGAAACCCGGTGGAGCACAACGGCTCTGATGGCCGACATGGTCTTGCCCGGCGCCGGCTTCTATGAAAAGACCGACACGCGATTCCCGACTCCGCACGTCCCGTGGGTGACGCTTACCGAACAGGCTGTTCCTCCACCCGCCGAAGCGCTGGATGAGTGGGAAGTGTTCAGGCGGCTAGCCGAGAGAATGAAAAAACTCGGCGAAGAGCGGAAATTCATGAAGTACACGGGCCGCAACGAAACGGAGATCGACCTCTCGGTATTGGTAAAGCATCAGACGCTGAACCGCACCAATGCCGATGACACCCTCGATGACGCGCTCCAACTTAGCGCCCAATTGGGCACGCTGCCGGAGGGCACGACTATTAAAGACCTTCGCAAGGAAGGCATAATCCGGTTCACCAATATCTCGAAGATAGACATCATCGGGAAGCATCTTGCGACCGACATCAAGCCGGATGAGCCGATTGTGCCTCTGACATATCATACGGCCAAGAAGATACCGTACCCCACGTACAACCGGAGAATCAGTTTCTATATCGATCATGACTGGTTCCTTGAGGCAGGCGAGGGTTTCCCGGTCCACAAGGACAACCCGAAGATGGGAGGCAACTATCCGTTGCTGATGACGAGCGGGCATCAGAGATGGAGTGTCCACTCCATCTGGATCACCGATGACGTGCTCGCGCGGACGCATCAAGGCCGTCCGTTCATGTTCATGAATCCGGAGGACGCCGAGAAACGGGGCATCAAGGAAGGCGACCTCGTGCGGGTGCACAACGACTTTGACGACTTCAAGATTCACGTGAAGTTGACGGCGGCCGCGCGCTCGCAGGATGAAACCCGTCCGGGACAGATCATCATATATCACGCATGGGAGCCGTACCAGTTCGAGGGCTGGAAGAGTTACGACACGGCTATTCCCGGCATGATAAAGTGGCTTGACCTGGCAGCCGGTTACGGCCACTTGAACTACTACCGCTGGAATTGGTGCATCCAACCTATTGACCGGGCCGTGTCGGTCGAGGTCGAAAAGGCATAGGGTTGGAGCAAACGATAAGGGGGTTATTGACTCATGGCTGAGAACACAGTGACAACCGTGGAACAGCTCGTGGCAAACAAGGTTGCGGCCTCGAAGGAAGAACTGCTCAAACTTGATTCTCCCGCTTGGGCGGGCGCGAAGGAATACGTGCTCGAGATGGCGGCGACTCCTTTGGCGAACCAGCCGTCACCCTACATCAAGGCAACCCGCGACGAAAAGGAAATCGGCAAGATAACGAAGGTCAGCATGAAGTGCCTTCACAACGGCAAAGAGGTGTTCTTCTACATCAAATGGACACCCAAAGAGAGAAGCACCTCAATCGGCGACCTGAACATATTCCCCGACGCAGTGGCGCTGCTGTTTCCCATGAAAGAAGGCATTGACACTCCGATAAAGGAAATGGGGAAAGAAGACGCTCCGACCAACGCATGGTACTGGAGAGCCGACTTCGACAACAAGCCGAAGAACCAGGTCACGCAGGGGCTCTCGACAAGTCTGTACACCGAGAAAAGCTCCGTTTTTGCGAACTCGGAATGGAAAGATAACGAATGGAAGGTAGTAATGGGGCGTGCCCTCCAGGTCGAGGAAGACGCCGTCAAGCTCGCTGCCGGAGGCAAGAAGCCTCTTGGTATTGCAGCGTGGGAGGGAGCCGCAGGCGAGCGCGGCGGTGTCAAGGCGTTCTCAAAAGAATGGCGCGACCTGGTGTTAGCGTGAGGAAATCAGCGGAATGTGTCCGATCATCATGATTCCATTTGCAGAAGCGCAGCATGTTGCGCCCTTACAAAGGCGCATTGAGCCGCTTGGCGATTTGCGGGACAGATTCCTTGGGGGAACTCAGCAGTACTAATGTAGGAGACAAAGCTCATGGCAGAAGTCGAAGCAAACAAGCAATTATCGCCGGAAGAAAAGAAGAGACAAGAGGAACTTGCGCAACAGACGGTCGCCATAAAAGATGAACTGCGCAAGACGAAGCGGCAACTTGCAATGGTCCTGGACCTCAACAAGTGCATTGGATGCCAACTGTGCAGCATGGCGTGCAAGAACACGTGGACCAAAAAGGAAGGCCGCGAATATATGTGGTGGAACACGGTCAACACCATGCCCGGCAAAGGAACGCCCAAAGACTTCGAGAAGAGCGGCGGCGGATACAAAGTGTTGTTCGAGGGCAAGGTTCGCGAGCCGATTCGAGGGAATTTGCCGACCCGCAAGGAGTTCGGCGACTTCTGGAAGTTCAATCATGAGGAAGTGATAAACAGCAAGTTCGGCACGTCCGTGCTCAAGGCGACGAACCCGGACGGAACAGCGCCCGAGTGGTCAATGAATTGGGATGAGGACCAGGGCGCCGTTGGCATCAAGTATCCCAACAGCTTCTTCTTCTATCTTCCCAGAATATGCAACCACTGCACCTACCCGCCGTGTCTCGATGCTTGCCCGAGACACGCGATCTACAAGCGCGAGGAAGACGGAATCGTGCTGATAGACCAGAACCGGTGCAAGGGATACAGGTTTTGTCTGGAATCGTGCCCATATAAGAAAATCTATTTCAACTTCGAGAAGCTCACGAGCCAGAAATGCATCTTCTGCTATCCAAGAATAGAGAAAGGCGTCCCGAACGCATGTGCGCGGCAGTGTACCGGCCGCGTGAGATTCGTGGATTACGTCGACAACGAACAGGGACCGGTATATCAACTCGTGAAGAAATGGAAAGTCGCTCTGCCGCTCTTCCCGAAATTCGGAACAGAGCCCAACGTGTTCTATGTTCCGCCGCTTGCGCCGCCGCGACTGGACGAGACCGGCAAAGTGGACCTCTCGAAGCCGCGCATCCCTCTGAAATACATGGTTGACTTGTTCGGCCCCGAGGTCGAGCAGTCTTTCAAACTGTTGCAGCAGGAGATGGAGCGGGCGCGCGATGGAGAGAAATCGGAACTCATGGAGATACTCATGGCGAAACGATGGAAGAAAATGTTCGGGCCGTTTGACAAAGACCCGGAAACAGCGGTTTGAGGCAAGCATGAAACCATTCGCCGAATTAGGCCAAATAGAAGGTCCGGAGCAGATGGCGCGAGCCCGCCGGAGCCAGACGTACCGGTTTCTGGCGGAATCATTCCGTTATCCCGACGAGGAGTTCCTCAAAATGGCCAGGGACGGCGACGTCCTCAAGTCGGCCCTGGCGGTGTTGCGCGAGATTCCGTTTGAGGTCCGGATAGAAGAGGGCGCCCTTTCCGGACAACTGCTCAAGGGCGTCTCACAGGACGATTTTGAGGCCGAGTTCGTCAGGGTTTTTGAAGGAGGGCCCGGTGGCCCTCCCTGTCCCCTGATCGAGGGAAAGTACGCGGCCGACCGTATGGGAAACATGGAAGAGCTTGTGCGCTTCTACAACCATTTCGGTCTCAGCGTGGCCGAAGCGCGGGAAAGAGAAGTGCCCGATCACATAACAACCGAGCTTGAGTTCATGCATTATCTGGCGTTCAAAGAGGTGCTTGCGCTCCAGCGTGGAGAAGACCCGGCGCCTTATTGCGCAGCCGAAATAGATTTTCTCTCACGACACCCGGCGAAGTGGCTGCCTCAACTTCACAAGAAGACGGAGGCTGTTTTCAAGGCGAACATTCCTAACCTTTGCGAGCCGGCCGTTTCGTTTTATTGCTCCCTCGTTGGTTTGTCGGCAAATTTTTGCACGGCGGACATGGCGTATCTCAGGGGGCTATATCCGGGGAAATAGCGCTTAATGTCTTTGATATGACGATGAACAGGATTTCAGAAAAAGTCACAAAGAGTCAGATATGGCGGTCCATATTCCGACACCGGTTTAGCGACACGTCCCGCAACAGGGTTCTGACGGTAGTCTCCAACTTTTTCCTTCACGTTCATCCGCCCAAGGTCCACAGGACCGGCTTAAGGATCACGCATACCTTCTGCCTGGGCGGGCTCACGTTTTATATGTTCATCGTGGAGGTAGTGACCGGCGTACTTCTCATGTTCTATTATCGCCCGACGGTGGAATATGCGTACCTCGATATGAGGCTGCTCGAGCACTCGGTGAAGTTTGGAGTGGTTATGCGCAACCTGCACCGTTGGGCCGCCCATGCGATGGTGATTCTGGTGATGATGCACATGCTTCGCGTTTTCCTGACGGGTTCGTACAAGCCGCCGAGGGAATTCAACTGGGTGGTGGGAGTAGTCCTCCTAGTGCTGACGTTACTGCTCAGTTTCACCGGCTATCTTCTGCCGTGGGACCAGCTTTCGTTCTGGGCCATCACGGTCGGCACAAGAATGGGAGGCGCAACTCCGTTCCTGGGAGCAGACGGACCTTTCCATTCCGTGCTCGGCATCCGGCCCGACAACGACGTTCGCTACTTGCTACTTGGCGACACCGCCGTGGGGGAAAACGCTCTTCTCCGATTCTACGTGCTCCACTGCATCTTCCTGCCACTGGCGGCGACCGTTCTTATGTTGGTTCATTTCTGGCGGATAAGAAAAGACGGCGGGATTTCGCACCCGCTTTAGGTTTACGATGAATGCGGAATGATGAATTCTCTCATTCATCATTTGCGAAGGGCACAGATTAGCGAGTATTGACGTATTCCAAGGATGTGGAGATGGGAATAGAAGAGAAGAAGCTCGATGACGTGTATCGGGACGAATATGCGTTCGTATTGCCTGACCTTGTGATCAAAGAGGCCATCGCCGTGATTGTTGCCTCCATCGGATTGCTCCTATGGTCGATGACTGTGAATGCGCCGCTGCGCAGCATAGCAGACGCGAACAAAACCGAAAACCCGGCAAAGGCGCCGTGGTATTTCGTCGGACTCCAGGAGTTGCTTGTGTATTTCGATCCATGGATCGCCGGTGTGACCGTCCCCACCTTGATTATCCTCGGACTTATGCTTATCCCCTATCTCGACGTGAGCAAATCCGGAGTTGGAACCTATCGCCTGCGCGGGCGGAAGGCGGCAGCTTCCAGCTTCATCTTCGGTTTCTCCATGTGGATAATTCTGATTCTGGTTGGACAATTCTTGCGCGGCCCCAATTGGCAGTTTTACTGGCCATGGGAAGATTGGTCCGTCGCCAAGAGCGCCGAGGAAACACTGGTGAACATGTCGCAATGGTCAGGAATGGGTCTGCTCGCCCTGTATTTCGGGCTCGGTCTGACGTTGCCCAAACTCCTCTACAGAAAATTCCTCCAAAAGATGGGCGTCGCGCGGTATGTGGCTGCCGTGACGCTCGTGCTTCTGATGTACGGCGTCGTTGTGAAAATCATCCTCAGGCTGGCGTTCAATGTCAGATACATATTGGTGACGCCCTGGTTCAACATCTGAGCAGAAGACAAATATGAGCGGAATCAGAGCAAAAATGAGCCATCGTCTGTTATTCTCGGCAGCGATGATTGTATTCGCGGCGTTGAGCTATCGCGTGTTCCAGGATGAGACCCGGAAGGAATGGATCGAATACCAGCGCAAATTCCAGAGAATCCATGAAAGCAGGTTACAGGCGAAAATCAAAAACCCTATCGAAAGAACCAACCCTTCCAGCAAAGAAGAGTGGGAAAAACAGCTTCGCGAGGTAGCATCGACGCCCCTACGTCTGCGCCAGGTATTCCTGCCTGAAGCCAATATCAGAGACCTTTGCACAACTTGTCACCTTGGAATCGACAACCCTCTGTTTGCTGACGCGCCCGAACCGTTCAGGACACACCCGGGAGAATATTTGAACCAGCACCGCGTGGAGAAGTTCGGCTGTACCATCTGTCATAGCGGACAAGGAGTAGGCACATCAACTCGCGCTGCCCACGGACGACAGGACACCTGGTTCAACCCGCTCATTCCGAAGGAATACCTGCAAGCTACATGCATCGGCTGCCACGAGACCCCGCATGGACTCAAAGGCGCGGAAAAAGTTGAGGCGGGTCGTCTCGCGTTTTCAAAGTACGGCTGCTATTCCTGTCACAGCGCCCGGGGATTCGAGAAACTTCAAAAGTTCGCGCCGACTTTCGAGGGGTTGAAAGACAAGCTTGCGAATGAACGATGGATGCTAAGCTGGCTGCGAACACCTGAGAAGGTTCGGCCGAACACCGTTATGCCTGCGTTCAAACTTACCGATGATGAGATGAGAGATTTGACCGCTTTTGTACTCTCGCTGAAATCGGAGAGCGCCTACCCGAAGGTCGATCTCGCTTCGGCGTCAAAGACCGAAGGAGAGCGCCTCTTCACGGAACTTGGGTGCAAGGCGTGCCATTCGACAAGCAAGGACGAGGCTTCTCTCGCCCGCCGTGTTCCGAACCTTTCCGACGCAGGCGTTAAGCTGAACGCCAATTGGCTATTCGAGTACCTCAAGGACCCGAAGGCATACAATCCCGAGACACCGATGCCAAGACTGGATATCACGGAGACGGACAGGAAGAATCTTACGGTTTACCTCATGTCTCTCAAGGCGAGCCGCGACATCGTGAGCGTCGAGAAGCTGACAACCAAGGGAGCTTCAATACAGAACGGCGAAAAACTGGTGCAGTTGTTCGGCTGCTACGGATGTCACAGAATCAAGTCGCTTGATAAGGCGCCGATGCCCGGCGTCGAGGTTGCCGAGGTCGCCAAGAAGACGCTCGACGAACTCCCGTTCGGTGACTCGAAGGTTGAGAGAACAAAATGGGACTGGATATACAACAAGATCAAGAATCCGAAAATCTATGAAACCAAAGACATGCCGCTCAAGATGCCTCAGTACCAATTCGAGAAAGAGGAGATGGAAAGCCTGACAACTTTCTATCTCTCCAATCGCGCGTTCCCTCTGCCGGAAAAGTATATGTTTGCAGCCACACCGGGCCAGCGAGCGGCGCTGGCCGGGGACAGGATTATCACGGAGAGTAACTGCCGCGGCTGCCACATGTTCGAGGAAAATGTGAAGCCGCGCATCGACCAGTTCATCGGCCTGAAGACGTATGTGCCGCCGCGTCTCGTGGGCGAGGGCGACAAAGTGCAGCCGCAATGGGCGTTTCAGTATCTGAGCAAGCCTGTCCCAATGAGGCCATGGCTCAAGATGAGGATGCCCACTTTCTCATTCTCGTACGAGCAAGCCCAGAGCCTGATTGACTATTTCTCGATTACGGCGACTTCGCCCCAGGTTGCGCGTGCGCCGTACGTGCTCCTTCCCCAGCGAGAGGAAATGCCGAAACTTGACATCGACATGGGAGAATACAAAGTGCGTTCCGACAAATGTATGCAATGTCATCCCATCTCGGTGGAAGGCGGTCTGCCGGCGGACGTCAAGCTCGAAGACCTGTCCATAAACCTCATGCTTTCCAAGAACAGGCTGCGATTCGAATGGATAAAGAATTTCCTGCGGAATCCGGACAAATACGCGGGCGCAGGCACAAAAATGCCTTACGTATACTACACTCCGGACGGCGCGCCTAGAGTATCGGACCCGGAGATGTGGATCGACCTGGTCTCAAAGTACCTCATGATCATGGACAAAGTGCCCACGCCTATAACTGAGGAAGAGAAGAAGCCGAAAGGCCCGGAAGTGGATTGGACTCAGATGGAGGAGTACTAGGAGATGAACCGGAATATGCAAATGGGGGGGTATATGATGATGACATCCTGCATTCGAAAGCTGCTCGGCGTGGTTGTGTTGTCTGCAATTGTGGCGAGTGGTCCCTCACTCTCGCAGGCAGCGACCACAATTGATCGCAACATCTCGGGGAATGCCGTGTGGCGGGCAAAGCAAAGCCCGTATATCGTGAAAAACAACATCCGCCTCGAGGAAGGCGCGACGCTCCAAATTCAACCGGGCGTCAGAATAGAACTGGGGCCGGAGAAGACGATCGAGTTGAGAGGCAAGCTGACAGCGGTTGGTACGCCCGAAAAGCCGATAATCTTTACGGCTCAAACCAACAAACCGTGGGGAACTATTCATTTCACGGACTTCAGCGATGACGCCCTCTTCTCAGAGAGTGGAGACTTCATCAGCGGCTGCATCATGCGGAACTGCGTCGTCGAGAAGGGGCAAGGTATTTTCATACGGTTCGGGGCGCCTTTCATCACGCAATGCGATATCCGGGACAACGTTTCGAGCGGTATCCGAATCGAATTCGGCGCGCCGCGCATTGTCGGAAACCACATTCACGGAAACTCGACAAGGGAAGACTTCGCCTCGGGCAACGGAGGCGGCATAATCGCATACACCGACAGGAACGTCCTCATAGCGGACAACACGATCAACAACAACATATCTGAAGGCGGACGACATGGCGGCGGCGGCATTTACGCCTACGCTTATGAGGGCGGCCATATTATCGTAAGGGACAATGTAATATACGGGAATACCAGTGACCGCTTTGGCGGGGGCATGTACGCCTATGAAACGCAGATTCTCCGGAATACTGTCATTGGGAATACGGCAGCCGAGAAGGGCGGCGGCGTTTATGCCGTAGATTCCCTCGTGCGTGAAAACCTTATACAGTCCAACACCGCCGGACAAGGTGGCGGCGCGTACGCCGAGAACGCCGAAATCGTCTCAAACAGCGTGATAGGAAACATTGCGCTGAATCCTGAAGGCGGAGGACTTTACTATTTCGGCTCCGGCAAAATTCACCAAAACTCGTTTGCCGGAAACAAAGCGAACGGCGAGAACGCATGCGGAGGCGTCTATGTGTCCGGCAACCCGGATATCCACGAAAACAACCTCTTGAACAATCGGGGATTTGGGCTCCGCGTCGCGAACGTAGCCGAGGCCCCTTACGTGATGGCAGCGCGTAATTATTGGGGAGCAGCGGAGCGAGCAATACTCCACCTGACGTTTGACTGGCTCGATAACGACGAAGTCGGCCTGGCCAGTTGCCTGCCTTCCCTCGACAGTCTGGCGACAACTGCTCCCGCGCCTCCGCCTGTGAACGTTATAGCCACAGCAAAAAATGAAGGCGTGGAACTCTCATGGGAGGAGCCACAGGGACTCTTGTTCGAGGGACATAAGGTTTACGCAGGGACCGGGAGCGGATATCCCTACGAGTCCGCGATTCAAATTGGGCCCGATAAGCGATGCATGATAAGCGACCTTAAGCAGGGACAGGAGTATTTCTTTGCGGTCTCCGGCTATCAACACGTTGACAGCAGACTCGTAGAAACCGGCTTCTCCGAGGAACTCAAAATACGTTTCACCGGCAGAGATGAATCCCTCGCGCCGCCTCAAAACGTGTCTCCGTCCGACGGAGAAACGGCCCTGCCGCGAAATGCGGTTCTGACAGCGAGTACTCAGACGAACATTCCCGCGACCGGCGCTCCTGAGATGATCGGCGCCATCGACTCGTCGCGGTGGCAGATATCAACATCCCCCGCCGATTTCACTGCTCCTGCAGCCGACGTACTGCTAACAGGCGATAAACTCCTGAACTTCAATCTTGCCGGTCTGGACCTTCTCGCCAATCAAACGTATTTCTGGCGCGTGGCATATCGCAAGACCGGGGGCAGTTGGTCGCAGTGGAGCAAACCAACCGGCTTCACAACTATCGCTGACAGCCCCTCGCTGCTGGCCGGCCCGATAACAACTACATTGAAGCTTCGGAAGAGCTTGAGCCCATACGTAATGGTTGATAATGTGCTTGTCATGCCGGGTGGCGCCCTCGAGATAGAGCCAGGCGTCCACGTTCGCGTTGCGGGCGGCAAGAACTTGATGGTGCGCGGCAAGCTGGCGGCAAAAGGGACCCTCTCGAATCCTATAACATTCACGGCAGATTCAGATGCGAGATGGGGCAAGATAATATTTGCGGATTT
Source organism: Candidatus Poribacteria bacterium (assembly GCA_016215705.1). Lineage (GTDB taxonomy): Bacteria > Abyssobacteria > SURF-5 > SURF-5 > SURF-5 > JACRIR01. The sequence goes on along the minus strand of JACRIR010000004.1, from coordinate 38,347 downwards.
GAGCCAGGACGTCCAGTTTAACAGCAGCGGAGACTATCTTGACGGATGCATTCTCGAGAGATGCGTTGTAGAGAAAGGCAAGGGGATACTTATAGAGTCCGCGTCGCCACTGATAAAAGACTCCACAATTGCATATCACGAGGGCAGCGGGTTAGCAATCCGTCAGGGCGGTCCCGTCATCACAGGCAACGATATTCACGATAACGTTTCCGCCACAAACGGAGGCGGCGTCTATGCATATACAAACGATATCATACACATAACGTCTAACAAGATTCATCACAACAAGGCAGGCGGCGACGGTGGCGGCGTTTTCGCATATGGATACATGAACACCTCGACCATCCGTGTGGAAGGCAACGACATTTTCGGAAACAAAGCGGATGGTGATGGAGGCGGCGTATTTCTCTCGCGGTCCTCGGCCGTCGGCAATGACGTGGAGTCAAACCGCGCCGATGGCGACGGTGGCGGCATCTATTCCACGTTCGGGCTCGTCGACAACAACAAGGTGCATGATAACGAGGCCAATCACGGCGGCGGCGTCTACGCCGAACGAAACAGCGCCATGACCCGTAACCGTGTGTCCTCCAACAAAGCTTTGAGCAGGTTCGGCGGCGGCGTCTACATCAATTTCTGGGGAGCATCTATCGAAAACGAGGTCTTCACGCAGAACACAGTGAGCGCAAACACCGGTCTTTCGGACGAAGATAACGGAGGCGTGTTCGTTGTGGGATATCTGATCTTCGAGCGGAACAATATTTATGGAAATTCCGGCACTCAACTCTACAACGGGAACGAAGCACCCGCATCGCCTTTTGTCGCATCCGAATGCTATTGGGGCACCACCGACGAGAATACGATTCGGCGAGAAATTGCCGGCGGACATCTAAATCCACAACTCGGCGAAGTTACGTTTACGCCTTTTGCTTCCGGACCGGTCAAATTCGATTGAGCGGCGGCGGGAGGTCAGGCAACCTCTACCGGCAATCCCAGACCCAGATTCGATAGGCTTATGTGGTCGCTTTCAACCTCGACAAGCGCATCGAAAAACTCTTTCACCGGCGCTTCCTTGGCAGAGGCGGCCGCTGAAGTGTAGAATTTCACGGCGCTCTGTTCGCGGCGCAACGCTTCTTTCAATCGCTCTTCATCCGTTACGCCGAGGCAGGCCCTGGGATCATCCTCGATCTCGACCTTTGTATGGTTCAGAAGCTTGCACACCTTCGCGGAATGCTCCGCTTCCACTCGAGAAAGCGCCTTGAACATAGCCTGCGCCATTGGGTCCTTTGAAGAGTCCGCGGCGCAGCGATAGTATTGAGTGTTCTCGATTTCGAGCTTGAGCGAGGCTTCAAGATTCTTTCGCGAAACCTCAGTCAATTCGGGAACAGCCGATTCAACCCAGTTTTCGGCAAGTATTATATACTTGGCAGGGGCCCCGCAAAATGGGCAATTCGAAGGTTTTGTGTTGCCTACGTAAGGGTCTCCGCAGATTCTGCACTTGTAGACGTTCATAAACCCTCCTTGATCTTATCTCCACTCGGGTGATTCGCTTAACTATAGCAACACTTGCGGAATCCGGCCACACGCGCTTGTCGGGGGGGCAAGAGAGAGGTCGGGCCTTTTCGATGTTTCCAACAATCGGCTGGTCGCTCATGCAGGGGGGAGGAGCGCCCATGCATCGGACTTTAGGAATTGAGGGACAGTCTCGTCCGGGCAATTATGCGTTGCGGGAATCCTTTGTTGCGGGCGCTTTTTCCTCGAGTTGTTCAATTCGCTTTTTCAACTGGGTGATTTCGCTTTCTCGTTCAGATTCCTTGGCTTTTGAACTGAAATATGAACTGGTCGTCCACCAGTCCATACCCATTTCTCGGGCTTTGTCCACCGAGGCAATCACGAGGCGAATCTGAATCGTTAGCAACTCGATATCAACAAGCTTAATCCTTATATCTCCGGCAATCACTATGCCCTTATCGAGAACACGTTCCAGGATATCTGCAAGCCTATCGCTTTGCATGGCGTGTTGTACTGCGGTTTGCTGAGTAACCATAGCCGTCTCCCTCTATAGAAGTTTGCCCAAGGGACCGAGATCGATATTAAGGTCTTCGTCTTTCAGACCGAATTCTTTCTTCAGTTCTTCCATCTGTTCCGACAACTGTGAGAACGTGGTTCCGAGCCTTTCTATCTCATCGTTAGTCAGCGAGTTCGCCTCCATGCGCCTAATCGCCTGGCGTTCCAGGAGTTCCCGAATTAATTCGACAAGAGTCAGGACCAGTTGTCCGAGGCCGTTCTTGACGTCATCTTTTTTCAGTGCGATGCGCCTCGGAGACGAAGATGCGGCTGGCGTCATGGCCGCGGCAAAATCACTCAGTGAGTGGGACTCAGCTTTGGGTCGTTGGCAGGCATTCATGCTTCACACTCTTTCTCTCACGCACATCATCTATCGCGCCCACGCGCCTTGCTGTCTCGACGGAACTCAGAACAAGTCGAAGGCCGAGATATATGAGATCGACGTCCGCGACCGATATCACGATATCGCCGGCGACGACAACCCCCTTATTGAGAACGCGATCCAGCGTCTCACACAGCGATATATGATCTCGTTCATCGAGCGGAGGACGCGCATGCGAACTATCGCCGCCCATTTCACAGTAGTCTTTCATAGAGGTGTCGCGCCAGACGGCGCTGGCCGCCGTTTTCGTAGTGCTCGGCTATTTCCATCAGATGCTCGCGCGCCCGCCCGGCCTCAGGAGAGTGCTCATGGTTTTCTATGAGGTCAAAGCATATGTCCGCGGCCTGGCACAGAGCGTCTTCAGAGCGATATCGATCGGCCATACCGAGAAGACGAGCCAGCACGCGCGACTGAGCCTCCGAAGGCTGTGGCGTCGCTGCAGGTGATAGGTCGGTATTTGTGACAGCCTCCCTAACGCCAGCCGGATTCGAGTTCTTTCCTTCCATCGATCTCTCCTTAGAGTATTGCCCAGAAGGGCCCCTCTTTGCAGGCGACATCAGCAAACCACGCCCGCTAAGAGCACGCCCTAAAACCCATGAATACTCTTATGGCCATATACTAATAGTTTGCTGCAACCTCATACAGAACTTGTCCCAACTCGGACAGATGGTCGCCTCCCCGTGGTTCCGGACCGTGGAACACCACTGTCTGGTGTAACTCTCTGAAGCACTCGTCGAATTGTCTACGGACCCTTGATTCAGATTCGGCGAGGCGATGGCACGTGGGACAATCATTAGCCGAAGTGACCAGATTAAGAAAAAGCGCCGGCACGCGGATGCCGGTTTGGGCGCATGATGCAAGGAGGTCTCGTGTTTCCTCGAGAGCCATCTCCGTCAAGATGCTTACCGCGTAAATCTGTCCCTTTTGCGGGTCTGCCAACAAAGATCGCAACAGTTTGACTTCCTTGGACATGGCGACCAGGCGCTCAGCGATCTTGGGCAACCGAAACACTTCCCGATACTTCAGGAACAGACCGAAGAAGACCTTGAGCCACTTCTCGATGATTTCGGGCAGTTCCAGCAACCGGATAAGATGACCGGTGGGCGCCGTATCGAAGACAAAGATATCATACTTCCGGGCTTGCAGAAGTCTCATAGCTCTGGTCAGCGCCATGACCTCATCAAGCCCCGGAGGAGAAAGGTCCAACATGCGTTTCATGACTTCCTGGTCGAATTCCAACTGGATCATGGTGCGTCCAGCGAGGGAATCGAACACTTTGCCGACCTCATCGCCGTACTGCCTCTTCAATTCCTCAAATTCAGCCACGGCATCGATCTCGACTGCAGTCAGACACGGCCGCAGAGGTGTTTCCCCCGCTCCCACACTTGTGTTCAGGCAGTCAGAGAGCGAATGAGCCGGGTCGGTTGAAAGGAGCAGAATCCTTTTGTCAGGATACTCTCGAGCCAGACGGAGCGCTGTCGCACATGCGAGTGTGGTTTTGCCGACCCCTCCCTTACCTGCGAAGATCAAAAGCGAGATGTCATGGCCCGGCAATTCGGCCGGGTGTTCAACACGGGGGAATAGTCTCGTCGAATCATGCATTTCCCCGTTGAATCTGTGGACTTGCCAAATGCTGTTAAAGAAAATGCTCAGTTGCTCTGCTCCGCGCGCTTCCACGCAGCGAAGGGGTAGGCCCCAGACGGAATAGGAGGAGAATTCGTTCAGCACTGTTTCAAGTTCCATGCTTTGGCGGTCCGCCACAGACCGGCATACCGGGCATCGGCCAACCAGAGGACGGACGCGGTTGACCAGGATATCAGTCACCGGGATTCTCATGGCCTCCAGTTGGCGCACCAACCGCATGGTCTCGTTTGTGCTCAGGCATTCGGGAAGCATGACCGGGACAAAACGGCAGTGGGCCGAATCACGCAAGAGCGAGGAAAGGTTTTCGATCGACCTGGCAAGGTCGAGCAAGAAGATGTCTACCTCATCCTTGCGATAAGAACCTTGGTACAGTTGCACCATGTACCGATGCTTGGCCAGCATGGCGTCAAGAGCACGGAGCCAGTTGTTCAAAGTCTCCGGCAATTCGAGCAGCCGGAGCGTGTGGCCCGTTGGCGCCGTGTCAACGATGACGCGCGAGTAGACACCCGTCTGCACAAGAGTGGAAATCTCGTTAAACGCCATGACCTCATCCAGGCCGGGCATAGACAAATCCAAGAGTTGCGACACGTCCTCGTTGTCAAGAAAAGTGCCCCGCAGGGCGATTTGGCGAAGGTGCTCGACATGAGCCTCCTTGAATTTTCTAAGACACTCACGTGAGTCGATCTCGAGAGGTTCAAGATTTCGAGGGAGAACGGATTCACCCAAACTATCCCTCAATGAATGAGCAGGGTCGGTGGAGACCAGAAGGACGTTATCATCCGGAAAACGTGCGGACAAATAAAGAGCTGTGGCAACGGCACAGGTGGTTTTTCCCACGCCACCTTTGCCGCCAAAAAGGAGCAGCCTGAGCCCCGTTTCCAGCAGGAATACAGGCATCCTCGTCGGTGTCGCGGCGTATGCCTTGTGCGCCACCGCGCCTTCAGACATTTCAACCTCACATTTCGATTTCATCGGTCCCCAGGGACTCGGGCTGGTCGTCTTCAACCTCCGTGCCGTGAAACTCGGCATCCTCGAGTCGATCCAGCAATTCTTGCTCCTGCGCCTGGAACTCCTCCTCGCTGATCCTTCCGGTCTCCAACATCATGTACAAGTCGGTGAGTTCTCTTCTTATGGATTCCGCCTCGTTTTCGATTTCCTCTCTGGCGGCCTTGTGAATTCCGCGAAGAACAAAGAGCAGACTGCGCACGGGGAACAACAGTATGTCATCGACTATGAACATTGCCGGTGTCGCTCCGTCAGCGTCACATCTGCAGGTTTATTTCCGCAAAACTGTGTGGGGGAAACGGGCCGCCGAAGTCAAAGGAGTAGTTGTTGTCGAAGAGCTTTGCAGTTTCAAAGATGCCGTCCTCAAAATCCTTTTGAGCGTCCCGGCGAATCAGACATGCCAGGTTCATCACCTCACACTCCGTTCGGGGCTTGTTCTCCTTGATTTCACAGCATCTCGAGCTGAGGAGATTGACCACGCAGTCAGTGTGAGTTGCGCGGTCTTCGTTCATCAAACGGTCAAACAGCCGACCCAACCCGATCTTGTCGTCGTGCGATGGCTCATGACCGCCCCTGAAGAATCGGTCGCGCAACGCCTTCAGCTCGGGGTGGACATTGACGAAGAACTCGAAGATGTTCGGAACGTCCCAGAGAACTCTGACGCTCATCTCGACTTTTCCGCCAACGCGTTCGAGTTGTTCGACAAGGACCTCCCTGTTCAAGGACAGGATTCTTTCAATATCCCCGGGGCCGTCCGCAATGATGCCGAAAGCCATTGGCAAAGGGGTGCTTTTCTCCATGAGCCGTTTGAGCACCTGGTGATGGGCTGCGAGGTGACGGCGCTCAGGGCGCATTTTCCCGCCGGGAGTCTCACTGACGACGGCCGCCACCGGACCGATGGAGATACATTGGACGACGCGGCCATCAATACCAGCGAGATCATACCCCTGACATGCGTCGGCTCCGCCTATTATTGCGTACAAGTAGATCAGCCGACTGGTTTCCGCCTGCGCCGTCGTGTGCGCAACGGACCCGCCTCTTCCGACCAACACGCGATTTTGTTTATTTCCCATATGACTCCCTTCGCCCGCCTGTCAGATGTGCCTGAAATAGAAAAACATATCTGTTGCTCAGGCGCAAAGAATTGCGCCTCCCGGGAACCAGCGCTTATTGGGGGACACCATGCGGCATGGCGTCCCCCAATGAGCTCGCGCGCACCGGGGAGGAACCGTCTCGGGAGACGAACAACGCGCGCGATCAATACTTCAGCCTGAACGCACCCGCATTATTGCCCCGTCGAGGCGAGGAATTGGGCAGCGCCTCGATATCCTGTTGCCTTTGCTCGGCAGAGGTCTGAAGGAGCCTTGCTTTTTCGGCCTCGATTTCCTGAAGGCGCGCATCAATATTTCTCATCGTGGAAATCGCGTTGTCTCGTTCCACCTTTCGGCGGGCTTTCTCCATTTCGAGGCAGGTGACCTTCATATATGCCCTGTAAGGTTCATGCGTGCTTTCCGCGGCTCCCGAAAAGGTGCGAATGTTTTGCAGGCCGCGTACGTTGTTCTTTGGAATCGCCATATCCTATTCCTTCTCGTTGATTTCATCCGTTCTGAGGACCGCTTGCACCACTTTCCGGGTGGCTTCATCCACTTTTTGCGGCATGAGCGATTGGCCGCCACAGGTGACTTTGGCTGTGTCTATTCCACTTAGCACGTCCTGGCAGATGCGCCTGAAAACGGGGTTGCCCGCCCGCGCCCGGATTCCACGATGTGCGAGCACCTTGGCGATCACGATACAGGCCCGGATGGTTGGCCGGTTGTTGTTTACGCCGACACCTCTCAGTTCCCTGACGATGTCCACGATGATTTCGGCATCTTTTTTCGAGATGCCCGACTTGGCCATTGTGACTGCGATTTCAGTCTCGCGGTCGTAGTGGCCGAGCCTGATGGTAATGAGCCGATCCATAAGAGCATCCTGGGTCTTGTGGGTGCCCGCATATTCTTCCGGATTCGAAGTGAAAATGGCGCGGAAGTTGGGATGCACTTCCATATAGCCTTCGCCAGAGGTTCGGAGCTTCGGCAGGTTGAGCATTTTTTCCGAGAGAATACTCAAGAGGGCATTGTTGGCCTCAGGCCTCGTTCGGTTAAACTCGTCGTATACAAGAGTGTAACCATGCTGGCAAGCAGTGGTGAGCCGGTTATCCACCCATAGCGTTCTCATCTCTTCCTCTGTTTTGAGAACGGAATGAATAAAATTGTCGACAAGTCTTGACTTGCGGTAGCCGGCGTCCTTTCCCACCAGATCGGAACCGCCAAACTCGTCATCCCCGTGAATGAGGATCACGGGTCGGCCCAGCTTGCTCGCGACGTGGAAGGCGATTGTAGTTTTCCCTGTTCCCGCCGGACCGGCAAAATGGACAGGGTATCCCACTTCCAGATAAGTGAGAGCACGTTCAGTCAGCTCCTCAAGGCGCGGCGTCATGACAAACTCATCGCTCGGTTCCGGCATGATTCCGTCACCCTCTACCTGAATCCTCACGGTGGTCGCCGATGCGCTCGCCGTCAAGCCATCCCGGTTCATTTTCACAGATTCCTTTGCGATTCCCAAGTCGTTAACCATTCGTCATCATGCACGGCATGTTCTCGTGCGCCTATATTGACTGCCTCGGGGGAGACTATGTGATTACCTCCTCTTCTTGGTTTTGGCGGAAACACGCTTCTCTGACTCTTCGGATCGGCTCCCGACTCTTGCCACCGTCTCCGTCCGGTGGAGCTCGGGCTTGTGCACGACCTCGATCCGTGTCGGCCGGGCGCCTAACCAGGCGCGGTGCGCGCCGTTGATGTCGGCTGCGACTTCTTTCCTCGTTCTTGCAGTCGCCCGTTTTATGCCAGCCACCGTCTGTCTCACGCCGGACGCAAAAGCTGCGCAATCGGCCTTCGTCTTTCTGGCCGCCTCAGTGTTCGCGTTGCGGAAGGCGGATTGCATCGACGAGACGTTGCGCTTTATGTCGGACACGCATCCCGAAAGCTCCGCCTTCGCCTTCCTGACTGTCGCGGCGTGGGTTTTGCGAAAATCGGCCCGCATTGCAGCCGCGTTCGATGTCAAATCGTCGACGGATTCCTTGAGGTTGCCGACGAACTCCTTCACACTGCCAATGAGCTGCTTTCGCGCATCGCGCGCGGATGTAATCTCATCGCGCAGCCGCGCCAAATCTTGTGTCAGAGGCCCCATTTTGCCACTCCTTCTCCCATTGCGGTTGGGACAAAGATCGATTATATGTTCAGGACCACGATCGACGATATGCCGACGCGCCCATAAGGTTGCGCCTTGTGCGCGGAATCTCTGCCGGATCACGTGCGAAGGCCAAGCCGGAAGCCAGGCGGGGACACCATATGAGGCCCCGCCTGGCAACAGGCTTTCGTGCACTCTTAACGGTTAGGCCGGCGCAGCGGCGCTGGCAGTCAGGCCGATAGCCTCCGCATACTTCAAGTAGGTCTCCACTGAAGCGATGACCACGCGCGCCTCGATGGAAAGGAGCTCGATGCCCACCAACGAGACCTTCGCCCAAGCATCGATCACGATGCCCTTGTCCAGAATGCGGTCCACAACTTCCGCGAGGCTGGAGCTGTCAGTTGACTTCTGTACTTTCGCCATAGATTCTCACCTCCCTCCGTCACCAAAAGGCGATCCTTCTGGAACCCATGGGATGACGACTGCGGCCGCAACGTTCCCATCCGGACAAAACTGTGAAATTCCAGAGAGTAACAACGGAGGAAGCAATAGGTATGCCATTGGCGGCGAACCAACATCTATCTCGGTAACACCGGATGGGACAAGCGGTAAGGACTTTGAGACAGTCGGAGGACAGGACCGAAGATGGGTGATCCTTTCTGAGAATCTATGGAAGGCGTTCCATATAGGGTGAAAGTTCCATAAGCCGTAATGCATGAGCATGCGGCTCTTGCTCAAATTAGTTGATGGCCATGGCTGCCGCTTCCCGCACGCGGTTGATCACAAAGGGCTTGCTCACAAAATGACATATGAATCCGTCTCTGATCCACTGCTGGACTTGCGCATCATCTTCATAGAAGTAAGCCGAAACCAGCACGACGGGCACGGGCGGAATGGCTTTTTGCAGGCATATTGCCAGGTCGATACCCTCCATATCGGGAAGCTTGGCGTCGAGGAAGGCCAATCTGAAGCGGGTCCGTTTGACCAGCCCGAGCGCTTTTTGCGCGTCGCCGACGGTTTCCGTGGCGAAACCCATCCCTCTGAGAATTCTCTCGAGGGCCCAGCACATATCCGGTTCATCATCAACGATCAGGATCATCTCGTGTTTGCGGGTCATGTTGTTTCACACACCGCTGTCACGACAAGGACAGTCGGACGATCAAGGAGGTGCCTGCTCCTTCCGTGCTCTCAACCTGAATAGTTCCATTGTGATGTCTAACGATGGAGTAGCAAAGAGAAAGACCCAATCCTGTGCCTTTCCCCGGCGGGCTTGTGGTGTAGAACGGGTCGAATATCTTGTTAATCTCGCTTTGCGGAATGCCGCAGCCATTATCGGTTACTTTCAAGACCGCAAACTCGCCTTCGTCACTTACGATAACGTCCACTCTGCCGCCGTCATCGGACAGAGCGTTAAATGCATTCAGTAGGATGTTCATCACCATCTGTTGAAGCATGCTGGCAACGCCTGTAACAATTACCGGCGCAGCGGGCGCCTTGACGGTCACATTGACCTTCTCGATCTGAGCCTGGCTGTGGACAAGCGCGATGGTATCTTTCACAACCAGCGCGAGATCGACTCTTTCAGTAGGCTTCTTGGGAATGGAGGGCCGCGAGAATCTCAGCAGGTCTTCGATGATAGTGGACGCCCTCTGGATCCCTCGATGAATTCTCTGAGTACACTCTATCAGGAGCGAAGGGCTGACCTCATCTTCCATCAGAAACTGCGCCGCCGAAGAAGCAATCGCCAGAGGTCCTCGAATCTCGTGGGCAATGCCTCCGGCCATGACACCCAGTGCGGCCAGCTTCTGCGACTGAAGCACCTGGGTCTCCAGTTTACGGCGTTCGGTGAGGTCCCTGCCGACCGCCACAATCCCTTGAACCTTGCCTCTGCCATCCCTCATCCTGGAGCACACCCATGAGACGGGTATCTCGTGGCCACGTTTCGTCTTGAGGTTCCACTCAGTGTATGCGGACCTTCCGGGGCTCTCTGGATTCTCGAGGGCTCCTTTCACTGCGGTCTTGCAGTCTGAAGCAAAGAAATCAAAAAATGGATGGTGTGCGACTTCCTGCAGACAGTAGTCAGTAGCCTCTTGAGCCGCCTTGTTCCACGTCATGATGCGTCCTTCAGTATCGGTCGAGACAATAATGTCGCTGGCGCTTTCGACTATGCTTGCCAGATGGCGTTCCGCCTGCAGCACTTCCTCACCCAGGCGCACCTGTTCCGTGACATCATCCATGAGCAACATCACGTTCTCGGTCTTTCTATGCCACGTTACAGGGATGAGACTGTAATAATAAATCCGGTCCGCAACCCCGGGCGCCCTATAGCGCATGCGCTTGCCTCGCACAGGCTCTCCTTTCTGGAAAACCTGCTGTATCCATTGCTCCAACTCCATTTCGCGGAGGATGACGATGGGGAATACTTCGTTGAGCCTTCGGCCTATGGTGTCATGTTCGGACCTCTGAGCTTTCTCGAGAAAGTTATGGTTGGCCACAACTACCCGCAGACCCTGGTCGAGCAAAAGAACCGATGAGGGAGTAGCATCCATCAGCATTCTGTAAAGCTTCTCATAGCGGCCCTCAGAAACGAGGGTATCCGTGGATGCGGTCCCGTGATTGTTCGTGAGTGATGCGCCATGCTGTGTCATTTCCTGTCTCCGGACTACATGCGTGGAACAAAGTTATATGGGGGCCAGGGACCCGTCATGAGCATCTTTGCGGATTTCGTGTCGCACAGCCGCCTGAAGCGTTCTATGAAGGACTGTTCCATTTCCCTTGCTACCAAGAAATATAGTGATACCAGGGACGTTCCTGCCGCAGGTGAAACACGAAATCTACGGGATTCTCCGCTCACCCGCTTGCGAGCTATCTCTGCCGGGCAAACCGGCGAATATTCCGACCTCCACTCGACGTACATCTGCGCAAAAGCGGCCCGGCAGCGCTCGACCGCTTCAGTCTCCTCCTCGGCAGATTGATCCTTCAGGGCATAGTATTCCTTTCGGTTTTTCAGATACATCCTGCCGGAGTGAGACTCTGGCGGACAGGGGGCTCGATCCCTATTTTCGATACTCCGTCCACCGTTTGGCGGTTCGTGGCTCCCGCGTGGCAGCAGGATTCGGATCGCATACTCGGAGCACCCCTCCAGATGCGTCAAGGCGTATTGATAGTCCTGGCCGCGTTTGCTGAGGAATTCGGTGACGTGAGATTCACTCTTCATAACGCACCCATAGCGCATAGGCAAGACTGCGCTCAGTCGGTGCAATGCTTCGATTACCTTTTCATAGGCCAGAACACGGCCAATCTCAGGCGTCAACAAAGCAGGGTCAATAGCATGAATACGCGAGACCGCTGCCCCTATCCCATCATTCTCGATCAACTCGACTGGAAGCCCTTCAACTCCTGCGGAGGGCACAGGGGGTGCGAGCGGTTTAGTCGGGATGACTCCATAAACAAGGAAAGGCCCGTTCATTTGATCCCTCCCTCGCCAAATCCTCCGCCACTCGCTGAGTGGTCACTCGATCTTTTCGGGTTCCTTGTCATGCGAAAGGGAGGGGCAGAAACTATAGGGTGGCCACGGCCCCGATATTTCGAGTTCGAGTCCATGCCGGGAGTAGTCATCGTTGAGACGTTCTACGCTTGAGAGGAAACCATCTCGGCCCTCACATGTCAAGAGAAAGGCCCAGTTGAAGGCCACATCCAATTCTCTTCCCGATGCATACCGTGACAAAGTCTTCAAGGCGCGTGATTCCACCGCAAGAGGCTGAAGTTCCTCGACAATAGTATCGCTTAGTGTTTTTGCCCACGTCTTCATTTTCCTCTTGGCCTCGATCCGAAGCTGCTTCTCCATCATATATCGTGCCCCCGAAGATGGCGGGAGATTTGTGGATCGAGAGCCACGGGCAAGCAGGTGATCCTCGGCCTTCGCTGTATCCAACAGGCCCTTAAGCGCCCACTCTTCCTTATCGGCCGCATAATCGAGGAATTCGGATATCGAGTCATAGTGAGAGCAGAACGTATCCTCTAGTCGTTCTGAGGAAGAAAAAATGGTCCCGAATCTTGCCGGCAAGACTGAGGAATATCGCATTGCCTGTTCAATTATTTCTTGATGTCGACAAGCTCGAGGCCCCACCCAACTCAGGTCTTGCAGGTTTGCTTCTGAGGAAGGGCCGATCCACTCGCCGAGAGGAACCTTACTCAGCACCGCCACGATATCTTTGAATTGCCGCTGTGACACGGGACTCCGGTCATCCGGACCGCGAAGCCCAACAGCCTGTGCTGCATTTTGACGCGCAAAACAGAACAAATAGATGCCCTCGGCGTGATCGCGTCCGGCCTCCGGATTGTGGCCGTTGTCGGTCATTGTGCACTCCTTGACTATTGCGCCGCCGGTGAAGCGGCTCCACACCTGCGTTCAGATTCGAGGGCTGCCCGAACTACTCCACAAAACTCACTCAGATCGGAAGGCTTCGTAAGGTAATCAAAAGCTCCCATCTCCATGGCGCTTCGAACCGTATCCGTTGAGCCAAAGCCGGTCAGAATGATGACTGGCACGTCTCTTGTCATAGACTTGATCTGGCCCAACACCTCGATACCGTGACGGTCGGGCAACATCAAGTCAAGGACTATTAGGGCAGGGGCGACAGACGCCATTGTCTTAATCGCTTGGCCGCCACTCTCAGCCCAGACTGTTCGGTAGCCCTCGCCGCGAAGCAGTTGTGAAAGAGTGTCATACACATTCTTATCATCTTCTACGATTAGTATTGTCTGGCTTCTTCCTTGCTGGCAGGTCTTCATGAGATTTCACCTCCTGTGTATCTCCCTTTTTCCTTGGGAGCAGAATCTCGAGGACTCCGTTTCTCAGGTTCTCCACGGACCGCTCGACATCCACGTCGGGCGGCAAAACGATTTCTTCCCTAAACTCCTCATCGCCTTGTCTCGCATATACCGAGTATTTCTCCGGAGTCATACTCAACGAAACATCGCCGCGGCGGAACCCTCCTAGGTCGATGACGATGAGCACTTCCTCGGCCTCATGAAAGACATCGATCCCCAGTCCTCTTATCCTCTTGAACAGCGGCTTTATTTGGAATCGCCAACTGCGGGGCTTCCGGAAAACCGAAGCGCTGAATTTCGTCTCGGTGGGAGGCCGATGTCGGGAAACCTGTGAACCACATCCACCGAGTTTCAGATACAGGCCGCCGCCAGGCCGCGACCTGGAACGGTCACGGCTGCGCGCTTGCCGGCGCACGTTCGACATAGTCTTTGGAGGAATAGATCTCGGCATATTCAGAAACCCGCAGGAAAACTCTTGTTTGGTCAGCGATTCGTTGTTGTCCTCGCCTCTCGCGTCGCGGCCTGGAGCAGGTCATCCTTTGTAATAAGCACGCCGATGTTTTCCTGGTTCTTTCCGCTGTCGCCGATTTTTGCCACGGCCCTTCGCACGGCCTCCAATGCGGCCTTATGGCAAATGCCGAAAATATCTGCGCCGCTGAGTCCATCGGTCATGGCTGCCAACTGTTTTGCGTCGACCTCCGCGTCTAACGGTTTGCCACGCAAATGCACCTCAAATATCTCGCAACGCTCTTTTTCGTCAGGCAGGGGAATCTCCACAACCTCGTCAAAGCGTCCCGGCCGGAGGACGGCATAGTCCAGCAAATCTGCTCGATTGGTGGCGCCTAGCACCAGAACTCCCTTGAGTTCCTCGATGCCGTCGAGTTCGGCCAGAAACTGGCTGAGGACCCGCTCGGAGACGTGTGAATCCGAGGAGAGACCGCCACGGGCAGGAATCAAAGAGTCGATTTCGTCGAAGAAAACAATGCACGGCGCCGCCTGCCTGGCTTTATGGAAAACCTCGCGTACCCCTTTCTCCGACTCCCCCACCCATTTGGAGAGAAGCGAGGGGCCCTTTACTGAAATAAAATTCACAGCGCTCTCAGTGGCAAGGGCTTTGGCCAGCATGGTTTTGCCACATCCCGGTGGTCCCGATAGAAGGATGCCCTTTGGAGGCTTGATCCCCGCGCTCTCGAAAAGTTGCGGATATTTTAGTGGCCACTGGACAGCCTCGATCAGCCGGGCCTTTACCTCGCTAAGACCGCCAAGGTGTTGCCAGCGTACATCCGGGACTTCGACAAATACCTCCCTTATCGCTGACGGCTCGACTTCGCGCAAAGCTTCAAGAAAGTCCTCCATCTTCACTTCAAGCTTCGCCAACAGATCATAGGGAATACTGGTCATGGCAAAATCAATGTCGGGGATGATGTGACGCAGGCGGATCATGGCCGCTTCGCGGCACAACGCCTCCAAGTCGGCTCCAACAAAGCCGTGCGTGATCTCGGCGAGATGATCAAGTCGAATATCGTCGGCCAGCGGCATCCCACGGCTGTGAATCTCCAATATTTGCCGACGTCCATTTCGATCGGGTATCGGAATAGATATTTCGCGGTCGAACCGGCCGGGGCGGCGCAACGCAGGGTCGAGCATTTGAGGTATGTTTGTTGCAGCAATGACAATTACGTTTTGCCGTTTATTAAGACCGTCCATCAGCGCCAGGAGGGTGGCGACCACTCTTTTCTCCACGTCCCCAACGACTTTCTCTCTCTGAGGAGCAATGGCGTCGATCTCGTCGAGAAAAATAATACTTGGCCCTTTGCGGGCGGCTTCCTCGAAAATCTTCCGGAGATGCGCTTCGCTTTCGCCGTAGAATTTGTGAATAATTTCGGGACCACTGACCGAGAAGAAGTCGGCTTCCGTTTCGTGCGCAATGGCGCGGGCAATAAGCGTTTTGCCACAACCGGGAGGGCCATAAAGAAGAACTCCCTTAGGGGCGTCGATGCCGAGGCGCTGGAATACGGCTGGGTACCGAAGAGGCAGTTCGATCATCTCGCGTATACGTTGGAGTTGAGGTTTGAGTCCCCCGACATCTTCATAAGAAATCGTTCCCGTCCTGGCTTCTTCGGCTGCCTTGCCTATGACGAGTTGTGTCGAAGGAGTAATGAGCACCGTCCCCTTGGGCGTGGCGCTTTCAACGACAAAATCGGCCCATCGGCTGCCGAACAGCGCAGCCCGAATCCGGTCACCCTCAACGACAGGCAAGCCGTCGAGAAGCGCCCCAATGTATTTCAGGTCCCGGTTTCCCGGAGTTACGGTTGTGGGAGCAAGCTGGACGCGAGTGGCGTTCCGCGTCTCGGCCTTTCGAACCCGCACGTGTTCGTCCAGGCCGACGCCGGCATTCTCCCGCGCGAGCCCGTCCATTTGGATCCGGGACTGACCTCGCTGCTCCTTGTACGCAGGCATCGCCTTTCCAACCGTCTGTCGCTTGCCGCTGACTTCCACTATGTCGCCGATTTGCGCATGCAATTTCTCAAGGTCCTGCGGGTCCATCCGGACGAATGCCCGCCCCACGTCTTTGCTGAGGGCTTCCGTCACCCTGAGCTTGAGCGTTGCGCCGTCGCTCGTGGCCATTTCTTAACCCCCTACTTGCGTAATCTGATCTCTACGACGCCGTTATGACAAGCGACCGTCATTTTGTCGCGGGTGAAGGTTCCGGGAAGCAGCACTTCTTTGCGATATTTCCGATCTTCCCTATTTGCCGAGATGGTCAATATATCGTCCTTCAGGTCCAACTGGAGGTTATCAGTACCTATGCCGGGCATCTCGGCCACGACCAGCACATGTGTTTTTTCCTCGAAAACGTCAACTATCGGCTCACGCACTTCTTGCACGATGGTCTCACCGGAAGCTTCGTCCTTGTGGATATTGCCAAAGGGTTCAACCTTCACTCCTTCGCCGCCAAGGCCCACTTTGACACTGAAGCCATAGACACCTTTGATGTCGTTCGCCCCAACCGCCTTCCGGAATTCCCCCGTTTTCTGCAGTTCTTGTCCTTTGTCAGCAAGGTCTCCCAGCTTCTCCAATAAATCGGACAAACCTTTGAAGAGTCCCCCCATGCCACCCTCAGAGGACCTCGCTCCCTTGCCGGCATCGGAACTGCTTTTCCTCATTGTCATGATTGTCTCCCTTCACCGAAATCGCATATTTCTTTATTCTTGTATGAATGGTCTTGTAGTCTATCTTGAGAATGCGTGCGGCCTCAGCCTTGTTCCCCTTAGTGCGTTCCAGCACCCGGCGGAGTAAAGCTCTTTCGACGTCCATGGCATTGTGGCGCATGATTTCTTTGAAGGACATTCTGTCCGTGTTCACGAATTCGACCGATAGTGTCGATGGGAGGACATTCGTGCCCATCAGTCTAAGTGGACCCAAATGCTGAGGGACTATGACATCGCTCGCCAATAATACAGCCCGCCGCACAACGTTTCGAAGCTCCCGAACGTTACCCGGCCAATCATATCCTGCGAGCAATTCCATCGCTGGTTCCGATATTTCGCTGACACGCTTGCCAATCTCGAGATTTGTGATCTTCAAGAAGCGGTTTGCGAGAAATGTGATGTCCTCCTTGCGGTCACGCAGGGGCGGAACATGGATGACGTATTCAGCGAGGCGATAATAGAGGTCGCTGCGGAACGAGGACTCCTCAGACGGGGAGGAGAGGTCTCGGTTTGTCGCTGTCACAATACGGACATCCGCCCTGATAGCCATGTTGCCGCCGACCCGATAAAACTGCCTTTCCTGTAGCACTCGGAGCAATTTTGTCTGTAACGTCAGCGAGAGATTAGATATCTCGTCGAAGAACAGGGTCCCACCCGCGGCCACCTCGAACTTCCCCTGCTTTACGCGGTCGGCGCCTGTGAATGCCCCCTTCTCGTGGCCGAACAGTTCGCTTTCGATCAGTGTGTCCGGGATTGCTCCGCAATCCATAGCAACAAGCATGCCGGAGTGTCGACGACTTTGGGCATGGAGCGCCTGGGCGACGACTTCCTTACCCACTCCGGTTTCCCCGACGATGAGGACAGAAAAATCTGTGGAAGCAACGCGTGTCACTTCTGAAGCCAGGGACTGAATTCTGGCGCTGTAGCCCATTTGTTCGTGAAGGGATAGATGCGCTTCTTTGCAGCCTCCATTATATCCGCCGTCTCGTTTGAGACGGTTTCCATTCAGCGCCCTGCGGATTGTCAGAACAAGCTCGTCATTTTGGAAGGGTTTGTGCAGGTAGTCACATGCGCCGGCCTTCAGCGTTTGGACGGCGTCTCTAATGCCACCGAATCCGGTGATCATGATGATCGGCAGGCTACTGTTCAGCGCCTTTGCGCAGCGCAGCACCTCATAGCCGTCAATGCCGGGAATCCGGATATCCAGCAGAACAACGTCAGGCGATGAGGACCGGATCATCCGGAGGGCAGTATCGCCGTCGGTTGCCTCCATGGCATCCATCTCCGCCTTCTCAACAATCATCCGAATTGTCCAGCGCATATCCTGCTGGTCATCCACTATCAGAACCTTGGGACGTGCCACTATTGCGCCTTCTTCCCTTCGGGCTTGCGGGCCCCTTGTTTGTTGAGCGAGGCGATTGTCGAAACCGGATAGAGAACCTTGATATCCGGCTCGAGCCAACGCTGAGGCGAGTGAAGCATACCCAGAAAAATGACCCCTGTTTCCCCATCGCCGAGAGTCTCATTGATTCGAGCCGCAATGAATCGGTCCCGCCGCTCCAACAAGCTTTGTCGTAACGCTTTTTGCTGTTGTTCGATCCTGGCGGCGCCCGCCAACCCCCGGGAGGCCACGACCCTTTGAAGCAGAGAATACTCCTCCATCAGAAGATCGGGCGATTCTGTTCCCATCAGGGTTGCCCCCCGCCCCATCAGATAAAAGAGAAGTTTGTGATTAGGGCTTTCCGCCCTGGCCAAATCGTCTACGATGGCGACCTCGCGCCCGCAAACGGGGAGTCCGTCCTGATAGAGGCGCACCTTTGAGTAAGGCAGGTCCAGATTCTCGATTTCCCCTCGAATCAGTTGCCACAACTGATCAATTGCCTCGGCATTATTTTTCCACCTTCTCCACCCAAGTCTTTCAACGGTGATTCTTCGAACCGGGTCAGCCAGCGAGCCCATGTCGGCGCTGGTGTGAATAATGGGAATATAGAGCAGCGTTCTCATCCCGAAGCGATATGACCGGACTGCGAAAGCCGAATAATTTGGTTCGGTATAAACTGCATCTGTGCTTGCTGCGCGCTTACAGCAGGAGGACACGGCACAGTAGTATATCCGCCTCCGGTATAGTTTCGCATAAGGTTCTGACGGATTCAGGTTCAGTACATCAAACGCAGCCGAGGGCGCTGTTCCATGCCGGGCCCTTGTTTCACTTACCAGCAATACATATAATTATAGTATACAAACCGGTTCCTGTCAATAGGCAAAATACTGAAATTTCGGGACTGATGGGCAGGAGACGCAATGAACATGCCGATGAGGACAAGTTGGTTCACTCATTCGAAAGGACAAAGCCTTGACTTCTGCACAGTGTTAATGGTAAAAGGTTTCCCGCGCCGGTCGGGCGGATATGTTCGGGGTGTCTTCTGCCAACCAGGCCGGTCATGCCTGATGAAGAGCATCATGCGCAAGAACTTCCACGGAGGACCCAGGAGATGAAAGCGCTCATTTACAAGGATGCAAACACGCTCGAGATACAGGATTTGCCAAGGCCAACGGCCGGGGCAGGACAAATTCTGATTCGCGCGGAACTTAGCGGTATCTGCGGCTCTGATGTGAGCATGGTCAAACACGGAATGGCTGAGCCGGGGAGCATTCTGGGCCACGAGCTTATCGGGAGGGTCGCCGAGATCGGCAGAGGCGCCGGCGGTTGGCATGAAGGCGACAAGGTCCTCGTCAAAACAAGGCGTATTTGCGGCAAATGCGCCTATTGCAGAATGGGGCAAACGCATCTTTGCGACGAAAAAGCAGGCGAAATGGGCGGCGGCTACGCCGACTACATGCTCGCCACACCGGACATGCTGATGCGCCTCCCCGACAGCCTGGCGCCCGAACGCGCCGTCTTGTGGAATCCGCTTGCAAACGCTATTCATGCGTGGAAATTGGGCCGTTTCAAGCGGGGCGCCACGGTTCTCATAATGGGAGTGGGCCCGATCGGGCTTTTTGTTATTCGCGCCGCGAAGCTTGCGGGAGCCTCAAAGGTGATCGCTTCAGACCCATCAAGAATCAGGCGCGAGATGGCAATCCTGTTCGGCGCCGATGAGACTCTCGACCCGACCGCGTGTGAAATGCTTTCAGAACTGCAGAAGATTACCGGGCTCGGCCCGGACATCGTATTCGAGTGTGCGGGCAAGGAAGACACGATGCAAGAGGCCACCATATATGTAAAGCGCGGCGGCCAGGTGGTGCTCTTCGGTATCTTTATGCAGCCCGTCACTGCAATTCCCATGTTATGGATTCTGAAAGAGATAGACGTACAAGCCGGCTTCGGGTATGTTGACCCTGACATCGTGGATGCCGTTGAAATGCTGGAACGTGACTCAAGCGCGCCGGAGCGCATGATCACGAGCACGATACCGCTCGAGGATGCGCCCGCCATGTTTCAGAAACTGCAACGATCCGATCAGGAGATAAAGGTCGTTGTCTCCTTCAGGGATTGAAGGCTTATGCCATACATGCGGCGTGCTGCCGCGATTGACAGCGCGGGTTGTTTTTACTAGAATATCCTTGAATTTATTCGGTTGGCGAGTTTCTCATCGGCAAGACAGGGATCGAAGAATGCGCCACTCGGCAGCGGATTGGCGTGGATAAGCGCTGGTCTATTCCTACGTTTTCCGGATACATTGAGCTTGAGAATAAATATTGAGCGGGTTCCTTGCGGACCCCGGATTTGACGCGGTTCATGGCCACCAAAGAGAATCCCACCGTAAGAAAAGCTTACTGCCCCATCTTACTTCAAAGTCTTCGCGTAAACACGATAACTAATTTCGATATATACATGAAGCGGTCCCAACGTAATCGGAACGAGCGCTATGTATTGTATCGGAAGCGAAACATACCGTTCAGTGAGCGCAACCGCACGACGCTCTATGAGCATGGCGCGGAAATTCTGTATATCGACGTGTCCGAAAAGAAGGAATATCAGGTATACCTCGAGAAGAATCTTGATGCCATCATAGCGGACGAATCCGTGCCGACGGAGGAGAAATCGAAAATAGCGTACACCTGCGCAACCGGACTCGTGGAAGACCTTCTACAGAACCCCCGGTCGGGCGAACACGTGAAACGGTCGAAGGATGTCATCACCAACCTCGTCAACTATCTGCTGAATGAGTCACAAGCGTTCTTCGGCCTGATGGCTACGACGTCGTTCGACTACTACACCTACACACATTCCGTGAACGTCGCCGTTTTCGGAATTGCGCTTGCGCACAGGCTCGGATGTTACAGCCGAGAGGAGATCAACACGATAGGCACGGGCCTCATCGTTCACGACATCGGCAAGAGCCTCATAGACCAGCGGATTCTTAACAAGCGAGGCCCTCTGAATAAGGGAGAGTGGGAAGTGGTCAGGGAGCATCCGGAAAACGGAGTGAGGCTGCTTCGGACCTCACCGCATGTCAACGAAGACTCCCTTCTGATAGTGGCTGGGCACCACGAGAAGATTGACGGCTCTGGCTACCCCCGAGGGTTGAGGGGCGACGCGGTGCATCCGTACGCCCGGTTGGCGGCTGTCGTAGACATATTCGATGCGCTCACCACAAAACGCCCTTACAAGCTGGCCGAACACTCCTTCCCGGCGCTCCAGATCATGCGCGACGAAATGGCAAAAGAACTGGATGAGGAGCTTTTCAGGGAATTCGTCATTCTGCTGGGCTCAAGCACTGGCGCGTGACCCTGTCTTCCTATTGCTCGCAGACCCAACTCTCGCCCGGACTCAATGCGACCATTCTCACATGCCTATTGCGTTTCTTGAGTTCAGCGGCAAGCTGCTTGGGTGAGCCTGGAGCGCCCCTCTCGAAAAGCTGCCTCAGCAAAGGAATTGTGAGCGATATGTTGTAGTGGATAGGAATGACCGTTCGAGTTTTCAGTTGAATCGCGGCCTCTGCCGCGTCCGCAGGGTCCATCACCAACTTGCCCACAAAGGGGAAACTGAGACCGTTCATTGGAAGCAGCGCCACCGTGATGTCGAACTTCTCCCCTATCTCGCGAAGGTCTCTCATATATCGCGTATCACCGCCGAAGAATAGCGCCCGCTCGTCTCCCGATATCACATACGTGCATTCAGGCGCAAGGTGGTCGGCAGGCAGCGCCGTCACTCGCAGCGTCGAGACTTTCCTCGCCTCCCAGGGGCTGAGAACAGAGACATCCGAGTAACCCAGCCTTCTGATGCGCGTCGCCGTCTTGCTCTCCGGAACGATCACAACTGCGGACCTGTTCAGTCTCGCGAGGGCTTTCATATCACAGTGGTCGAAGTGGCTGTGGGAAATGAGAATCAGGTCGATTTCGGGAAGCTCATCGATGCTCATTCCGATTTCGCGCGAATGCGTGACGATGCCCAAAATCGGGTCGGTAAACCAAGGATCGGTAAGAATCTTCAAGCCCGCTAATTCGATTAGCATCGTAGAATGGCCGACGTCAGTGACCTTCATCAAAGCTTTCTTCCCCGGTTTCGATTGACCTTTCGGCATCTGCACTCTTCTCCCTTTCTCCCCAATCACTGAAGCAGCCGTCAGCGAGCTC
This sequence comes from Candidatus Poribacteria bacterium, assembly GCA_016215705.1. Classification (GTDB taxonomy): domain Bacteria; phylum Abyssobacteria; class SURF-5; order SURF-5; family SURF-5; genus JACRIR01. The sequence continues at coordinate 16,399 of JACRIR010000004.1, read as the reverse complement.
GTGATCCGCGATTCATGACCAGCAATTCCTTGAGTCCCCTTTTCGCCTTTATCCCTCTTCCCCGCTCCCGCCGTCATTCAATCCTCTCGCGCAGACAGTCACTCCGGCCGTCGCATTTCAGCCGTCGTCAATGGCGGCACACGCGGCAATGGCTTATGGTTGTTATTTGAAAGCATGTTGTAGGCCGCGAGGACTTTCCGCCAATTCGCGCTCAGATTGTCGCTGCGATCGACCCACGTCCGCAATACTTTCACTTTCATCTCCGCACTGTAAATGAGGGAATAATCGCGAAAAAAAATGACTGAGCCCCCGTTGACCGAACAATAGTTCGCGGGATTTAGCGCCGAGATAGTCTCGTATCGCTCACCGTTCCGGAGTGTAACGCGCAAGTAGTAAAGACGGTTTTCGGCACAGGCCTCCCCGGAGATAAACGCGAGAAAGCAGATAGCCTCCGCCAGTAAGAGAGCGCCCGACAGAAGCGCAACGCCAAACGAACGCACTCGCTTCGAGTTGCCGCGCATTAGGCTATTCCTGGAGAATGACGCGCAAGAGCAACCCGTTTCATTGCCCTTCTTTCGCATACGACTTCACCATCAAGTATTTACTATCTCCCGATGCTGACGGCTTCAAAACAACCCCGTGCGCGGAGTGATAAATTCCCCTGTTTCAAGGTTCAAGTCGAAATCCGTCAGGTCCGATCTCAAGACAATGGTCTTGATGTCTGCGTCCGTCGAGAATGCCAGATACCCTGTCACGGTTTGATTGAGACCAACCCGTTTGTCAAGGGCGTCATATCCTTCAAGAGGCTTCGGGTCAACGCGGGCGCCGTTGGTCAATAAAGCATGGAAATTGGCGGGCGACAGGTCTGCGGACGTGCTCTTGTAAGAAGTGACACTGATGTTGAAAAGCCTGCTCCCCTCGACCATTCCGTAGTCCTGAACAACGAATGAAACCATCGGCTGCGCTTCTCCGACTCCGCCCTTTCCTCCTAATGAAATCCTCCTCTTGGTAATGTCAATGTTATATGTGCGAAGTATCTTCGGTTTTTCGTCAACCGGCTCCGGCTTTACTTCGGGCTCTTTGGGCGCCTTGGTCTTCCTGCCGGCCCATTCCTTTTTAAGCGCCGCATTTACTTCATCCGACTCGCGCTCTATGGACTCGATCTTGGCAAGAGGCATCTCGATTTCTCCCATCGAGGTCAAGAAGCGCACAGACTTCTCAGTCTGCTCTATTACGACACATTGTTTCCGGGCGCCGCGCGTGAACTTAATGATATCTCCGACGGCCCCATGCGAAAACCATGATATGAAAGACATGGCCACACTGAGAACTATCAAGAATCTCTTTGTTCCCATGGCTTCTTCCCTCCCAAGAAATGGTTTCAAGTCCAGAACCCAAGGTCACAAATTCCAGGTTTCAAATCTAGCGGAAGCCCGCCGGAACCACGTATCCGGCTCAGCAGGATCTCTTCGACTACTACGCTTCGACCGCTCTGAGTTTTTCCAGATACCTTTTTCGGACATTATCGAAGAACTGGCAGTATGCGTCGGTCTTATAATCCGGATAAGTCCATGGCCACGGGTTGAAGCGCTTGTTGGCATAGTACAACGTCACTTCGGCAAAGATGCCTTCACCCAGATAGATACGGTGAGAGTAGTCCTTCGTCGAGGCCAATACCAGTTTCGATGGAGCGATGTAGCCCGGGTCGAGATTGATAAGGCGTCGTTCGCTTCCCCTCTGCCTCGATATCCTTCGCTCGACCTCGTTTGTGAACAGTTTTGCCATAACCAGGTCCGCCGGATTTATCATCTTGTCGAATACCGCAAATTTTCGCAGCAGGCCCGGCCCCATCTCCCGCTCGTAGTAATCAGTGAAATCAAACGGCATCACGTCACTTGAGGAATCTGTCGGGCCGAATCGGGCCGACATCTCATTCTGTGCGATTTCAAACATGTCCACACTCCGGGCAAGCATTCCTACAAACAACTTTACCGGACCGGGAGCGCAGATTTCCCCCATGATTCATGTCTTCCGCCGTCCGCGCGCTTTCTTCAGAATTCCACGTTCTTTGCGCGAGAGCGAATGTATTCCTTCGCGACCGATCTTGTCAAGGATCGGGTCCACTTCTTCCCTCATGAAACGCATCCATTCCGCTTCAGTCTCCCGCACTCCGGAATGCCGGGAGAACCTTATGCGCGGGATCGACCAGCGAATTCTGTCACCGAACTTGAGATAGAGATACCCGAACAACATTCCGCCGAGGTGGGCGAATCTCGCGACTCCGCCCATGCGGGGTCCGGCACTCAGGGTCATCCATAATTCGATTGCGCCAAAGAGGATGACAAAATTTTTTGCTCGCATCGGGAAGAAAAAGAATACGAGCACAATACGGTTGGGAAACAACATGCCGAATGCGACCAAAATCCCGAAGATCGCGCCCGATGCGCCAATCGTGACGGTATTCACTCCGATGCTGGTTAAGAAACTCAACAGCCCCGCCCCAATTCCGGTAAAGAAATAGAAGCGCAGGAATTGGCGGGTGCTCAACTCTTCCTCTACATCGGAGCCGAACATCCACAGGGCGAGCATATTGAAGAGGAGATGAAAGAGATCGTAGTGCAGGAACATGTACGTGACGAGCTGCCATATCATCCCCTGAAGAACCCTGAAGGAGTTGAGGCCCAGAAAAAGCGCCAGATAATCGGTCCGAAAAGCCAGCGAGCAGATTTGCTGAATGAAGAAAGTCGCGATGTTCGCGATTATCAGAAGCTTGACTGCATATGATATGCGGACAGAGAAACGATATTCGGAGCCACCGTAATAAAGGCCCATTATGTGGTCACCTTTGCAATCATCAGTAGCCTCCTGCCAGATCGGGATGGCTTTCGGCGGCGAAAGCGTTCAATGAGGCCTGTAGGAGCGCCGCGTGCTGCGCTCTTGCGGAAAGAAAAAAGTCGCCGCATGGATCAGGTCAACCACCGCCGAATTATTTCCAGAACTCATACCACTTCTTCTCCGCGGGCTGCTCCGGTTGTGGCTCAGACTGTACGGGAGCGACAGGTTGTTGCGGCGGTTGCCCGGACTCGGATGGCTTCCAGAATTCGTACCACCTTTTCTCCGGCGGCTGTGGCTCGGGAATTACGGGAAGTTCTCCGGGCAGCCTTTTCAGGCGGAACGGGACAGAATACTCCGCCAGGGTTCCAAAATGGCGTGTCTGCGAGAATGACTCATAGCCCGGGAAGACAACCTTTATCGTGTGAATCCTGTCCTTCTCGATTTGCACCTCCCCCACTACGAGCGCGTTGCCGACGAACTTGTAGTAGGTCGGCCTTTTTGTGTTTCCAAAAAAGGCGTCATCGACATATATCTCACCATGCGTCCTTATATCCTCAGGCATTGTCTCCACGTTCTCCAGCACCAAATATACCTTTGTTGTCGCGCCGACGCCTTTCTCCGTTCCCGGAATCCGCCAACCAGTCAGATTCGAGCAACCGGTGAACAAAAGAAACACAAGAATAATCACACGATAACGTGATATCCGCATCCGCTGTTCTCCAATCATGTATTCATTCCGTCTCACCACTGATTCACACTCTATCCGAAATCAGCCTTCTTTTTCAACTTTTTCTGTTCCCCTGAAATCTTCCGGAAACAACTCCCGCGCCCGTTGCATCCGCTTGCCGATTGATGGGTGCGAGAACAGCAGGAATTCGAGAATCGGGTTGGGCTCAAACTCTGCAAGGTTCTGCCGGCCGAGTTTCGATATCATGGAGACAAACGCTTCCGGATTACGAGTCAGAGTGAGCGCAAAAGCATCGGCGCGGCGTTCCAATCGTCTCGTGAAGCCATTGACCGCAGGCAAGAAGAAAAGTGATACCGCTGCAATTGTAACCATGAGGAGAGGGAAAGCAGCTATGTCGGAAGGCCCCCGCATTCCAAAGGAGAACGAATATGTTCCCAAAATCACGTGGGCAAGGTAGAACGAAACAGTCGACAATACCGACTGGAAGAGAATGCCTTTCCAGATATCCCAATTCTCATGATGACCCAGCTCATGGGCAAGGATAGCCTCGATTTCATCCGGTTCGTAGCGCTCCAGAACCGTATCTGCAAGGACAATCCGGCGCGTGTTGCCCAACCCGACCAGAGCCGCGTTGGCAGCGTGAGTCTTTCGACTCATGTCCATCTCATAGACGCCTCTCACTTTCGTGTTCGCCTTCTCAAAAAGCGCGAGTAGACGTTTCTTCAATTCCTCGTTCCGAAGCGGTGTGAATTTATAGAAGAGCGGCATAAGCACAACCGGCGCCAGATTAGCCATGATGACGGCCACGGCGATGAACATCGCAGCGGCTATCAGCCACCAGTTGGTCGGATACCTTCGGAGAAACCAGTACAGGCCTTCGGCAAGTGACGCTCCTATCGCAAAACCGATCCCCGCTGACTTCAACCGGTCCCACGCCCATGCGCGGAGCGACTGAGTGGATTGTCCGAATTTGTGCTCGAGGACAAAACCTCCATACAGGTCGATGGGAAACGCGACGAGGTCGTAAGCGACGCCAATGATAAGCAGATACAGAAGAATGACAAACCACACGTTGTACGTTGCTGTTTCCAGCTTCTGTGTTATGACGACAGACACGCCGGAAAACAGCAACACCACGAGGTATAAGAAACCGACGCCAAGCTCAATCAGGAATAGAACGCGCTTGGCGCGGTTGTATGCTTTGGCCTTCTCGCTCTCTGTTTCTCCGCTCAATAAACCAGCTTCCTTGCTTCCTCTTGCGGCATCGCCTATAAGGACGATTCACGGATTCTGTCTAAAGAGCTCCCCCCAGTCCTGGCCCAATCTCCGGATCAGTCATGACATTCACGCAGGCGGGCAAGCCTGAATCGAGCGCTCTCTGGATTGCCGGGGCAATGTCCTCCGGCTTTTCGACGTATTCGCCGTGGCCGCCCATAGCCTCGACAATCTTGTCGTACCGCCTGTGAACCAACTCGCAACCGACAGTCATTGGTCGCTGACCTTTCAGTGAGCGGTGAATCATTCCCCAACACTTGTCGTTTCCTATTATGGTTACAAACGGGATATTATGTCTCAGGGCGGTGTCGAATTCCATTAGTGTGAGGCCAAAACTGCCGTCGCCGGTAAAGACTATGACCCTCTTCTCCGGGTGCGCCAGCTTCGCGGCTATTCCGTAGGGAATACCGACGCCGAGACATCCAAAAATGGATGACGCCTGCGAGAGGAACAGTCCCGGGCCCAATGCCGGCAACGCCAGATTCCCCCACACGCACATGTCGCCGCCGTCAGTGCAAACTATGGTCTCTCGATCCAGGAATTTGGTAATTTCGCGACATAGTCTGAGTGGATTGATCGGGATTTGTTCGGATGCAAGCATCGGCTCGAACGCTTCGCGCATCCGCTCGCGACCATCGCGAAGCTGAGCGACCCATTCCTTATGCGACATCTTCTTGATGCCGCCGACGAGTTGTTGCAGAACCATTCGAACGTCGCCCGCAATGCCGACATCCGGCGCGCGCCCTGCGCAGATTTCGGACGGCTCAATATCCACCCGAATAACTTTCAAAGAAGGCGGAAGGAATCGTGCTCTGAAGGTAAACGCAAAACGGGTGCTCAACATAATGAGCAAGTCGGCCTCCGCCAATACTCCTTGGAAGCCGGGGTCCAGCGTAAAACCGGGGCCCATGCACAACGGGTGATCGTCAGGGACCGACCCTCGCGCGGAACTCCGCGTATAGATCGGGATGTCAGCTTTTTCAACAAACTCCTTCAGTTCTTTTTGCGCCTGTGACCACCAGATGCCGCCTCCTGCGACAACTACGGGTTTCTTCGCCTTCGCGATGAGTTCAAGCGCCTTCTCTACATCTTTAGGATTTCCGGCCGGCGCCGACTGCATGCGGTGGCATTCAGAAACCTGGACGGCGCTTACATCAACTTCCTTGAATGCAAGGTCTTTCGGTATTTCGAGATATGTCGGACCCGGTCGCCCGCTCGTTGCGTGTCGCAACGCCATGCCCATGTAATCCGGAATCCGCTCCGTCTGATAGACCGCGCGCGCAAACTTGGTCATCGGCTTGACCACGTCGATCTGATTGAAGTCCTGCAGTGCACCGGTGTCAAACTCCTCCACCGATGCGCGCCCGCCCAGCGCCAGGAGCGGCGTTCCGCCCATAAATGAATTGGCGATGCCGGTCAGCATGTTCGTGAAACCGGGCCCGGCAGTCCCTGTACAAACTCCTGGCTTTCCCGTCGCAAGCGCCCACCCCTCGGCCATATGCGCAGCCGACTCCTCGTGCCGGACGTCGATAACCCGGATGCCCATCTCGACACAACTCTCGAAAATGGGATATATATGCCCGCCAACCAGGCCGAAGAGATGTTTTATGCCGTCGTTCTTCATCACTTGCGCGACAAGCGCGCCACCTGTTACCTTGGCCATTTCTTCTTCCTTTCGCTTAAGCCGTCTGTAGAGTCGCGCAGTCAACACGCACCACTGCGGAACATGCGCTCCACTTACTGAGAGAGATTCTTATTATAGCAGATTGAATGCGGAAAAGGCAGTTCCGAAAAGAGACGTTTCGTCTGCCCAAGGAAGACTGCGCGAAAAGCCCGTCCAAACAGGAATTCTTCGCCCCCGGAAGCGGAACCCGGAATGCGGTCTTTAGGCGACGCGACGGGTAATTCTCATGCGCCTTTTGCTGCCATTTGTTCGCAATCAAAAAGCTTCCGGAGGTCCTCGCGCGATTCTATCAGCTCTTCAAATTTCTCGAACAGGAGGGGATCGAACTTGTTGTCAGAGGTTTCACTTCTGAGGATTTCCATTGCCTCCGTGTGACGCATGGCGTCACGGTAGGCGCGGCGTGAAGTAAGAGCATCGTAAACGTCGGCGATAGCCATGATTCTCGCCAGCAACGGAATATGTTCTCCTGCAAAACCGCAGGGATATCCGCTCCCGTCATACTTCTCATGGTGGTGCTTTATTATCGGAAGAACAGGTTGGAGTGAATGCAGGGGCAGGCATATTCTCTCGCCGGTCTCAGGATGTTTCTTGATCTCCTCGAACTCCTCGGCGGTCAGTTTTCCAGGCTTGTTGAGAATGGTATCTTTGATGCCTATTTTGCCGATATCATGAAGGATGCCGCCTTTCGAGAGCGTCCCGATATCATCTGAGTTGAGACCAATATGTTCCCCGAGACTCACCGCCAGTGACGATACGCGATCAGTGTGCCCTTTGGTGAACTGATCCTTCGCCTCAATCGCGTTTGCAAGTGAAAATATCACCGTCTCGGCGCTGTCGAGGCTGTCAGTGAGACTCTTGATGCGAAGGAGCGATTTGACCCGGGCATAAAGCTCCTTTGGGCGGACAGGCTTTGCGAGAAAATCATCCGCGCCGGTTTCGATGCCGCGTATCTTGTGGTCGAAGTCGTCGGCTGAAGTGGCCATTATGATGGGTATGAGGTTTGTGCGCTCACCCTTCTTCAACTGGTCGCAAAGTTGAAGCCCGTCCATCTCGGGCATGAAGACGTCGGTGAGCACAAGGTCAGGCTTCTCAGTCAGGACTCTCTCGAGGGCTTCGCGGCCATTGGAAGCCATGATCACGCGATAGCCTTGTTTCTCAAGAAGCTTTCTGTGAAGTTCCACGATGATCTGTTCGTCATCAACCACCAGAATCTTTGCTTCAGCCATGTGCTCTATTCTCCGCGCGTTGAACCCGGGTACCCCTTTTCAGAAGTCTTGTCGCGTTTCATGCACACGTCTAAACGCCACTGTTTCTTGTTCCGCCAACCATATATTCAAGCGCCTCAGCGCCGGTGACAAAAGAAACCTCTCTGCCGTCTTGTCTCGCGGCTCGCACTAACCCTTTCACGTTCTTCTCCAGATTCGCAAGGGAATACAGAAAATTCTTCGCGGACCGCGGCCGGTCGGCAAGCAGTTCGTCAGGGTGAAAATAGGTCGCAAAGAAAGGATCGGCCTCCCGGCAGGCAAGCCGCTCTGCAATGACTCGCGAATAAAGCATCGGAAGGGACGTTATCTGCAAGAAAGCGGCAGTCGCTGCGCCTGTGCCCGGCGCTCTTTTCCCGCGCGCCGCGAGGCCCTTGACTTTTCTTAAGACGCCCGAGCGAGTCGTGAACTTTGGAATCTCCACAACGGATAATCCGGCCTCCCCCCCGCCCGCCGGACGCCTGTAGTCAACTTCCGATGGGCGATACCAGCGCAGCGGCGTTCCCAACCAGTCAATCTTGTTGTCGAAAACAGTCCCCGCGCTCCCCGGCCCACCTCCAAAGAAAACACCCGGGCAGCCGGAGAAATCGACTCTTAGACCCAACTCGGAGATTCTTCTCATTGAAACATTGTTGTGAAACGTCCAGCCCATGTGGCAAGTAACCGGAGTTTTTCCAAGTGCCTTAGTGAATCCGGCATGTCCGGTCTCGAGGCATTCGGAAATCCAATTCTCATCCTCTGTCTCTTGATACCAGCATCCGGATTCGTTGCTCCAACGCCAAAGATGTGGATGCCATGCAAGCTCATGGCCGTCCTGTTCGAGCGAGCGCCAAAGGTCTGCATATTTCGTGATTGGCCATGCTGCGTCCCCATAAATATCTCGCATCTGGGTGTCAGCCCGGAGACAAAAGATAACCTTGGGCTTGACACCGGCCTGGATACCGATTCCATCCAAGACCTGCTGAAGCAGTTGAATGCCCTCGCTTATGCTGCGCCACGTCAGTTGATCGTCGCGCGTGTCATACCGCGCGCCTCCGTAACGAGGACGGTCCGGGTCGACATCGCAACCCAATAATACGTTCAGCGCTTCAACCATAGGTGACTGTCCCGGACACTCGCGTCGAGACACACGCGCCGAGACATTTTCCTCATTTCACTCAAGACCCCGGTAGAAAGCTTCCTGAATCTTGTGTGTTCCTACAATCGCTGCCTGTAGGCATGGATGCCGGTCAATTTCGTTCATTACCGGTCCCTTCGTTGCCGACCCGGTGGCTGAACGGAAAGACTTTTTTTCTACTGAAATGATCTGTCGGTCTCTCCCAACCCCTTGATCCATATGGAGCTAAGCGATCCCTTTCCTGTTGTCACACTTGTGCCGCCAAGGCGCAAGTGACGTATTATACTGCACTTAAAGCAAGATATGTGCCACGAATCTCCATTATCTACATCTCCGATCCAGTATGTATGACAAGCATACAAGGGGTTGTGGAAGAAGATGAACGCACCCCACAACCTGGTTAGGTCACGCCGCAAAACCAGTAACAGCTAAGGCTTCCTCTTTGCTGAAACGTCTTGTAGCCGTCGTTCATTGTGCATCTTTGAGGAAAGATTCCGTCAAGCAGATTTCTGCAAAATCATTGTGCTCGCGTTGACAGGTTGGCTCGCATGATGTAAAATATATATTGTAATACACTTAGGAGGGGAGACTGGTACGCTATCGGGGGTCTTTTCCCCAAAGGTGGTACCTACCATGAAAAAAGCGTTTGTGTTCGGCCTGCTGATGCTGATCATAGGATTCGTGCTGTGGCGAATGATTGCAGGGGGATTCTTTGATCCGTCAAGAAAAGTAGTGGCCGGGGTGTCGAAGGAGAACTTTTCATGGTTCACCTGCGCCAATTGCGGTAAATTGTTCATGGCGGAAGCGACCACGAGAAAGGGGAATTGCCCATATTGCGGATTCCAGATGATGCTGGTGACCGAAGATAAGAAAGTAATGGGCGCAGGCGCAGACGACTCCGATTTCGTGTGGTTCTTTTCTCCGGCATGCAAGAAGCTGTTCTTTGCCTATCAGACACATGAGTTGGGGAAATGCCCATATTGCGGGGAATCAATTGACCTGACTGCTCCCGCAACGATTGACTTGCAGCAGCCGCCTCCTCGCCTCATCAGCATGCTGAGAGCGAATATGGGAAAACTCTTTCTCGGGGTGATGGGAGTTCTTGCCGCGTCGATTGCGGGTATATATATCTTCCTCGAGAATCGAGTAATAATGTCACTCGAGCCCATACAGGGCGCGCGTTCAGGCAAAGAAAGAATCGACTTATCGAAACGACTCATCAAAAGGAAACGGCTGACATTGGGGGCATCGACAAACGATGACATCGTCATTCGAGACCCTTCGTTGAAAGGAGCTCAGTGCTCGTTTTCCTTTGTGCACGTCGGCGGGAAGACACATGCATATCTCCACGGGAAATCGAACCAGCCGATCAGCGTCAACGACAAGCTTCAGTATAACCCCCAGTTGAAGAACCACGACAAAGTCCGCATCGGCGATATCGTATTTGAGGTACACGCGCACGAAAAGTGAATCCTTGACGTCAAATGGGAGTGTGCTGACAAGCGAGAAACGAAGAACAACAAAATGGCCTATTGCCAGGGATGCGGACACTACATCGGGGACTACAGCGCCTACCGACACAACATACCGGGGAAAGGCGCACTTGTCCTATGCTACCAATGCAGACACTGGGCTGAACGCCATCCCGGCCGGACAAAGTTTCCCGCGAGAGAAATCATCCCTCAACAACAAACCAGAAGAGTGCGCGCTTATGGGAGCCTCTATATGATGGGGGCCGTAGGCCTTTTTGCACTCGGAGTTTTCATGCTCACGAGGGGTAACCATTTCAAGACCGGGCTTCTACTGATTCTTGGCGCAGTTTCACTTTTCTCGATTGGATTGGGAATGAGGAGGTTTGCGAACAGGTAAGAACCAAGGAGACCACCCCATGCCACACCCTGGAAAAGATTTGCTCGGAAACAAGAACCGGCGTCACTTCTTTCGGCATGCCTGCGACGCTTCGGTGACAACCGCCTTCGAATACGACCGCGAGGACAAATGGAACCGAGGGGTTCACGCGGGCTACCTGAAAAGTGAAGCGGTCGGCCAGAGCCATCTTCGCGTGCTCAACGTCAGCGAGGGTGGGGTCGCGCTCGTGTCACGATTTCCGGCAGTCAAAGGGGCATCTCTCTCGGTGACAATAAGGACCGCTTTCGACACCGAGATTCGCGCGCGTGCGCGCGTTGCCTGGGTCAAGAGACTCAAAGATTCCGCCGACACCTACATCCTCGGGCTCGAGTTTGCGGATATATCTCGCGAGGACGCCAAATATCTCGATGATTTATTGAAGGTACTCCAACAATCGTCCCCTCAGCAAGAATCAGTGGCCGAAGATTTCTGACCGAAAGGATTCCGTGAGAGATGGAGAATTGTTCCGACGTATCGAAATACCTCGTGCAAACACTTGAATGCTCCACTTGCAGCGGCCTCGACAAGATAGTCCTCGAGGAGCAAGTCGTTGTAGCAGGAGATAAGGTATATCCCAGCGGATCGGTCTTGTGCGCCAAATGTAAAACCCCGACAATGATAAATGTCTATCGTTGGACCAAATGGAAAAAGTCTGTGTGAAGAACGATCCTTCGCCACAATCTCCTCGATCATTCTGTTTACCATCACCGACATACTGCAAAACTCGCCTCGATAGCGGGGGACGTCTCACTTTAGCCGTCTTTCTGATATAATAGATTTTGCTGTTGCCCTCCCAAGTCGTCCGAGACATCTCCATTGTGCGAAGGGACCAATTCGTATGTCGTTTGTAAACGAAAACAACCCGAAAATCCTGATTGATCTCGATAAGTGCACGGGCTGCCTAAACTGCCAGTTGATATGCTCGTTCACGTACCACGACATCTTCAATCCGGCGCTCGCGCGAATCAGAATCGAGAGAACCGTAGACGACGATAAGGGCGCAAGCTTCACCGACGAATGCCTTCAATGTTCGATCTGCGCGGACTACTGCGTGTACGGCGCGCTAAGCCGGACGGAGGTGAAGTGACCGTGGATCATTTCGGTTATGCCGGCAATATCCTGTTCATCAATTTGTCCGATGGAAAGATAGAGAAGAAGCCTCTCGATAAAGCCGATGCCGAAAAATACCTCGGCGGCCTGGGTCTCAACAATAAGCTCGCATGGGATTTGATCAAACCCGGCGTTGACGCTCTTGCGCCCGAAAATCCGATAATCATCGGCGCAGGCCCCCTCATCGGAACAATGGTACCGGGCGCCGCGCGAGTGATCGGCACATCTAAGTTTCCGCTCTCGGGCGCAGTATCCGCCGGCAGTGGCAGCATGACGTTTGCGTTCAATATGAAGCGCGCAGGCCACGACCACGTCGTCATAACCGGCACGGCGCAAAAACCCGTTTACGTCTTCATTGAAGATGATCGCGTGCAAATCCTCGATGCGACCGACATATGGGGCAAAGACAACTACGAGGCCGTCGACGCATTATGGAAACGCCATGCACGCTGCGGCTCGATCTCGATCGGACAAGCCGGTGAGAACCTGGTCAAGTTCTCTCTCGGAATGGTTGACAAAATGGCGACCATCGGACGCGCCGGCTTCGGCGCAATCATGGGCTCGAAGAAGCTGAAGGCTGTGCTCGTTCGAGGCAGTGGCGGCATCCGCGTTGCCGATCCGAAAGGATTCATGCACGAGGTTAACACGCTATTTGGTCGCGCGCGCAGATATCCGCTTCATTCGGCGGCAGTGGACTATGGCATCCTCAATGCCGGCGGCTCATTCATGCTCGGCGAAGAGGGCCCTTACGGTCTCAGCGCGTACAAGAAGCTGAGAAAAGCCCGCATCGCCTGCCCATCATGTTTCATCGCCGACAAGGACATGCTCGTAACTCCCGAGGGCGAATTCAGCGGCATGAAGACTTACACCCACAGCTTCGGCATGGTCGCTCAGACGGCCATGAAAGGACAAATCCCCGAGTGCTCGAGAGCCACGCGCATAGTGAACATGCAAAATCGCTACGGCCTTTGCCAGCAGGAGTTTGACGGCTTGTTCGACCTGCTAATCGAGGCAACCAGCAAAGGCGCACTGAGCGAAGACAAAGTCGGAAAGATCGAGCGTAACTACGAGACTATGCATGACCTTATCGAGAAGATTACTTTCCGCCGGGGCGTTGGCGACGTTCTCGCCGAGGGATGGGTCGAAACGGTGAAGGAATTCGGACTCGACCCCGCCAAATATACCTCGCACGTGAAGGGGCTTGGCACGGAGTTCGACCCGCGCGAGAAAGGCTTGGGCACGATGGAGTTCGAGCAACTGGTTAATCCGCGCGGCGGACACCATCAATCCGGCGGCTCGCCTTCATATAACCAGGGCGCACCGCTCGAAATGTTCGAGAAGCACGCAGGCCGCATGGGCGCGCCGCCCGAGGCCGTCAAACGAATCATGGACAGCCCCTTCGGGTTCAACGTCGGCCGGTTCACGCGCTATTCAGAAGATTGGTTTGCCGTGTTCGATTCGCTCGGCATCTGCATCCGAAGTCAGAATAATCGCTTTTACAGCGCTGACATCTGCGCCCGCCTGTTCTCGACCGCAACCGGCATAGAGATGGATAAGACTGCCCTCATGTCGGCAGCCGAGAGGGTTTGGAACCTGTATAAAGCGCTCAACTGTCGTGAGGGTTTTACACGCAAAGACGACACACCGCCCGACAAATGGTTTGAGCCCCTGAACGCTGCAGGCAGCGAATTCGAGATGCGCGACTATTTCCAGACGCGAAAGCTCACGCGCGAAGACCTCAAGAGATTGCTCGATGATTATTACGATGAACGCGGATGGGACAAGCGAACCGGCTGCCCGACAGATGAAAAGCTGAGAGAACTCGGGCTGGACTTTGCCGTGAGAGATATGCCATAAGAGGGGGCAAAAGACGAAAGGAACCTAGTCGGTTCATGGTTCATAGTTCATGGTTTATGGTTTTGAACCATAAACCCGAAACCAAGAACTGATTCCTGCTCGCAATTCGTCCTATTCGTGATTCGTGATCCAGACTCTTCTTTTCAGACGAGAAAGTCGAGGTTCTGGCCGATGCCGAGGGCCTGTTGGATAAGCGAGAGAGTAGCAGCTTGTTCCGTATCCATCGACATCTTAAGAGCGTACATCTGGATGAGAAGCTGATTGGCCATCGCAGCATGCTGCATGGATATCTGGGCTATGCCATTGACGAGCGAGCCGCTCCCGCTATTTAGTGCACTCAATATTGAAGCGCTAGTCCCGATATCCATTGTTTGGCTCTCTTGGGCCGGTGCTCAATTGTTATCCCCCTTTCGCAAAGGGGGCAAGGGGGATTTCTTCAATCATTATATCGACATAAACCCTACAAAACTTTAGAGGAGAAAGAAAGATGGGCGATCACTTTTATTCGACAGATGGGCTGCTCTCGATGGGAAAATTCGCTGAAGTGAAGGGCGACCTGTTGGGCGCGTTTGCTGCCTTCAACCAGAAGGTTTTTGAAGAAGGCGCTCTCCCTTCAAAAACAAAGGAACTGATTGCGCTCGCATGTGCGCATATCACCCAATGTCCCTACTGCATCGACGGGCATACACGCAAGGCGAAAGACGCGGGCGCAACGAACGAGGAAATAGCCGAGGCGATCATGGTGGCCGTTGCCTTGAATGCCGGCGCCTCGATGGCGCACAGTTGCATCGCCATGAAAGCCCTCGAATAATCACAGACAAAGCGAAAGGAACAAGAGGAAAGGGAAAACCTCGCACTTCGCCTCATCATTCATCATTTCTCCGCATGGGCGTCCGCAACCTCAAGCGCCTTATCCATGATGCCGATACCTTCATCGATTTCGCCCTTGGTGATTATGAGCGGCGGCGCCATCGCGACAATGTTTGACGGGTTCGCGGCCATCGCAATCATTCCTAATTCGACAAGACGTTTCCCGACTTCAACTTTCGGGTTGGACTCGGGACGTATCTTTGCCGCCACCGGAATCAATGGCTCACGGGTCTTTTTGTTCTTCACCAGTTCCAGCCCGACGAAGAGGCCCAGCCCGCGAACGTCACCCACCGACGGATGCTTGTCCTTAAGCTCCAAAGCTTTCTCAAGAAGATACTTTCCCATTTTGGCGGCGTTCTCGATGAGATTGTCCTCTTGATAAATCCGGACAACTCGTATGGCGGTCGCGCAGGCGAGCGCATGCCCCGCATAGGTTGCGCCGTGACTGAAGAACTGTTCCTTGAACCGGTCGCCTATGTGTTTTCGCACGACGGTCGCGCCCATCGGCATATACGCGGCGGTGATTCCCTTTGCCATTGTCATGATGTCAGGAACGACGTTCCAATGATCCATCGCGAACCATTTCCCCGTGCGGCCAAAGCCGGTCATGACCTCGTCCGCGATCATGAGCACGCCCCACTTGTCGCATATCTCTCTGAGCCTCGGGAAATACTCAGCGGGTGGAACAATGATTCCGTTGGCGCCCGTGACAGGCTCAAACAGAATGCCCGCCACCTTGTCGCCTCCGCCTTCAAGTTCAATCACCTGATCGATATATGTCACGCATCGCAGGTCGCACTCGGGATATTTCTGCCCGAACATGCAGCGATAGCAATAAGGCAACGGAACCGATAAACGTTCCACCCCGCCGGGAACCTGCGCCCAACTTCTCGGGTCGCCTGAAGAAAGAGTCATGGATGTGGAGGTCCCGCCGTGATAGGAACTATAGCGCGATATGATTTTGCGCCGGCCGGTGTATTGATGGCAAATCTTTATGGCCGCCTCGTTGGCTTCTGTGCCGCTGAGGCAGAAGAACGTTCGGGATAAGTCCCCGGGCGTTATCTCCGCCACCATTTTCGCCAATGTGGCCCTGGGTCTGGTCGAAAAATTCGGAGCAAATGAACAGAGCTTCTTTGCCTGCTCCGTCAGAGCATCCAGCACTCTCGGGTCCTGATGACCGATGTTATGACTCACGAAACAGGAACTGAAGTCCAGAAACGTCCGCCCCTCTTCATTTGTAAAGCGTGTTCCCTTTGTCGAAACGACCCGCATCGGCGATTTCGCCGGCTGGTATGACCATGAATGAAAGAGGTTTTCCACCTCATAGCGGTCAAGGTCTTCCTTCGTCACAGGAATTGATTTCAAATCTATCATCTTGTTCTCCTTGTTACGTGTTAAAACCGATTCAACGGGAACCGCCGATGAACGCAGATGAACGCCGATGTCCGCAATCGCTAAAACACGTCGTCCATCACGTTCATAACAAAGTCGCGCACCATCACGCGGTCCGGCACAGTCGCCATCATGCCGTACAGTGGAGCAGAACCTTCGGAAGCGACCGATGGATTCGCGCGCACGTAATCAGCAGATTCCCTGAGATCGGCGAGGAATTTTCCTGCGACTCCCTCATGCGCCATTGTGACCATCACGTGAAGCGCCGACGGCTTCTGCTGCCAGTCGATGTGCCAGCCACGAGCTTCCATTCCATCCCCGACCGCGAAGATGTTCATGTCCTCGGAAGTGAAGGCAAAGACGCTCATGTCGGGTTTGCCCAAAACATGCAGGCCGGGAAT
>JACRIR010000088.1 GCA_016215705.1 Candidatus Poribacteria bacterium | reverse complement strand
CCGGCGAGACCAGGCCGAGCAGGCGAATGGCCAGGCGCAGCAACCAGAAAGCTACCGGCATGGGTAGGGAACAATAGGTAGTTTGATGCGCATGATCGAGCCCTGGGGTCGAGAGGTCGGAAACCTTTCGGTTCAGAACTACCGCTGGCATTTACTCACACGCCCATCTTTTCAACAACCCCTGCGGAGCCCGCTGCTCGATGCCGAATACGGCTCAACATGCTTCGTCACCGCCGAGGGGCCCACCAATATAAAATACGCGTTTAAATACGCGTTTCGACGAACGGGTTGCTTGTCCGGAAACTGGGGCCATGATTGAACTGAAGTGAAAGCTGGACAGGTGTATTAGCAGCAACTGTGGTCTGAGCTATCCCGGATTTTTAGAAGTGGATGCTGAAACTTAAATCACTTCAATCTCTTTTTCTTCCAGATCAACGTTAGTTTCTTCCGTGCTGTTATTGAAAGTCTGTGATTTGGCGAAATCTGCACTGAAAGTCGCGGATCCTATGTGCCTAATCTTTTCGATAGTTTCAGGTCGCTGAATACGCTTAGAAAGCCACCTTTTCCGCCACAACTTTGCAATCACAGATGCTGACGGAGCCTCATATTGTCCTGTGGTCCGCAGGCCAAGCAAATCTTCAATTGAACCAGGGTAAAGCTCACACCCGTAAAAAATACGTGGGGTAGCGTGGTGTAGTATCTCTACCACCTTCCATTTCGGGCTTTCATTTCATCTACTGCGCACAAACTCGGCAAGCTTGCCGTAATCGCCTCTATCCGCGGCGCGCAAGGCATTCAGATATGCTGCTCTGACTTCTCCTTCCGGCACTCCACTCATACCGCCCCAAGCGAACGGAGGCCGGTGCAGAAGTCTTTCCAACAACAGATCGGTGACCAGTCGCGCGTGGCGACCGTTCCCGTTCGGGAACGGATGAATCGACACCAGCCGATGATGGAACCGCCAAGCGATTTCATCCGGGGGATAGGATTTGTGCTCGACCTGGGTCTTGGTGTCCTCGAGTAACTCGTGCAGTTCGACACCGATTTTCTCCCAGGGGCTCCCTATGTTCTTACCGCTGTTACGAAACTTGCCTGCCCACTTCCAAGTCCGGCCAAACATTCTCTGATGGAGCTTTCGAATAAACGTTT
This sequence comes from Candidatus Poribacteria bacterium, assembly GCA_016215705.1. Classification (GTDB taxonomy): domain Bacteria; phylum Abyssobacteria; class SURF-5; order SURF-5; family SURF-5; genus JACRIR01. The sequence goes on along the minus strand of JACRIR010000088.1, from coordinate 1,580 downwards.
CGTTCAGGATATGCTCGGGCCGTGCTGTTTCCAACCATTGCAAGGCATCTATAATATTTTCCTGTTCCAGACGATTAAGTTCCTCCCGTGTCGTGACATGAGTAGGAATCAGACCTTCTGCTTCGTTTGGATCCAGCGGTGTCGCACCATCCGACTGCGTTTCACTTACCACACTTAATCCCAGAACGTTTTGGGTATCTTGTTTAACAAAGAAGCAGCGGAAACTTCCGTGGCTTTAACTATTTCATCTTTTGTTAAAGCCTGATCTTCCAACGCCATGGTATGCGAGGCACGCGCCATGTTTCGCCCAACTTTTCGTTTGGCTTGCTTCAGCAGCGTTTCTTTAAGCGAGTTTTTCGGAACCAGCGCATAGACCAGCTCGCATTCCATGGCCTCTGCCGCTCGCCGCAAAGTTTTCAGCGTGGTTGCGCCTGTCACTTCCAAGCGCTCTATATCTCCAGCCCACATTTTGCTGACACCCATACGTTTACCCAGTTGGCGTCCACTCATGCCAAGCGCATCTCTGATGGCTCTGACCCAACCCTTTCTGGGGGGCTGTAAATTGCGCAGCGGCACGAACTGGGCAAGACTTGCATCCAGTTGCTCGAGAGCTGATTGTTGGTATTTCTTGACCATAAAGTAAGTATATATACTTACTTTATATTGTAAATAGTAAACATATAGACTTACTATTTTAGTAGTTATGTAAGCATATAAACTTACAATTCAATCTACATTCTCAGGCTTTCTTATATATCTCCGCCCCCTGCTTCACGAATTCCATCGCCTTGGCTTCCATGCCTTTCTGAAGCGCCTCTTCTTCCGACAGCTTCTGGCTGGCAGCGTAGTCACGCGACAGTCGCTACGGGCTCCTGCCCTCTCGCGACATTAACTACGTCCCTGTAGGGCATCCTTCCACCGTAATCTTCATCGAGGTCGCTCCGGGCTCCTGCCCTCTCGCGACATTCGCACATCCCTGTGCAGCACAGAAGTGCGGGTCATTGTTTTTTATATACCTCGGCACCCTGTTGCTTGAACTCGCTCGCTTTGTCCCTGAGCCCCACTTCTACTGCCACGGACACATCAGCAATTCCCTTTTGCGCCGCATACTCCCTGACCTCCTGAGTTATCTTCATGGAGCAGAAGTGGGGCCCGCACATGGAGCAGAAGTGCGCGAGCTTGGCGCCTTCCTGCGGCAGCGTTTCGTCGTGGAATTCCTGCGCCTTCTCCGGATCGAGGCCGAGGTTGAACTGATCGGCCCAGCGGAACTCGAAGCGCGCTTTGGATAGCGCGTTGTCGCGCAACTGCGCGCCGGGGTGGCCCTTGGCGAGGTCGGCGGCGTGCGCCGCGATCTTGTAGGCGATGATTCCGTCGCGCACGTCCTGCTTGTCGGGGAGCCCTAAGTGTTCCTTGGGCGTGACGTAGCACAGCATCGCGGTGCCGTACCAGCCGATCTGGGCCGCGCCGATGGCGGACGTAATATGATCGTAGCCCGGCGCGATGTCGGTGGTCAGCGGCCCGAGGGTGTAGAACGGCGCTTCGAAGCAATCCTGCAATTCCTTCTCCATGTTTTCTTTAAT
>JACRIR010000003.1 GCA_016215705.1 Candidatus Poribacteria bacterium | reverse complement strand
ATTCTCATTTTTCATCAGTCAGGCTTTCAGCATGCGCTCCTTGACGATACCTCGACCGGGCAAAAACAGCTACAACGCTGTAGAATAAGGCTGATAGGGGCATTATGTCCAAATCAAGCGTTCCTTACGTGCGGATTTTGGTCGTACTCTTCGGGTTGAAAAAAAGCCGAATCTGTGATAATCTGCGGAATCTGCGGATAACGGATGTTTCTTGGTTAAATGACCGGAAGAGGAGATGGGAGAAAGAAGCATGTTCACCTACATTAGATATGCGGAACGGCTGGAGAGGATTCGAGAGGCGCTGAAGGCTAAAGGCATCGATTGCCTGGTCGGAACAAGATTGAAAACAATCACCCACGTATCTGGCGCATTTGTCCCGTGGAGAAGCTCAGCCGTTATTCCGGCCAAAGGCAATCCGCGGCTGGTCACTCTCATGCTCGATGCGGAACGTATCAAGGACGATTCCTGGCTGTCCGATGTCATCCCGTATGGTCCCATGCCCGGGGTCGGTTTCATGGAGACGATAGCCAACCAGATAGCGGACATGGGCTTGGAGCGGGGCGTAGTCGGGGTCGAGAGCGGCTCAAGTTCCTATTTGCCGGAGGGATTCATAACGCTGGCCGAGTACGAGGAACTCAAGCACCGCCTTCCGGAAGCCCGGATAGTCAACGCGACTGACGTATTCGACCAGCTTACGCTTATCAAAGAGGACGAAGAAGTGAAGCTTATGAGGCAGGCAACGGCAATTTGCGACTGCGCCCACGAGGCCGTTCTAAGGGAACTGCGAGCAGGCATGACCGAAAAACAGATAGCGGGTATCGCCGAAAAGGCGGCGCGCGACGCCGGCAGCGAGTTTGCATGGACGTTCACGGGCGGCATGGAGATAGCGTCAGGCTATCGCACGGCATATGCGATGGGGGGCTGTACTCCGGCGACGGATAAGATTGTGCAATGCGGCGACGCCGTTCTCCTCGATATTCACGCCATGTATGGCTTGATGCTCGGCGACGTCTCGCACAACGCCATCGTGGGCAGGCCGACGGCGCAGCAGCGAGAGGTCATGACCGCCTACGTGGAGACATGCCACACACTCATCCGGGCTATGCAGCCGGGAGTCACGCTGGGCGAGGTCGCGCAAAAGGTTAATGGGTTCGTCCAGAAGAACAATTGGGACAATATCGTTCTGCCGGGCTATGGCCATGGGATAGGGCATTTCGGTCACGAATGGTATCCTTGCGTCATTGAGCATCCGTCCGAGTGCAACACGGAACCCGAATTCGAACTCAGACCCAATTACATCCAGATGATAGCCGTGGTTGCGAACAGGCCCGGCATCGCCGGTTTCAGACTCGAGAGACCGCTCCTGATAACTCCTGACGGAAACGAACTGCTTTCCGGCATGCCCATTGATCCCGCTATCCTCGATCAGGACTGCGTCTGCGGGAAATAGAGGCGGTTGACTGATCTGTATTTCGATGGTATAATTTGGGTTGAGGGAAACCATGGGTCAAAGAGCGCTCAATTCACTCACTTTTACAACTGCCCTGCCGAATCAACTCGATCCGGCGCTTAATCCCGTCCGCGCTCCCCGTACCGGCGCTAACAATACCGCCGACAGGCTCGGGAGCGAACGCACGGTTCGCGGCTCTCGCAATGACCAGCTTCTCATAAACGATATGGACAGCGCAGTCGGAGGGCTCCAGGCCGAAGACACCACAATAGATGGAGGACGAACGCCTTTGGACTCAGTCGATCTTCAGCAGCAGGTTGGCCAGCGAGGTCTGACTGAGCGTGGTGTCTTTCTCGACTTAATTGCGTGAACCTATCCGGTAAGCCGGTGATTCCCCCCAACCAGCATCCAACCAAACCACTGCCAAGAAGATAAGTTTCACATTTTGCTGAATTGTTTTTTCATTCGCTTGTAGGGGGAACCTTGTACTACTCACGTTGAGAATCGTGAATTGTTGTTGTGATTTCGCGCGACACCCTACATGGAAATCACGAGGGCGAAATGAATTGCGCCCCTACAGACAAGAATGAAGAAAATCGGGGACACGATGTCGCATCGTGTCCCCGATTTTCTGAGATGCGATTCATCGTGCCCGATATGTGCTGTTTGGCTGAGGCTATATGCCGCGCTGGATCTTCGCTTTTGTCCGTCTTCCGCAGTTTGAAAGATTAAGTATAGGCATATCAATGAGTTAGCTATTTCGGGGCACCGTTTGAGGCACTACATTCTGCAGTGCGGGCCGAACGTTGAACTTGCACAATCGGCCAAGCCCTTTTCCTTTGCGGTACAATCGCGCGAGTGCGAGCGAGTTTGACAGCAATTGCAACGAATTGTATAATTATTGCCGGAAACTTACCTTGTGCAACAACGCCTGCCGGGGAGCTGTTGAGAGGAGAAAAGAATGCAGGAGTCAAAATGGAACAAGTCCACGGCGATACCTCTCGTATTCGTCGCTCTCGCACTGATTGGCCTTTCAGCCCCCATTTCTCCGGCAGCTTTAGCCGCAAGTGAAACAGAATCGCCCGGCCTCGCCACGTCCCTACTCGTGATGTTTCTCATTCTCAGCGTCTGCATACTGGTCGTTTCCGGATTCACGCTCTGGCAATCGCACCGGTACTACCTTGATACCGTTACGCTCAGCCGGGAGACAACGGCCACAACGACAGAACTTCACCGGAAAGTGGTCGAGCTTATTTACAGCCTAAAGGATTTTCTCGCCCATGAGTCTGAAGTTGCAAAACTGCACGAGCGCCGACCGTCAAGGACTCAGTCCCAGGGATCGAAGCCTCGAGAGGCACAGCCTCGGGGAGCGCAAAACCCGGGTGATCAGCCGCAAGAGGCCCAGGCTCGTGAATCAAAAGACGCAGGCAGGATCGTCCAGAGCATTAACGAGACCGAGAGCAAAATAAAGGCGCTTGAAAAAACACTCGACAGACTGAATGAACAACTGAGTCTCAACTTTCAGGCCGCCGACTTGCCTCGCAAACTCTCCGCCCTCGGTGACACTGAGTACGCAGTTCTACTTAAGCTGTCGCAAGACCCAAGATTCTTCGAGAAGCATTCCTTTACAAGCTTCGGCGCCACCCCAAAGGTGCTCGATTCGCTGCTGAGCCGCCAACTGATTGTCTTTGATAAGGATGGCAAGGCCGAAGTGCCCAAAGAGGTTGTTCTAGCCCTCAAGTATTCCGCGCCAAGAAACTGAACGGCGTGTTGCCCGAATGAAATTGCGCTTCATAGTGCTGTCAGGATTGTCATTCTGAGGAGCGAAGCGACGAAGAATCTCTCGTTTTCCTGCAAATTTGCGACCTGTAGACAGAGATTCTTCGCTCGGGCCTGCGGCCCTTCGCTCAGAATGACAAACGGCTGTTGCCATCTGGGCAACACGCCGTGAAGGATTGTTTCCGGTTGCGAGTTCCCGGTTCCCGTGTGAAGATACTAAAGTAACGGGAGGAAAGGGGATTCGTAAGTCGTCGGGCAGTTCTTCGTGGCGAAGACCCGGTGGGTTTGCCTTTGCGGATAACTCCGGACGGTTTTGGGGCCAAGGCATTGAGAATAGCGGGCCATGTTGAATAATGGTTCATGTAGCGCGTCTAATGGTAAGGAGTTAAAGTGAGCGCATGCTCTCCGATGAGCAGTTAATAGAGCGGATTCGCCAAGGTGACACAACGGCATTTCAGGCGCTGGTCGAGAAGTATCAGAAGAAACTGTATGCGGTAGCTTACGGGCTTCTGGGTAACCGTGAGGATGCCCTCGACAGCGTACAGGAAGCCTTTGTTAAGGCGTACAGGTCGTTGGACAGGTTCAAAGGCGAATCGAGTTTTTATACGTGGCTTTACAGGATCACGGTCAATGCAGCCATAGATATGGGCAGAAAGCAGGGCCGGAGGGATGAAGTTGAATTTCTTGAAGAGGTCGAGCCGGAAGAGGAGAAGGGGGAATACCCTGTGGCGTCATCCATCGAGAATCCTTCGCAACAGCTTATGAGGAAAGAGCTTGGAGCCATGATTGAGGACGCCATACAACAGCTTCCGGCCGAACAGCGCACAGCGATCGTGCTGAGGGAAATCGAGGGGTTATCGTACAAAGAAATTGCCAATTTGATGCGCTGTTCGGAGGGAACGGTGATGTCGCGGCTTCACTATGGCCGTAAGAAGTTGCAGGAGATACTGGGGCCTCACGTGCAGTGAGTGGATAAGAGCGCATAAGGAAAGAAGAGCTTTGCGGATATATCAAAAAAGGGGTTGTGGTGAAAATGACTATTCGCTGTGAAAAAGTCAGAGAATTGCTTGGCGGATTTCACGACAACGAGCTCCAGGGCAGGGAGTTCAGGACCGTGAGTGAGCATCTCAAGGTGTGCGCAGGATGCGCCGGCGAACTCAAGAGACTTGAAACAATGAGCCGCCTGCTCAAGGCGCACTATGAGGAGCTTGCCGGAAAAGAGGACCTCTCGCAGGTGTGGAGCCGCGTGTCCGCCGCCATTGAAACGCCCGGCGTATCCGATGGGCGCGAGCCGTTACTCGAGAGGATCATGAAGATTTTCGCGCTGCCCAAGCCTGCGTGGGCGATAGCCGGCGCAGTGGCGGTCGTCGTCGTATTGATGCTCGCCTCGTTGCCGGGCGACCACATGTCGACATTGGCGGCAAATGATTGTATAATAGACAAAGTAGACAGCGAGAATTGTTCCTTCATGTTGTATGAAGCCGGCGCCACCAAAATGAAGATCATATGGGTGATCGACCAGGGCTCAGGAGAAACAGAACAACAAACAGGAGTGACCTCATGATCATCGTCCCCCTCCGAAAGAGCTTAGTCACTCTCGCAACGGTTTTTGCGATTCTTGCGATTGTCTTTTTCGCGAATGTGGCTTCGGCCAAAGACGAGGGCTACGGTGGCAGCGCGAGAATAACCGTCTATGTGATCGAAGCATCCAATGGCGTTCCCGGAGTTGATCCCGAGATTCGAGAGATTGTCGAGCAGTTCGAGGGCGCCTTTCGGTACTCGACGTATAAACTCGTCTCCAAGATTCCCAAAAAGGTCGGTCTGGGTGAGGAGGAGAAGTTTTCGCTCCCGGGCGACCGCGAGTTGGTCGTGCTTTGTCGCGGTTATAAGCACAATCGGATAAAGCTCAACGTCAGGATCGTGGAAAAGCGTAAGGATTCACGCGAACTCCTCAACACGGATTTCGGCATCGTTGATGGCGGTACGATGATCATCGGGGGGTATCCTCATCGTGATGGGAAATTGATGCTGGCAATATCGGCGGACATGTGAGTGGTCCCCTCCACCCCGTTCCGCCGGCGGCGTTGTTTCTTCTCTGTTCTCATTATAGCCTTTTCCCCTTTTTCCTTTTCTTCCGTTCCATGTTAGACATACCAGTCTGCGCAATGCTATAATCATTTCGTTGATGTACAGGTGCGGATTTACGGGCACACCTCTGCGTTTGCAACTGCAAATCCATTCACACGGAGGATTCGTCTATAGGCGCGAGTTTATGCGCACGGGTTCTTGGCCTTCGACGAGAAATATCGGCCGAACAAAGTCGGCCCCACGAATAAGGAGTTAATGATATGGCAGCAGGGAAAAACGGCCGTCACCAATGGGAAGAGTCGTATAAGCGCGCGAAAAGGCGCAATTGCAAGTTTATGACTGTTTCCAGCGAGGAAGTAGATCCGCTATACACACCCGAGAATCTGGCGGATTTCGATTATGACCGGGATTTGGGCTATCCGGGCCAGTTCCCGTTCACGCGAGGCGTCCACCCGACAATGTACCGCGGTCAACTCTGGACAATGCGCCAGTTCGCAGGAATGGGCTCGGCGCGCGACACGAACCAGAGATACCACTTCCTTCTCGATCACGGGCAGACGGGCCTCTCGGTCGCGTTCGACATGCCAACGCTGATGGGCTATGACTCCGATCATCCGTTCTCCGAGGGCGAGGTGGGCCGGTGTGGCGTGGCCATCGATTCGGTCGAAGACATGAGCGCGCTGTTCGAGGGAATCCCTCTTGGCAAGGTCTCGACATCGATGACTATTAATGGCCCTGCCTCCGTCCTTTTCGCTTTCTACATCGTGGCGGGCGAAAGGCAAGGAGTGGCCCCTGAAAAACTGCGCGGAACGATTCAAAATGACATCCTGAAGGAATACATCGCCCAGAAATCGTGGCTGGTGCCTCCGGCCCCCTCGATGAGGATTATCACCGATATTATGGCGTTTGCGGCCGACCACGTGCCGCAGTGGAATACGATAAGTATCAGCGGCTACCACATCCGGGAGGCGGGCTCGACAGCGCTTCAGGAGCTTGCGTTCACTCTGGCCGACGGGTTCGCGTACGTCGAGGCGGGAATCAAGGCGGGCCTCGACGTCGATGAGTTTGCCCCCCGACTGTCGTTCTTTTTCAATGCGCACAGCGATTTCTTCGAGGAGATTGCAAAATACCGGGCGGCCAGGCGAATCTGGGCCCGGGAGATGCGCGACAAATACAAAGCGAAAGACCCACGCTCGTGGCTGCTGCGTTTCCATACGCAGACCGCAGGGTGCAGCCTGACGGCTCAACAGCCGGAGAATAACATTGTCCGAACCGCCTATCAAGCGCTTTCGGCGATCATGGGCGGGACGCAATCGCTCCATACGAACTCAATGGATGAAACGTATGCCCTTCCGACCGAGAAAGCCGTCAGGATAGCGCTCAGAACTCAGCAGCTTATCGCACATGAGTCGGGCGTACCCAATATGATTGATCCGCTCGCGGGGTCCTATTATGTCGAAGCGCTCACGAACAAGATGGAAGAAGGCGCGTACGATTATTTCGAGCAAGTCGAAAAGCTGGGCGGCGTGATAAAGGCCATTGAACTCGGCTTCTTCCAGAAGGAGATTGCCGAGGCCGCAAAACGGTATCAGCGCGAGATTGAGACAAACGAGAGGATTATTGTCGGCCTTAACGATTTCGTCCTCGAGAACGAGAAGCCGGAGATCCCTCTCCTCAAGATCGATCCAAGAGTGGAGCAGGAACAAAGGGAAAGACTGCGCACGCTCCGAGACACGCGGGACAATGCCGGAGTCAGGAAAGCACTCGAGGCCCTTGCCGATTCCGCGCGCGGAACCGAAAACGTGATGCCCAGGATAGTTGAGTGTGCGCGCTCCATGGCCACCAAGGGCGAAATATGCGACGTGCTCCGAGAGGTCTATGGACATTGGGAGGAACCAAAAATCTTCTGAGGGGAAGACCTGCTTTTTGTTCATAGTTTATACTTAAATGGGGGCTTTCCCGTCGATGAGTGTCCAAAGCTGTACAGAAAAACCTGCCCGCCTATTTCACATACCACACTAGAGTGGGGTGTTTAACCTAAGTCCCTCCAAGTTCTTGTGGTTATTCTCCAATCGTTTGCCCGGATTAATCGCTTCGGCACAAAATATGCTAGATAAAGATGATATTTCGCATGTATTTTCACAACGGGTCATCCGTTTTGCCAGTGATATAGCGGGTTTCGGGAGAAGAAGATGGTAACGAAGAGCAGCGTCATCATGTTGGTGGAAGACAACCCCGACGATGAGGCGCTTACGCTTCGCGCCTTCAGGAGGAACAATATTCTGAACGAGGTTGTGGTCGCGCGCGACGGCGTGGAAGCGCTTAACTATTTGCTTAGCGATGAGGCAGGCCGCGACGCGCGCATGCCGAAGGTCGTGTTGCTCGATCTGAAGTTGCCGAGAATCGACGGGTTGGAGGTCCTGCGCAGAATCCGCTCCGATGAACGGACGAAGCTGCTCCCGGTGGTCATTCTTACTTCTTCCAAAGAGGAGCGAGACATCGCGGCGAGCTACGACCTTGGCGCCAACAGTTACATCCGGAAGCCGGTCGTCTCTGCAGAGTTTTCCGAGGCAGTGAGGCAACTGGGGTCCTACTGGCTTCAGTTAAACGAACCGCCGCCGCGCGAAACGCGAGGCTTTTAGGGTTCGGAGTTTCGCGTCTGCGGTTGAAAAGATCAGCCCTTCCCGTGTTTCCCTTTTGCCCGTCTTGCGTCGCTACTTCAGAACTTCCTTCACGGAGAGTTGATATACATACGAATGGTACTGCGGCCTGCGGAGCAACGCCGCCCACGTGCTCGCTTTCCAAAGATCGGTGAAGATGATTGTGTTTTCGTCGCGAAAGACGAGCGAGGCCGGCGCACACTGGCCCTCCTTGCCGATAAGGCGAGTTTCGCCCACAATCTCGGCAGCGGTATTGAGCGCGAGAATTCTTCCCCCTTTGTTGTCGCATACGTAGAGCAACTGATTCTTCGGGTCGAATGCGAGCCCGTCGGCCCATCCACCCACTTCGGCAAAAACGTGGGATTTTCCCGTTTTGAGATAGAGCTTGGATATGCGCCCTTTGGTTGTCTCGGCGACATAGAGCCATTCTTTTTCCGGTCCCAGCGCCAGCCCGTTGGCATACGAGAACTCAGCCAGCACGTCGCGCTGCGGATCGGCGGCCTTTCCGACGAGAGTTTCATCTTTCATGTTGAACCTGAACACGCGGCCTGAGAACATGCTCGAATCCGAGACGTACATAGTCTTTGTTTCTTTGTCAATCAGAACGAAATTGGCCAACCCGATGCCGTGCCGGAAAAGGACGACCTTGCCCGCATCCGGTTTGCCGGGTCCGGTCACCTTGAGCACGGAGCCACCGTTGAAATCGTATGTCGCCGCGTAAATGTCTCCTTCGCCATCCATAGCAAGGCCGATGGCCGCTATTTTTTCCTGGCGCTGTCCCGGCAGATTGTTGAGGTCCGCAAACGGCTCGATTGCGCCAGTGGATAGAATGCGCTTGATCTTGCCGTCGTGGTTGCCCGCATATACGCTTCCGTCGGCAGCGATCACGATTCCCTCCGGCCCATACAGCGGCGCGGCGTTCAGGGCGCGTTTCGAGAGATTGATTGTCCGGGGTTCCTGCTTTGCTGAAACAAGAGAGCCGACCAACAGCGCAAAACATACGGATAGAACCACTGGATGTTTTCTCTTCATTGTTCGGGCCTCCCAGGAAACTCGGTTCATGGTTTAGGGTTCATGGTTAGAAACCAACCCGCCACAGTGAGTGATGAGTTCCTTTGTCGACGTTCGAGTGGTGGATGTCGCCGGACTGAGCGTAATAGTATCATAGCAGTCCGGGGAAAAGCGAATGGAAGAACCGAGAAAAACGAGACAAAAGGGGAACCGGGGCCGGCATTTTATGGCCGTTCCCGTCGTTTTTGCTGTCGCCGCTATTTCTGCTGTTTCTGCTTGACAAATCTAGTCGTGACTGAATAGAATGGAACAACTAGAAAGTTATACTTTCTAGTTTGTTCCGCTGGCTAACTCTCGAAAGCGGGAGCAACGGACGGCAGGCAGCGTCTGAGCATGGCCGGATGAACTCGCCCATGCAGAGTGATGCAATTCGGCCCCACAAAAAGGAGTATGCAGTCATGGAATTTCAGGAAATCGCAGACAACATGTTTATCAAACATCCTCATGTGCCGCCGGTTCTCATCACGAAGGCAGAGGGGGTGTATTTACACGACAATTATGGGAGGACTCTGCTCGATTTCTCCGGCGGGCCGATGGCAGTCAATATCGGCCACGGGCGCAAGGAGGTTGCGAGAGCCGCGCAGCAGCAGATCGAGCAGGTCTCGTACATCCTGCCCGTTTTCGCGTCCGAAGCTCGGATCGAGCTGGTAAAGCGGATCAAGAAACTTATGCCGAAGGAGCTCAACCGTATCTATTTCTGCTGTGGGGGCTCGGAGGCGAATGAGGCGGCAATAAAGTTTGCGCGGCAATACCAGGTTGTAGCGGGAAAGCCGTCGAGATACAAGATTATCTCGCGGAAGCTGAGCTACCACGGAATGACGTTTGCGACGCTGTCGCTTGGTGATGTCAAGGCGCGGATGCGGGATTTTGCTCCGATGCTGTGGAACTTTCCGAAGATCGAAGCGTGTTACTGCTACCGGTGTCCTTTCGACAAGGAGTACCCGCGTTGTGACATTGACTGCGCGCTCGACCTCGAAAGGAGAATTCTCGCAGAAGGACCCGAAACGGTCGCCGCGTTCCTTGCGGAGCCCATCGTGGCGTCGGCTGCCGGAGGGGCGGTTCCTCCGCCGGAATATTTCCGCATCATCCGTGAGACATGTAACAAGTATGGTGTCATCATGATCGTGGATGAGGTGGTGACCGGCTTCGGGAGAACGGGCAAACCAATGGGTATGGACCACTTCGGCGTAGTGGCCGATATCGCCACGTTCGCCAAGGGTGTAAGCAGCGCGTATTCTCCGCTGGCCGGCATGGCCGTCAGGGGAGAACTGGTGGAGCTCTTCGAGCGGAACGAAGTCGAGTTCCAACACTTATACACATTTTCGGCGGCCCCGATCTCGTGCGCGGTAGGCAACGAGGTCCAGAAGATCATCGAGAAGGAGAACCTGATCGCGCGGGCCGAGCAGATGGGGAACTATCTCCATGAAAGCCTGCTGCAACTCATGTCGCTGCCAATGGTCGGCGACGTGCGAGGCAAGGGTCTGTTATGGGCGGTTGAGTTTGTCAAGGACAAGAAGACGAAGGAGCCGTTCCCGAAGGAAAAGAACGTGAAAATGGACATCATCATGCAGTGTATGATGAAAGGAGTTTTCTTCTATCCCGGCTACTATGAAGACGACGAGGGACGCGGAGACCACATCATGATGGCGCCGCCGTTCATTATTACCGAGAAACAGATTGACGAAGCGATGGCCGTGCTGAGGGAGACGCTTGAGGAATCGCAGGAGCGGTATTACGCGGAATAACAACAGGCGAAGGGCGAAAGGCGAAAGGGAACAACCGAGACGAATGGCGCAAGACAAGAGGCGAAAGGGAGATTCTTCGCTTCGCTCAGAATGACGAGCTTTTTGTTTCTTAACCTTCCAACCTCTTCCTGATACTTTGATTCTTTTTCGCCTTTGCCCTTTCGCCTTTCGGCTATTCTGTGATAGCCCTCGGTGTATGTATGCTGCGGTGGTTGTATGCGATGGAGCCGGTGGGACAGTTGTCGCGGCATTTGAGGCAGCGGATGCAGTTGCCGGCGTTGGGCCCCTCGTACACTTTCAATCCCATCGGACACTGCTTATAGCAGGTGTCGCATTTGACGCACGTCGTGGCGTTCCAACTCATGGCATATAGACTGATTCGATTGAACAGCGAGTAAATGGCGCCGAGCGGGCAGGTGGTTCGACAGAATGCCCTGTGGCTGACAACCATCCAGGCGAGGAACAGAACAAGGATTGAGAGTTTGAGCGCATAGACGGCGCCCAGTTGGCTCCTCAGATTTGACGCAAGCAGGGGCAGCGGAATACCGGCTTCGAGCGTGCCTGCTGGGCACACGAGCTTGCAGAAGTAAGGAGACCCTAGCCCGAACTGGTCGACCAGGAATGCAGGCATGATGATAACCATGACGAGAAGGAAGACATATTTGCCGTAGTTCAGGAAGCGGGGAATCTCGAACTTGGGAGACGGGATTTTGTTGAGATACTCCTGCAAGAGGCCGAAGGGGCAAATCCAGCCGCATGCCATCCGGCCGACAACCGCCCCGACAGCCGCAAGAAGCCCGATAACATAGTATGCAAACTGGTACGCGAATCCGGCCGCTACGGCCTGCATCGCGCCGATGGGGCAGGCAAAGATCGCGAGCGGACACGAGTAGCAATTGAAGCTGGGGACACAGAAGTACTTGAGCGGCCCTCGATAGATAATCTGACCGAGGAAGAGACCCTTGAAATACGAATTAGTAATAATCGCGCTGACGAGCTGAAACGGGCGGCGTTTCATCCGATCCCCACACATTCAAGGCAGATTGTTCGCGCCTTCTCGAATACATCGATCGCCTCGCCACGGTAAACACCATAAGCGCCCAGCGCAAGCGCTGCCGCGAGCGCCATCAACCAGAAGTAGTTCTTAAGTTTGTTCATATTTGTGACCGCCTATTTGAGCGCGTTACACACCCTCGCGGGTCGTATAGCCTATTCGGGGACACGATGTCGCATCGTGTCCCCGAATCTGCGCGGGTTCCTACGGAGCGATGCGCCCGAGCATGTCTATGGCATGTTCAGGACTGTCTGCATTCGCCACCACGACGAGTCTCTTGCCGATTTTTCGGACGCCATGATACTTAGCCGGCATGGCGGTCGCAATGAATTCATTCTCTTTCGTGCTTTGACTGCCAAGGAAATGCTCGCGGAATCTGTTGAATGCCTTGCGACACGCTTCTTCCCCGGAGTATTCCGCAACGATGAGGGAACACTCGGTCCGCCCGATTTTGTAGCGTCCGATCGCGGCAGCATCGCCATCCGAAAGTCCGAACAAGTCCTCTTCGGCAACGTATACCTGGTTATTGATACCCAGCTTGCCGCGCGCAAAGACTTCGCTGCGGGAAACCATGTCTTTGGCAGGCAGGGATTCCATGACCTCAGGAGGCGTGGATCCGAGGGGCGCAGCCGTCGTTCCGATCTTCTTCTCAATCGCTTTCGCGAGAGCAACAAAATCCTCATTTGCCACTGTGGCCGGTCCTGCCTGGCGGATGTCAACATAGTATTTTGCCTTCCAGAAGTAGAGGCCATTGGGATGAATTACTCCCTTATCGCCGATTTCGACCGGAGAAAGTGAGGGATGGCGATTATACGAGTATATTCCGAATGCAGCCGGCGCGTCTTTCATGCAATATATCTCGAGGGAAAGGGTCGTGTCCGCCTTGGCGTAATGCTGGGTTACAAGCGTTACGAACCCGTACTCGAAATAGATGTCGGCGCCGCCGTCGATATGCTCGAAGAGAGCTTCGCCGCTATAAGTTCTTGATTTGCCCTCCGGTTGCCAGCCATCGAGATCGGCGGCGGAGGGCAGAAGTCGTTGTGCTTCGTTCTCTTCCGCCGTCGTTGCCCTCGCCACGCCGCTTTGCTGCGCCGAGTCGTGTTTGCAGCTTACAATCATGATGCTCAGCAGGATGCATGAGATTGCTCCGGCAAAGTTTTTCAAGCGATATCCTCCAATAAATTCGCTTCGCGTTTCAATCGCCTGAACGGATAACATTCAGTGCGAATAGGTTCGCGCCCAAAGAGGCCGGCGCGGGCGCAATAAATTGCGCCGCTACAGTAATTGTGTCACGAATTCTGAAAACCTTTCCTGTGAAATCGGCATTTGTTCCTTGATGGGTGGACACGATGCGGCATCGTGTCCCCGAATTATGGGCCGGTTGGTGTCTCCGCCCCCTTAACGCTTACGAAACACTGCCGCTGATTAACTGAATGAATTCGGTCCTACACGACGATTTCCTTGATGACCACTTTGTTCAGGTCATTTTGTCCGAGGCCCAGCTTGACGGCCATCTCCAATTGAAAGGATATCATATCGGGGGAGAATGTGTCATCAGACTCCTGCATGAGCCGTGAGCAATAAGCATCCGTCGCCACCATATCTCCACAGAGGATTATTTTGTTGATGCCGGATTTTACTTCCGCTTTTCCCGAAAGCGAAGGGCCGCCGCGGATCAGTAATGCGCGCGCGTCGACTATATTAAGTTCGGGTCTCACGGCGTCGGCGAATTCGGCGAGGGTCGTGTCAAAAAGCGCTTTGCCCTCGTCGCCGCCTGATTCCATCTTGTTGTGGGCCACGAACCGGAGCGGTCCGTAAACGGAGCCGAAATGGTTCTTGAGCGCGCAGGTGAAACGCGCGGCGCCGTGCCGCTTCACCATGGGGAGGTTGATGATTACATCGGCTTGCTGGAGAGTCTTCACAACGCCGATGGTTGAATTCGCCCGCCAGCTTTCCTTGCTGACAAACACATGCTCCATGCGGTCGCCGAAATCAATGGCATCGAGCGCAACCCCGGCTCGCTTCAAATAAGCGGGATAGCCTGTGTCTTCAAATTTCCCGGCTTTGCCGACTCCGCTGCTGTTGGAATCGCACGCTGTCAGCAAACCCGCACCGGCTGTTCGCGCTAAGTCGGCCACGGTGGCCAGAGCTTCCGGGTCCGTTGTCACGGGCGGGGGCTGAGAAGCGACAACGTTAGGCTTCAGGACAACGTTCTTGCCTGCAACGAGTTTCTTCAGCCCACCGAGAGCATCAAGTCCCGCCTCGAGCATTCGCTTGAAGTCAGTGCCCTCCACTGCCACGAGAATGGGTTTTTCTCCCTCCATGAACAAGTTCCCGAGCCCTTTTCGCGGTAATTGCGAGCCCGTTGAACAGCCAATGTACTGGCCGGCCAGAAGGGCGCCCCCCGCTCCCGCAGCAGCGCAGATGAATTCGCGCCTCGAGACGCGCATTCTCCGGCGAGTGTTTTCAGTGATTCTTTCACTCTTGAGTTTCTTATGCATTTTCCCCCCAAAAACGGTTTGCGGTTCACAGTCTACAGTTTACGGTTCTCTGACTCATGCCGCTACGCTTGGCCTCGCGGGAATCAGCCGCCGAGCTTTTCGACGGACCTCGCCACGCGCCAGAGAGCGTTATCAACCAATGCTGATAGTATACTCGCGATGGCCGCTGCGAGACTCACAAAGACACCCGCGCACAGAAGCGAGACTTCCCTCATATAGTAGAACAATCCCAGGAAATGCGCCGGAACTGTGAGAAAACCTGCGATGTCGCCAACGATGCCGAAAATGAATCCGAGCAGAAATCCGTAAACCGCCCCCAGCGACCACACCACAATCCGGAAAGAGAACCACTGTGCGGGCTTCCGAGAGAAGCCGGCTGTAACTCCAATGAATGCCCCGGTCACGGCCCAATGCCCGAGTGGGACTCCGCTGGCTGACTTCGCAACAAGCGCGCCGACGCGCGCCCCCGCAAGGTATCCTATCGCCCCGAGCAGCGCGCCTGCCACAAGCTTCTTCAACGACCTTTCCGCCAGCCCCGGAACAAGTCCAATGAACAAGGCCACAATTATCTCTCCTGTGCCGAGAACCCTCATGAGAGCCATAGCCGCAGCGGCGGCAATCGCGCCAAGAATCACCTTCCCTATGAGAAGCTTGAGTCCACGTTTCACAACGGTGCGGTCGCGTTCAATCTCCATTGAAGTCTCCTCTGATTGTGGCCTAAGGTCGAAAATTCGAGGTCTGAACTCAACAAAAGGGCGAAAGCGGCGCCGCGTGAGACGCGGCGGATTCCTGGCAGTACGATTCTCAGATTCTGTTGCACAATCGTCGGGTGACATTCCGACGATAACCGTCATTCTGAACGAAGGGAAGAAGCTCGTCCTCGACTTCCACGCCTTCGCATCTATTCAGATTCTTCGCTTCGCTCAGAATGACAATCTTGTTCTTCCTCTTCGCTTCATTCCCCTTTTCCGTTTCTTTGAACCTTTCCATCCCTTTTTTCTTTCCTTTTTCTTCCTTTCCTGCCTTTCGCCTTACTCCTTTTGCTTCTCGCCTATTCGTTCGCGTGCCCGTATCGGCGCAGCCGTTTCTTGCGCTTCTTCGCTCTGCGTATGATCTCGTGGTTCCTGCCCACGCGGTGGGCGAATGCCTCGGCGATTTGCTCGCCCCGGCTGGTCGCGTAGTAGGTTGTATCAAGGCTGTGTCCGATCTCGTGTATCAAAATGTGGTTGAGCACGTAATCTCTCAGGAGGTCTTTGTCCCAGCAAAGGAACCACTCGTTATCGATTCGCTGCCAATAGGCGCCGAACTCAAGTCGCTCCTGAGCGCAGGCAGGGTTTGGTTTGTTCCTTCCGTAATTCCATCTTAGTTTCTCGGGGACCGGATAGATGCGTATTTCCGAACCGTCATAGATATGAGCGTCAATCCCGCGGTTCATTTTGACCTGATTGCAGAGGCGGATAACAGAGATATTACGCAGCATATCGGCCGGCAATGAGGAAAGTTTTTCGTGGATGTCCTCGATGGCGCACGGATACACATAACCCTTCGGGGGCGGATCAACCACATACCGAATCCGGGCGATCCGGCCAATCCGGTGTTTTGTCGCCATGGGTTTGTCTATCTAGAGCTTCAGCAGAAACGACGAAACACAGTTGTTAAACTTGTCGCTCTGTTCCAGCATCGGCATATGGCCGCATTCGTCGAAGAAAACAGCTTCGCTGCCGGCTATCTTCTCGTGCAGGAACTCGGAATACTTGGAGGGCGTGAGCCTGTCCTCCTTCCCGCAGACAATCAAAGTCGGCAGACTTATGGAGCCGACTCTGTCCTTCGCGTCAAATGAATCACACGCCGTGAAATCCTTCAGCATTATGTCGCCGGAATTCTTCGCAAGCAACTGTTTTTCCTCATTGATAAGGTCACCCGAAGCGCCGGAGCCAAACATAAAGTTGCCCACACCCTCTATCGCGACGACGAAATCTTCGCGAATGATCGAAAAAATCGCCGGCAGCACTCGCAGTCTTGCGCCAGTGCCCACGAGGAGCAGGGCGCCGACCCTGCTTGAGCCCATCAGCGCTATCTCGAGGGCGATGGCTCCACCCATCGAGTGTCCGCCAAGGACAACGTTGCGAAGGTCGAGCGACTCCATTAGATCGAGAACGTGGCGGCAATAAGCCGGTACGGTGACTTCACCGCCGCCTTCGGAGCGGCCGTGGCCCGGCAGATCAATGGCGATTATGCGGAATTTATCCGAGAGCTTATCAAACTGACGGCGCCACGTGAGGTGACTGCCACCTGCCCCATGCACAAGCAGGAGAGTCGCAGCCGACATACGTTGCTCGGGTCGAGCGTCTTTGAAGAACAATTTTCGGGAGGCCACCCCTGTTACCTTCATCGAACTTACTTTACACCCTCCCAAGTTCAGGCAGTTACTGCTCTTGCGATGCGAGAGAAAAGGCTGTCACATTGTAACAAGCAAGGGAACAAAAGTCAATTTACGGAAGCGCCTGCCCCGGGAAACGCGCCATAAATGGCGCATCGGGAGAAAGGCGAACTCCGCATTGTCAGACTTACAAGGCTCGCTACCGTGATGGTATTTGTTCACTCAGAAGAGATTCTTTGCTTTTATGTGTCTTCCCCTCGGGGGGAAGAGGGACAAGATCGAAATGCACCGAGCCATTTGACAAAGACGGAGAAAAGTGTATAATTGTTCACAGGCGTTGGAAGCCCCCGCTGTGTGGTGAGGGCTTATATTTTTTGTAACCGTGGCCGCACAAAATCCCGAGGATTTACAGCCCATCGGGTGGGTAGCTCAGGTGGCAGAGCATCGGCCTTTTAAGCCGGTGGTCGAGGGTTCGAATCCCTCCCCACTCACTCCTCGATGTCCCCATCGTCTAGTGGCCCAGGACTCCGGCCTTTCACGTCGGCAACAGGGGTTCGACTCCCCTTGGGGACGCCAGGCGCATCAGTGCTTACAGCGCACACTTGTTACATCTTCTCAATCCAACCCCGAACCACCACATAGCCAGGTAAGCCGTTTTGTTAGAGAAATCATGTGCCATAACTCTTGCGAGCGCAAATGGTCTGCTACTTTCCTTTGAAATCGTAAATCCATGTCGTGATTTCTTAATCGCGTCCCCGATTTTCCGGGACGCTCTGTAGGGGCGCGATTCATCGCGCCCGATGTTGCGCCATTTGGTTGGGGCCGTGCTGCACTAAGTTCATCCATAGCGAATGAGAGTAACCGAATGGAAATAACGATAGGAATTATCACCTGGAACTCCAGGAAGTTGTTGACACAGCTTCTCGATTCCATCAGGACTAACGGAGGCAGCGTACAGAGGGAGATTATTGTCGTTGACAACTACTCCGAGGATGGGACCATCGAGGAACTCGAGAGAAATTATCCGGACGTCACACTCATAAGGAACTCCCGGAATGAGGGTGTCACCAAGGCGAGGAACACGATATTAAGGAAAGCAAGGGGGAAGTATATCCTGTCGCTGGACGTTGATACGTTGGTATTGCCCGGGGCGATTCCTGCGCTGGTGGCCGCGATGGATGCGCATCCGGAGGCGGCAGTCGGCGGGCCGAAGCTGGTATACAGGGACAATAGGCTGCAACTCTCGTGTCGTCCATTCCCTTCGCCGCTGCACATCCTTATCGAAGGTACCTTCATACGTGATTATTTCCCCAACTCGAGGTACGTGACTGATTACTCGATGAACCGGTGGGACCATGCGGAACTTCGGGAGGTCGATTGGATGTATGGCGCCGCGCTGATCATCCGTAAAAGCGCAACAGATGAGATCGGCTTGTTCGACGAAGGCTTTTTTTATCTGTATGAAGATATAGACTACTGTTATCGCGCTAGAAAGCTCGGGAAAAAGGTTATATACATACCGCAGGCGACCATCGTTCATTTCCTCGAGCGTGAACGAAAGAGTGTTCTGCACCGCAAGATAACCATCCACATACGGAGCATACTCCGTTATCTGAGGAAGGACTACGCCGACCTGTTGTTGCGGAAGTTGGCGGGGAAATGGCAATGACGTCTGCACGAACCCATTGTGTTCTATGCGGCTCACAGAAAGTGTCGCCGCGATATGACGTTCCGGGCTTGAGTATTTGGGAGTGCGCGGATTGCAGGCTTGTGTTCAACGCCATCAGCCAGCAGAATGAGTTTGACGCGCGTTCCTACTATTCAGCCGACTATTATGATGAGCGTAAAGACTACTACACCGCCGAAGACGCCTCTCAAAAGTCATTTCGCGAGAAGGTCGAGTCGTTCCACGTCGGGCTGGATTTACTGGAGAAATACAAGCCGACGCGGGGCCGAATACTCGACGTCGGCTGCGGTTTCGGCACGTTTTTGATTGTTGCGAAGGAGCGCGGCTGGAACATCAGTGGAATAGATATTTCCCAACATGCCGCCTCTGTCGCCTCAAAGAGAGCGGGAACAAATGTATTGTCCGGGGAGATGAGAGATGCCGGGTTCTGCGAAAAAGAGTTTGATGCGGTCTCTTTCAACGACGCCTTTGAGCATTTTGTAGACCCGAACGAGCAATTGCAGCACACGTATCGAATCTTAAAGTCCGATGGAGTGTTGTTCTTGAACACCCCTAACCAGCAATCGCTGCTGCGACTGGTTGCAGACGTTATATACCGGCTGAGCGCCGGGACAATCACGTATCCTGTCCGCAAACTCTACCACGAGTTTCACCTGTTCTACTATTCCGAAGACAACCTTAGAGAAATTCTCGAGAAGAACGGATTCGAGACACTCGAGATTACCCGGAAGACGATCCCCGCCATAAAGGCGCGCGGGACGCAACTTGAGCGGCTTATCGTGCGGTTCTTCTCCCAACTGGAGCGGCTGGCGCACAGAGAATTCGAGCTGCTGGCGGTGGCGAGGAAGAGAGAATAGGGACGGACCCGCAACGTAGGGACTATGAAACTGTTCCTATTGTCCTTATAGGCTTTCGTAGCTTTTCAGGAGTTTCCGGCCCTCGGCTTCCCAGTTGAATTTCTCCCGCGCCAGCTTCAGCCCGTTTTCGGCAATCGTCCTTCTCAAGTCCGGGTCCCGAATAAGGGTCTCGAACCCCCGGCAGATGTCCTGCGGATTGGTTTCATCAACGATAACGCCGCAATCATACTGCGTGGTAAGCAGTCGCAGGTCGCCGATATCCGAGGTGACGAGCGGAACTCCGCTGGCGATCGAATCAAAGAATTTCGTAGGGGTGACGTTCCTGAAGAACTCCGTGCGACGATACAGCATGACCGAGATGTCTATCTTGCTGTAAAGCTCGGGCATGTCCGAGGGCGCATACTGGCCTATGAGGATCAGATGGTCTCTTATAGGTTCGATCAGTTTCTCGAATGTGCTCTTATACTTTGCGAACACCTTGCCTGCCAATAGCAGCCTGCATTTCGGGTATTTTTTCCGGATCATCTGGAAAGCTTCAATGGTCTCCTCGATGCCATTGTCATGATATATTGAGCCGAGCCTGCCTATCACAACACTCTCACTGTCCCGCCTGGCATTCACTTCATTCACTACGAGTGACAGGTTCGGGTAGCTGCCTATTTGCAGGAGGCTTTTGACCCCAAACTTCCCAAACTTGTCCATTTGATATAGATTGTGCACGAATAACCGGTCAAACCGGCGCGAGAAGAATTTTTCAAAGAAATTGATGAGTCTGTACACGGGCTGAAAGATCGGCTTCCAGTTCGCGTAGTAGTTCGGCTCACACAGGTCGAGCACGACCTTCTTCCTCTTGAGCCTGCCAACCAGCAAACCCGGGATTATGGTATCGAGATTGAAACAATGGATTACATCAAAGTCCGATTTCCATAGACGCTGTATGGCTCGCTTGTAGAATGTGAGTATCTTCGGCAAATTCTTTACGGGGCCTGCCTGAAAACCCGCCGGAATCCGAAGACGCTCGACGTGGATTCCGTTCAGGTTCTCCTTCTCCGGGCTTATGATCTCACGGTCCCACGCAATCATGGTGACGTCATACCCGTTGTCCGACAGGGTCTTGGCTTCATTGTAAGTTCGGAGATAGCGACCTTGCACCGGGAGAAAGCTCATGGAGAAGAGCATGGCCACTTTTTTCTTTTTTGGGGAAGTCATCCCGATTTGTTCCTTTAGAAGAAAGGCGCTTTGGCGTTCGGCGTCTTAAAGAATTCCATCTTGGTTTTGCCCGAGAGAATGAACTCCGCAAGCGCGTCCGCCGATTCCATTACGCGGTTCGTCATGAAATCGTACCTGAACAGGCCCTGTCGCCCAAGCGAGAAGATGTTGTCGGTATTGAACAGCCACGTCGCCGCTCGCATCAGTTCGTGCTCGTATCCCAGTTCATAAATCGGGTATGAATACGGGACCTTGAGAGAGAAATACTCAAGGAACTCATCGGGCTTAAGGGAATAAAAGTCCGCCATCTCATTCTTGACTCTCGCGGCCAGTTCGTCTTCGGTTATTGTCGATATCGCGTCGCCGTCGGTATATCCCACTTCCACGCAAACGCCTGTGGTCTCAGGAGCGCCCATGGCCGGATTCAGATTCTTTGGCTCGTAAATCCGTTTGAAGACGTATTTCTTCTCCGGAAAATAGATTTGCACTTTGTCGGAGAGTCTTGGCCGCTTGATAAAGAAATAGAAAAGCCATAGATTCCGGAATTTGAGGTTCAGCGGAGACTCGGTATTCGCAACGGACTCATTCTGAAGGAGCAAATTCCAAAGGGTTGTGATAGGAAGCGTGTTGGCGAACAAGTCCGCGTCCACCCTCCGTTTGCCGCCGTCTCTTGATTCGACTTGTATATCCCGCACTCGATGATTATCGACGCCGATCTCTACGATTTTCGAGTTCAGGACTATTGAGCCGCCGCCTGTCTTTATGCCGTCCGCCATTTTCTCGGCGATTATTTGCGCTCCTTTTTTCGTGTAATAGAGTGTGAGTGGCGCGCCGGTCGAGCGTTTCAGAAGACGCGAAAGAACCTTGAGGGCTCTTCCCCACAGATTGTGTTCTTTGTAAAACCTGTGTCGCTCGGTGCACCAGTGAGCCGAGACATTTGTTGAAGTAAGCCCGGTGGATTTCTCGATATAGTATCTGAAGAAATACTCGTTTGCCCTGTCTCCGAACTTGGCGGTTACCCACTCATCCGCGCTTTGCGCGCGCGAGACGTCTGAGCCGAACAGCGCCCTCGAGGCAAGTCCCCCCACGAGCGGGATGGAGCGTAACGGGCTCACTTTCTTTATCAAGTTGATGGGGTTGATGGGCGACTGAATCTGCTTGCGGTCGAATCCGATGCCGTAAAGCGCATGGAGTCGGAGCAGGTCGTCACCGAGTAGCCGCTGATAGTAGTCCAGATATTCGTCGAAGAAGATGTGGGGGCCAAGGTCGAATATGAAGCCGTTGCGCTCGATTGTTTGAAGTAGGCCGCCTACAAAGCTCTCTTTTTCATGGAGCTCGACCTGAAAGCCTTTCTCGGAGAGCCGGGCGCCGAGCCGAAGGCCGGCCAGCCCCGCGCCGAGTATTACGATCTTCTTCTTTTTATTCTTTTCCACGTTGGGGCACCCATTCACTTGAGGCCAACGAGCCGGCGATGCCCTCAAATGCCTTGAGAAGTGGCTTCCCGTCGAAATCCGACGGAATGGGGAGGTCGAGAAGATGATAAATGGTCGGAGTCAGATCCAGGAACTCGCAAGTCCCGATATCATATCCCTTGCAGACTTTTTTGCCTCGTATCATGAAGATTCCGTTCGTGTGGTGATCGCCACTGATCACATCAGGATCTTCGCCGGTTATGAAGCTCTTGTAGGAGGACACACGGAGAGGTATGCTTCCACGGCGCGTCCCATCTCCGAGATCGATGCCGTTGATTCGGCTGTCCTCCTTCCACTTGATGAGTAGGTCCGGCGCTTTGCATACATACTTGCCCGTATAGATGTCCTCTTTCCTCAGGACCTGCGAAACAATTTGTTCGCCCGTTGCGGAATCCCGGCAATTCTCGAGCAACTCGCGGCGGATGCGTTCGCGAAGGGAGTCGAATTCAGGGCCGGGTTCCACGGTGCCGTCCTTTTCTCGGCCCTTCAGGTTTATCCGGACCGTCGGGAAGACGCTTTCGGAGTAAGCGCTTGTGACCGACCAATCGATTTCCGAGAAACACAACCGCGAGGTCACTTTGTTCCGCAGGTTCGGGAACCTTCTTGCGAGGGCTTCCTTGAATTTCCTCGGGGTGAGTCCGATGACAAGCCGATAAAGCACGCCGAGCGCCTCGGTAAACGCGCTGCCCAAGCGGGAGGAGCCTGTCTTTGCTTCCGTATCCGTTTTGAACTTCAGCCATCCCATTTTGCGAAGCCACATGTTCACCTGGTTGCCGGCCGGATGTTTTTTGCCAAATCCGTGGTCGGACATGATGATGAGGGTTGTCTCCTCATCGAGGGTCTCGAGGAGGAACCCCAGGAAATCATCGATCTTTTGATACGTGCTGAGGATGGTGTCGCCGTATTTCCGGTGCTCCTTTTCATTGAAATGAGGATGCGAGCGGTCCATGTATTTCCAGAAGCAATGTTGGGCCGCGTCGACGCTTCGGAAGACCACCATAAAGAAATCCCAGTCGAGCAGCGACATCATGTATTTGCTCAGGTCAACCTTCTGAAGAGTTTCCTCCTCGAGTTTCCGTGCGGCAAGGTCGATCTTGTTTCCAACGATAAAGCCTGTCAGGCCGGGCTCGATGATGTATTCGCCGTATCTTTGCTTCAGTTTCTCGGCAAAATCGCGCGGATATGTGAACCCTTTGCTTTCGGTTCCGGGCGTATCAATGCCCCCGACAAGGATGCCATTGACCCTTTCCGCAGGGTAGGTCATCGGAACATTGATTACACCGACCACCTTGCCGGCATCGGAACATCGTTTCCAGATGCTATCGCCTTCTCTAAACGAGGCGTTGATGAACTTGACCTGACACTTCTCGGGGACATATTCGTAGAATTCATAGATTCCGTGCTTGCCCGGGTTTGTTCCCGTAATGAGGGAGGTCCATGCTGCGGCGCTTCGGCAACTTGGAACGGAGCGGAGGTCTCCATGAGCGCCCGTTTCAAACATCTTCTTGAAACTCGGGAGCTTGCCCTCGCGAGCCCACGGCTTGATCAGGTCGAATGTGGCGCCGTCAATGCCCAACACGAAGACCCGACGTTTCTTGTTTATGTTCATATGATCCATTGTTGACTGTCTCACACTCGTGTAAGCGCCGGTTCATTCGCACAAACTGAGCGAAAATAGGGCGGAAACATTGTGCGAATAAATTCGCACCTACAATGATCCGACCCAAATTCTGAATTGCGCGACAGTCTCATTGATATGAATTATCCGGATTTCTCAAGGAGTAATGGTGGAGAAGTGCGGCGATCGTTCGGATATTCTATCGGCCACTCGCTTGCCGCTCAGGATCGCATGGTCCATGTTCAGATATTCCCAATCACCAAACCGGCCGCAAGAATGGATGTTCCGGCTTTCCATGTACTCTTTGATCAAGTTGACGTTTTTCCTGTGGCTCAGATCGTAAATCACGTATGCCGGTGTCAACGACATCGTGCAATGGTTGATGACCTCATCCTTGCCCCGGATTATTCCGATGCGTTGGAGGCCGCGAAGAGTATCCTCGAAGAGAGCGCTATGGTTTATCTGCTTGTGTTTCGATTCCGATATCTCGACGGTGATCGAGCTCTTCCCGACAGGCGTGTTCTTCCGGGAAAAATTCATCATGAAGCTGAGCCGATGAAAAACGAACTCGTCCTCGGGGAAATATACCCAGTGCTTATCGGAAATCGCCGGCCTGTCGATGCAGAGGTTGATCGTATGGATGGTGTTATATTGCAGATCGTTGGCCGCATCCTGGACCGCTCCCGGGACCTCGTCGAGGAGTCTAATCACGACCGGCAGAGGCAGCGTGGAAATGACATTTTTGTACAGGCACTCCTCATTATTGGACAAGGTAACCGTGTTTCGTTTCGTGTTGATTTTGACCACGCCCGTATTGAGATGCAAGTTCTTGATATGCGGCACGAAACCGAGAGGCAAGGACTTGATTCCGCCCATCTCGGGATACCAGAATTCAGAGTTTGGCCCGAACTTCTTCTTCGGAGGAAAGAGAGCGCCGTGCAACACTTCTTCCACCTTTGGAGTTGGAACCCTGCCGTCAATCCATGTGTAGTCCATCAACTCCGGAGGGATTCCCCATTGCCTCCGATTGTACGGCAGCATGAAATACTTCGCGATTCCCTCGCCAAAAGTGGCGACCACCCATTCTGCGAAATTCTTCGGACGGCCTCCAGTGTGATTCTCATACCTTGCCTTGACCAATCCGAGCAGGCACTCCTCGATGACTTGTGGCGGCAGACCGAACGTATGCGCCTGAAAAGGATATTCGGTGTAGACACCTTGCAGGTATATGAACGACTCGCGGGCTTGCGAGTGGAAATTACCCTTTAAGAGCACGTCTTTGATCAGAGAGGTGGCGTACGCATCAGCGCTATACAAGATGTGAATGGACTTGTCGAAGACAAAGCCGTCCAAGTCGACCGACCAGCAGAGTCCGCCAACATGGTCTTCCCTTTCAAAAATAATGTAGTCGTCTTTCAGATGATAGGCGGCAGAGAGGCCGGCAAGTCCGGCGCCAATGATGACATTATCCACGTATGTTCCTTTCTATCTATGATCTTCGGGGACAGTCCCGATTCTACGGCGCAAAGCGCCCGTAAATCTGGGATGGTCCCCTTCGCAGCGCTTCAAGTTATTTCTGAGACACTACACTAGCATCGGATTTCAAACGAGCATTTCTGGAACAGCTTCCATACCATAATCAGCAATCAGCAACTTCCATACCAATGATGTCCAGTAATTGAATCGTTGTTCCGCTCGTTCAGTGTTTCGCATATTGGCTTCGGGTAGGCCGTTTTACCAAAAATGGAACGCCATTGTTTCGAAGCCAGATATACCATGAGGCGGTGCCTGAGACCGAGGCACAAAAGAAATTCATAAGCATCCGGAAGTCCCTGCCCGAAACAAGCTCGATGCCGACCCGCTTCATGCAGTACGGGTCTTGCTCTTTTCTGACTTTGCCGAACATGCCGCTGCACGCGCCTTTGATTCCATTTGCCTTGAGAATCCTGATGACTCTTTCGTCAGACACCCCAAAAGGATACGCCAGGAATTCCACTTTCTTGTCCAGATTTTCCTCGATCGCTTTCATCGAGCCTTCCACCTCTGCGCTGATTTGCTTCTCTTCCAACTCAGGGAGGAACGGGTGGGACATCGTGTGGGATTGTACGTCGATTCCCTCTTCGTTCATCTTCCGGAACTGGCCCCAGTCGCAGAGACGATATACCGGAATCCCGGCTACTTTTTCCCAATCCATATGCTTCCCTACAAAGTTGGTGGCAACAAAGACGGTCGCGCGAAAGCCGAGCTCTTTCAAAATGGGTAAGGCATGGTGGAAGACTCCCTCAAACCCGTCGTCGAATGTAATCACTGCAGAGTTTGTCGGAAGTTCCTTCCCCGAAACAAGGTTGTTGTATAACTCGCCAAGCGAGATAACATTGATTCTCCTGTTCTTCAGATACTCCATTTGCGCTCTGAACATCTTCACCGGCGTCGATATAGGCGATGGCTCGTCGTCAATCGAATGATAACCCAAAACGGGAACACCTTCAGTCTGGTAGAAATTACCCGCGAGGGACAAGGCCGCGAACATCATTTTCTTGAGCGCGATCTTCATGAATTATCCTGTCCTGCACAATTGTGGGACGTGTTTATTGGGGGACACCATGTGGCATGGTGTCCCCCAATAAACACGATGCGGCATGGTGTCCCCGAATTAAGGTCAGAATATATCCGAATCGCCCATGCTGGCGTACCAGTTCTTGGGGTCATTGAGAAAGGCGACATTGTCATCACCCTCCACGCCATAGATCATAATTGACAGGTCGGAGGGCCGGGGAACAAACCACATCCTTCTCAGAGCCTCGTAGTACGGCATGTGCTCGAACATCCAGCACGTCAGCAGTTCAGCCCCATCCTTTGTCAGGTCTTCAATACCAGCAGCGAGCAATGTGTTCCAAACGGTCGGCGATTCAAAATCTGATATCAGATCGATGATAAGCCCGCGCTTGATGTTCTTTTCCGTCAGAAGTCTCAACACAATGTAGCCTCTAATTTTTCCGTTCTTGCTGAATGCAAGGGTTTTGTATTCGTATACGGGATGCCTAACGTATCGCCAATTGAGATACTCGCTTGTTCGCACGTTCGTCCGTGGGAACCTCGGGGCAACCTCTTGCCAGAGATCATCGAACCGGGAGTCGAAGTGATGGATTTGTTCGATTGAGTTTCTTTCAATCTTCGTCCGTCGCCATGAAGAGTAAACAAGCCCTAGGGCGAGATCAATCGGGAATCCCACAAGTTCGGGCAAAATCGGAAGTCTGCTTGCTCGTTTGATGAAGGGAATAACGCTTACCAGTCGATCAAACCGGGGCACCATTGGCCCAATGGCTGCAAATTTGCTCCTGGATACATACGTTGATGAATTTGCATTGGCGAATCCGAAGTGCTGTGCCCCTTCCTCAACGCACTGGGCCACATTTGCCATATATGCAAGCGTGAATGCGCCCTTTATCCGATGTTCCGGATCGGATATCAAGTCGGCCAGTTGGCAACCTATCAGCTTCTCCCCCCTTATCTGGCGCTCAATCGGGATGCCGCCAATATGGGCGATGACCCTGCCGTTTGCGACAGCCACATAGGAGTAATTCTTCTTGAGGGGGTTATCCTCATACTTCCATATCCACAGGCGTTCGTCATATGAGAAGCCATAAATCTTCTGCATCATTTCGTTGAGCGTCGGAATATCGCTTCTCTGAAATTTGCGAACTTCTATATTCGGTTCCATAGCAGGCTACAAGTACCCCAATCCCCGGAGTCGTTCCTCTATTTTCTTGGCGTCTTCTTCCGAATAGACTTCGTCGGCCTCCGACGCTTGTCTATGTCCTACAGACAATTTCTTGGTCTGGTCGCCTCTGGCCTGGACGAAGCTCGGCTCAAATATCTCTTGAAGGACGGCGCCGTCCATGTCATCCGGAATCTCGATGCCCAAGGAATACAGGATGGTCGGCGCGACATCAATTATTCTTGCCCCAGAGACCTTGGCGTTGTTCTTGATTCCGTTGCCGCTTGCGATGAGTATGCCTTCTTTCCGATGGTGGCCGTAACCATGCTTGAGGTTGGTCTTCTCGAAGAGTTTGTCCGAGGGAGAGTTGTCAGCAATGCACTGCCCCTCATCCAATATGAAAATGATGTCAGCGGCTTCATTGACGTAGTCGCCCGAATAAATGTCTTCTCGCTTGTAAGCCTCGACTTTGAGCTTTCCGCCTGTGTCCGGATCGGTGATATTCTGCAATTCGGAGAGAATCCTGTTTCGCAGGTCCTCATATTCCTTGCCGGGCAGGACGGTTCCGTTCGGGCACGCGCCCTTCACGTTGATGTATATGCCCTGCTCGGAGTAAGACCCGGCGAAGGCTTTGGTTTTCGGCCAGTCTATGAATCGAAACACTGTGTCGTAGGCGAATGATCGTTTGCCGCCCTTGAGCTTTTTCCTCAGATCGAGGCGGTCGTATTTTACGACGAGTTGCTTGAGGCGGTTGAGCGTTTTGCCGGCCTGGGCGTCGAGCTTCGAGCGCAGATCGGTTGAGAAGTGCAGCAACCCCATTTGCGACAGCCATGCATTGATATAGAACTTGCGTTTCAGGGGGCCAAACCCGTGGTCCGAGACCACGAGCACCTGCGTATTCGTATCAATCGCGCTGAGGAGTTTTCCAATGGAAGTGTCCAACTCATGGTAGAAACTCATCAACAGGCCATCGTACTGTTTCGCTGTCTTCGAGGGGGCTCCAACGCCATCGGAAAGATAATTCCACATTGCATGCTGCACGTAGTCAGTGCAACTGAATACGACCATGAACAAGTCCCATCCGAAACGCCCAATGAGCTCTTCGGCGTACCGTGTTCGCTGGCGAAGGCTATGCGAAACGTCCTTGAGGAACACGTCGAGATTGTCCTCATTATATCTCTGGAAGGGGACCGAGATGATGTATTCTCCCAGTTTTACTTTCAGGTCGCTATACAAATCGGGCGGATAAGTGAACGTGCTCAACGTGCTCGGAGTGAACATGCACGAGATGACATATCCATCAACCCGGGGTGGCGGATACGTGACCGGAACATTTATGGAGACGAGCTTCTTGCCGGCCTGATTCGCGATTGAGATAAGCGTGTCGGCCTTGATGGCGTCGTAGCTGATTATCCGCCGCTTCTGCACGTTTCGCAAGTCTTTGAAAAAATTAAAAATTCCGTGTTTCCCCGGATTCTTTCCGGTCAGGAACGAAGACCATGCGGGCGCGGTGATCGGAGGAAACGTTGATTCGAGGTTTCCGGAGACTCCTCGATGGATCAGCGAGGCCATCGTAGGCATGACCCCGTTGTCCGCCAGTTTCTTTATTAGACTGAGGGAGCCGCCATCGAGGCCGAGAACCAGCACCCTTGTATTCTCAGACATTGTAAGTTTCTCCGGCCACACTTGCCTGAAGTGGTCAGTTCTTCTCGAAAAGCAGTAATTTCGTGTTCCAGATGAGACGGAAAATCCACCATTCGATTGGGAACGCATAAATGTCGTGGTCAAAACGATATGCGCACACTTTCCTCAAGAGTTTCAAAGGAGTGAACAACCTGTTTATCGATATGAACCGTGCAAACCGGGGAAAATGCCCGAACCAGAAATAGAATGCGACCCTTTTGACGCCGTATCGTTTCCCTGTCGAAAGGTTGTCACTCTTTGTGAGGAAAAGCCAGAACTGTCTCTGATCGGTGGGGACGCATTTTGCCCATCCCTCGAGTGTTTCTGGTTCCTTTACCAACCCCTGGGCTTTAGCGTCATCAAAGAAGACGGTTCCGGGGAGTGGCAGGAAGAAGGAATAATAGACGTCAATATCCTTGTTGATTTCAGTGAGTTCTTTGCTCAGGCGAAGAGTGCCTTTCAGGTCCTCGTGAGTCTCTTCCGGCAGGGCAACCATGAAGGTGGTTCGCACGGGGATTTTGTAGCGGGCGAACAGTTCAGCCATCTTCCGGATTTGCTCGACTGTGATGTCCTTCTGGATTACTTTCAGAATCTTGTCGGTTCCAGACTCAGAGCTCGCGTACAAGGTCTTGCAGCCGGTGCGTTTGATCAAGTCAAACATCGCGGCATCAAACTTAATCAATTGATTTATTCGGACGGTGGCCGTATAGGTCAGATTTATGCGGCGCTCGAGCATCCCTGTTAGGATTTGCGCGGCCCGCTCTTTGGAATTGAAGAAGTTGTCGTCCGCGAACTCTATATGGTTGATCTTATACTTTGAAGCCAGATACTCCAGTTCGTCAAGAACGCGTTTAGGTTCCAGCCCCTTCCATGAGCGTCCGTAGAGCTCCGGCGTGCAGCAGAATTTGCATCGGAACGGACATCCTCTGCTTGATTGGTAGTTTATGCTCTGATTCTGGACTGAATTGTATCTGAACAGATCGATCAATTCATAATCGGGAGGAGGGAATGTGGTCGGGTCTTCCAGTGGGCGATCCGGCGTATGGACGACGTTGCCGTTTTCTTTATACGTGAGGCTCTGCACTCCCGCTAGGGACTTGGACTGAGACAGGCAGTCCAGTAGTTCCAGAAAAGTGGTCTCTCCTTGTCCCCTGACGATAATATCGGCATACTGGCTTTTCACGGTTAGCTCCGGCAGCATTGTCGAGAACCAGCCGCCCCATACGATAGGAGTTTTGGGGAACCGTTTCCGAATGGCCTTCGCTATTTCAACTCCCTCTGTCACCTGATAACCGATGATGGCGCTGATACCAAAACAAATGGGTTCGGCTTCGATCCGGCTGATAGAGTCTTCATAGCTGTCTTCGACGCGCGAATCGATTATCCGGATATCATAGCCCTTTCTCTTGGCTACGGTCCCGAGCGCCAGCACTGACAGAGGCAAGAAATGCAGCCTGCCGGCCCGGGGTCTCTCCAATTTAGGAAAAATGAGGACAACCTTATTGTTTGTTACCTGTCGCGTACTCAATGTATCTATGCCCCTTTCAAGCAATCAAAATTTCCGGCGCTCACAATCGCAGGAAAAGAATGCCTTGTGAGCGCCGATTCTATTAAACCATATTCTCTCCGCATTCACAAGCAAAAACCGTTCCAAACCCCTTAATCGGGGACACCATGCTGCATGGTGTCCCCGATTAAGGGGAGCCGATTCAGCCGACCATCTTGAAGAGCTGCCTGAGGTTCAGTGCCCCAACAAGCGCCGCCAGGGTCAGGTACAGTAGTCCTGCCACAGATGCATTTGATAAGATGTAGATGAATTGGCGAGCATCTCCCCCTTGAGCGAATAATCTTCCGAAGCTTGATGAAAGCATCCATATTCCGATGCCCATGATCGAAGAAGCAAAGAGTATCTTGGAGAAGAAAAGGATTGTTCCTCTTGCCGCAAAACCTCCCTTTTCTCTGCGGAAATAGTAAATGAGGACGGCGGTGTCATAGGCCGCAGCAATCGATGTCCCGGCGGCAATGCCTACGACGTCCATATATCGCATCAATATAACGCTCAATAGGATATGCAACAGCACGAAGGATGTCCCCTCGGCCAATACGAATCGTATCCGTCTCATCGGGAGGAGGACCTGTCTGAAGACAGTGCTCACGCACAGAAAGAAGATAGCGGGCGCCATGAAGAAAAGCATCGAGCGAACCATCTCGGTCGCCTCAGCGCTGAACTTTCCCCTAGCATAGAGAAACTGCGTCAACTGCCCGCTGGTGATCGCGATCCAAACACAGAAAGGCGCGATCATTAAGAAGATCAACCGCACTATTTGCAGCATAATTCCTTTGAGGCCCTCATCGTCCTTTTGCACTATGAACTCCGAGAACTTGCCCAGGAGCGGGATAATCGCGGACACTGCAAAGAAGCCAGGGACAAAATATGCCAATCTTGTGGCGCAAATCAACGCTGTTACCCGGCCCTCTCCAAGCGTTGACGCCAGGAACCAGTCAGCGGCCACCATGATCTGCGAGAGACATACGCCATAAAGGGCTGGAAGCATTAGCGTAAAGATTCTATTGGTTCTCGGATATCTGAGGCTCAAAGACGGGCCGAAATACTTTCGCTTGTCCCAGAATTTCGGCAGAATCACGAGCAATTGAAGCAGATAACCCAAAGAAATCCCGAGGACGACCACTTTCAGGCCGAATCGGTCGCTGAACAGTATGATGCTCAGCATTTCGCACGTCCCTACGAAGAGGCTCGCGATACCGCACAAGACATATTCCTTCTTCGAGAAGGAGATGCTTTCCCAAACGCCGAACACCGGATTCAACACGATGATCGGCAAGATAAGGAGCGTGAAAAACATGAAGTCGGAGGTCACTCCCTGAACCCGCGAAACACCAAAGAATGTCAGCGCCTTTAGCCCTGTCCCCGCAAGGCCGAGATAGAGACCGGACAAGGCAATTGTGCCGACAAGAAACATATTCAAAGAATTGCTGGCGAATCTCCATGCCTTCTCTTCGGTTTCCTCATGGAGAGCCTCGGTGAAGGCGGGTATGAACGACACGTTGACGACCACTTTGCCCAAATTCCCGACTATTGTGGGTATGAGTTGCGCCATGAAAAAGACGTCCGTTTCGACATTCGCGCCGAATCTTCTTGCGATTAGCACCAGACTCAGGAGCGCTACAAAGGCGTTGAGAAGCCTCGTAGCAGAAAGGAAGATGATCCCTGCGGCGATTTTTCGATTCGACGGCTTTTCGGGGGAAGCAATCATAGAGGTCGATTTTTGAGCAAGAATCACGCCAAATATCCTCTGTGGCACTCTCGTTTAGTTTCCCTTAATTCGTGGACACCATGCGGCATGGTGTCCACGAATTAAGGGGGTTTTCCGACGATACCCGTCATTCTGAGCGAAGCGAAGAATCTTGTCCCTGCTTTCAGGCCATTGCATTTCGTGGAGATTCTTCGCTTCGCTCAGAATGACATTCGCGTGCGGTCATTTACAGGGGTGTATATTGACGTTACTCTCCCAGTCGTAGCATTGTTTATTGCATTTCGTGGAGATTCTTCGCCTCGCTCAGAATGACATTCGCGTGCGGTCATTTACAGGGGCGCATATTGACGTTACTCTCCCAGTCGTAGCATTGTTTTCGGAAGTTCATTGCCAGGATTTCATAACCATGCGATAAAGGGTTTCAGTCTTTTCGAGCATCTGATCCAGCCGGAAATGCGTTTGCACTCGCTCTCTACCCGCGCGCCCCATTCTCGCAGCTCTATCCTTGTTCGTAAGGGTTTCAACTATACTGCTTGTCAGGGCGTCGATGTCATTGAAGGGGACGAGGCGCCCTGTTTCTCCATCCACAACCAATTCCGGATTCCCGCCCACATTGGTCGCTATGACAGGTTTGCCGAGGGCCATTGCATCGAGTATGGCAAAAGACGAACCCTCGATGAGCGAAGTAATCACAAACACATCCATGATTGAGAGGAATTGGTTTATGTCTTCTTGCCAACCCGCGAAAATGAGACGGCTTGTGACACCGAGACTCGATGCTAATTTCTCGAGGCGTTGTCTTTGGGGACCGTCGCCGACTATGACAAATCTGGCCTTGGGCAGTCTATCTGTAACTGATTTGCCGGCAAGCACTAAGGCGGCCACATTCTTTACGGGTGATAGCCTCGCCACTGTTCCCACTACCATTTCGTCGCCCGCTATGCCGAGTCTGGCCCGGAGCGCAGAAACCTGCGTCACTTCTTTTTCATAGTGTTCGTAACGGCTTGGGCCTATTCCGTTAGGGATGACTACTATCTTTTCCTTTGCGACGCCGTGCATGACAAGGCGTTCTTTGATTGCGGCGTTAACAGTGATGAGGGCATCACAGGTCCTTGAAGTAAGCAAGTCTTGGCGGTAGATAAGATTTCGAACCCATTCTGATCGGTACCTGTCCCGCAATGTCTCATCATAGAAAGTGTGAATTGTTGACACGACCCTCGGCGTTTTTGCCATTGCGGCAGCCAATCGGCCATAGAGATTGCCGTTTTCTGCATTTGTATGGACAATTGAGGCTTGCTCATCCTTGATGATTTTGCGCAGCCTATAGATGGTAAGAGGGTCTCCTTTGAATTTCTTGT
Organism: Candidatus Poribacteria bacterium; assembly: GCA_016215705.1. Classification (GTDB taxonomy): domain Bacteria; phylum Abyssobacteria; class SURF-5; order SURF-5; family SURF-5; genus JACRIR01. The sequence continues at coordinate 33,572 of JACRIR010000003.1, read as the reverse complement.
TTACCTTTCGGACTCTCAATCCCAGACCTTCAGCCTCCGAGATGAACGGTCCATCCCTGAGCGGCGCGAGAACATGTTCGATGCCTTGCCCCTTCAGTCCCGTGGCGATAGCGAGAACATATGACTCCACGCCGCTTCTCACTCCGCCGCCAAAGACATGCAGAACCTTCATTCACTCGACTCCGTCGCCGGTTTCAATGAATCCCTGATCCTCGGCATATGACACTTGCAAGATACGAATCGGTTCCATGATCGGGACAATTAGGAAACTTCGTAAAGGGGAGTTTCTGAAGGACTGTTCTCAAACCTGATTGTGGCTAGTATAACAGAAAGGGCCATCAACATCCAGCCGATCTCGTTGGGAAAACTGGGCAAGAACAATAGGATAACGAGAAAGCCTATGAACGATGCCAAATTCCCGGCCCCCATGAGGTGAAAGAAGTCGTCGCGCGAACCGCGTGAGGTCGAATGAAGATTCCACACGACGGAAAAGATCAGCGTCGCAAAGACAGCAAGTCCAATAATGCCGTTTTCTGCCAGGATTCCGAGGTATGTGAGGTGCAGTTCCACGGGCTCGCTCGGGACGTACTTGGTCGCGTTTGCACGATGTCTGTAACGATGAAGCTCCTCGAGATACCCGCCCGTTCCCAGTCCCATGATCGGATGGTCGCTCGCCATTGTGAGAGCTATTTGCGCCTGTTGCATCCTGAACTTTATCGAGGGACCGCCAAGGCTCTTTTCTGAAAACCTCTCGATGGTGGCCACGGAACTCATAAGCGACATGAGACAATAGACCGCAATCGCGACCAGGAACGCTGCCCCGGCTATCAGCGGTTTCCATCGAGATCGAAAGTAGACAAAGAAGACGGCTATGCAAGCGAGAAACGCGAGCATCCCTCCTCTCGAGGCCGAACCGACAATATTTACGAGGAGCAGCATCAGTACGATGAGCAAAGCAGCTTTTATCTTCTTCGTCTTTGCAAAGAAGAAAAGGCCCAAGGCGAGACCGAAGAACATAACCATATTGGAAACGTGATTGTCGGCGTCACCCGAGAATCCCTGAATCCGGAATCCGCCTTCCGGCGTCCGCATGAGTTCTGTTCTGCCGCTCACTTCGACCTCGAGGATCGCCTTTTGGGTTATCAATTCGTAGACTCCCGCCAACGAGGCGAACACGCTGCCAATAATCATGGCCGAGACGGCGAACATCAGTACTCTGCGACTCTTGATCACGCCGATAATCAGGAGCGCAAATGTTATCAGGCTCACCCTCTGGATCATCTCTTTTGTAAACTCGCCGTAGCTGCGCGCCTGAATGACCGAGATGAAGGAAACCAGCAGGAAGGCCACCATCATGATGTTGGTCAGCTTCTCAAAAAAAAGCGTGGCGAGTCCGACTTCTTTGCTAAGAAGGCATCGGATAAACCATGCGGAAATCGCAACTAGTATAAGGATTTTCGTGGCGGTGATATATACCGTGTCTCCGATTGTCACGATCTTCACGGCCCTGTCGAAAGGAATCACGAAGAAGATAAGCACCATTACGATTTCATCGAGTGTCCAATGGTGTCTCTCTTTCATAAAGAAACGCTACCGAACTTCTTCGACGAAGACAGGCGCGGAGCCTATCGTTATCTTCAGAGCGCCCTCTTTCGCCTGCATCTTTTCAATGTTCGGCCCCTTCTTGGCCAGGCTTGTCGGAGTGCGGGTGACGGCAGCCTCCTTTGTTGAGATCGGCAGCGTTACAAGGGTATCTTTCTCTTCGGCCCACGCCACATACACGGGACTCTTTCCCTTCCGCGAAAAGCGATATGCATATACGTTTGGCGGATTTTGGAGCCGTTCGAGAGTCTCTGCGTCTTTCAGTTTCTCGATGAGCATCTTGTACGCATAGTAGGCGGGCCGGGGTTTCTTGTTTGCATCGATGAGTCCCTGGTACACGAAATTCCTGTCCTGGAAACCGATCCAGTCCTTCGTGTTGCCCATCATGATTCCATGCAGGCCGACTTCCATTCCGGCCACAAACTTCTTGACGAGTATCTTCGCTTGTTCGCCGAGATACCACGTCATGGTTTCATCATGTTTTTGCCCCCTTGGATTCGCAATCTCTCCATACACGGATGCGCCTGTCTCAGGAGACATGAACGGGTGCATGCTGAAGGGGGTAGGTATCAGGAACGGGGCCGCTGTGGCGTCGCCAGCCCATATCGGTTTCTCATAGCCGTTGCGGCGCATCTCTGACCGAATGAACTCGGCCTCGCCGTATGCGCCTCTGTAGTCGTTCAAATAGTGGAATTCGACCTCGTCAAAGTAGTCCCCTGCTTTGAGGGTTTCCTTGATGAAACCGAGCGAGTGCTTGAGGAATCCTTGTTTCTGAGCCGGGAAGCTCTCGACTTTCTGTTCGACGAGATGGCTTGGGGCCTGATCGTCGAACAGGTCGCCGAAGCTCAAGCCCGAAAGTATGATTTTCACGTTCGGATCGGCTTTTTTTGCCGCCTGATACGTTGTCTTCAAAACCTTTACATAGTCCTCGATGGTCCCTTGCCAGTAGAGGTTGTGCTGAGCCTCGGACTCTACTTCGTACGATGATATGGGCGACTTGAGTCCCGGCATATCGTCGACGCCGTCATTATCGTATCTTTCCACGATACTGGATATGAACCGGGCATAGGCGTCCCAGTATTCAGGTTTCGGGGGCGTGCTCGGATAACCGAGAGTCGCCGCATGTTCCTTCTGCACGGGGGTCGAGCCCCATTTGCTTCGCGCCTTGAGCACCACGGTCAATTTGAACCCTTGGGATTGATACTCCTTGACGAGTCCATCAAGTTTCTTCCATTCATACCTGTGGACACTGCCGCGCGGAGCTTCCGGTTCTACCCGGCCCCAGTCCACGAGTGGTATTTTGGCCCAATTGGCGCCCATTTCACGGTAGGTGCGCGCCAGTCCTTCATCGGTATACTCGACGCCGAACCCGAAATTCGGAGCTATCCGAACAGGCTCGAACTTCCGCGCTGCCATCTTCACGGACTCCGTCGAAGGCGCAATACCGGTCCCGGTTGCGGAAGAGCCTTGCTTTTCGATTTCCGCGAGCTTCGTCTCCGCCTCTGTCAATATTCTGTTCGCTTCTCTGAAATTTCTGGCTTCCACGGCCTCTTTCATAGATGGAAGCAGTTCGGTCACACTCGAGACATCGTACCCGGCGTTCTTCAGCCGCAAGTACTCTTCCTTTGCGTTTTGATATCGAGTTCGTGGGTCTGCCTGTTCGACGCCACGCTCGGCTGCAACGGAGACTTCTTTCCCGATGCAGGAAATAACGATTAAAGCAAGCAGGAAGCAAACGAATGAGAAAAATAATTTCTGCATTACTATCACCTCCACTAGTTCAAGCCAATAAAACGATTTGTCGGATGGATTCCTGGCTGTGCCTTCAAAACGATGTTTCCTCAGCCTCCCCACACCAGCTTGGAGAGGAAGCGAGGAATCGGCTCAGAATGTCGGTTCAATAAGAGCCGCAATTCTTTCTTCCAGAACCTTTCGAGCTCAGCCTTTGCCCATAAGAGTTGCCGCTTTGTGAGCATCTCGGGCGCCACAACATAAATAATCTTGTCTGTTTCATCGGAAAGATGCAAGGAGTCCATCGAGACCGCAACCGCGGGCGCATCGAGGATCACCAGATCGTATATTGCCTTTGCATCCTTGAGAAGTCCTTTGAATGTCTCCGAGCAAAAAACCTTCAGCGGTTCGACGTTCGCGACGGCGCCGCTGCCCATAGCATCCAGGGATAGATCGGGGAGCGCATTTATCGCTTGCAGAACAGGGGTCGCGTCCGTGACTGCGTCGACGAGTCCGGCGGAGCTCTGAAGACCCAGAATTTCGGTAAGTCGCGGGCTGAACACATTCGCATCCACCAGGAGCACTTTCTTGCCTGACTTCGCAAGGTGAAATGCGAGATTGAGAGCGGTCGCGGTTTTGCCCTCGCCTCGTATGCTGCTTGTGATCAGGAGAACCTGGGGCCCGGTATGCTCAAGGGTAAACGAGGATGCCACGCCTCTGTATGCGCCGTATGCGGGCGAGCCGGCCTTTGCAAGGATTTTCTGTAAGAGCTTGTCCTGCGCTTCACGCACGAGGGATTTCTCCAGCGATCGGTTTGCCCAGGACTTCTTCCACTTCCCACGCTCTCACCGAATCGCCCCAGTATTCGATTACGAAGGGGAACACAAGAGCCGTGAGCAAGGCGACCAGGAAACCGACCGGAATCACGATTTTCCAGCTTGGCCAGCTTGGGTCCGCCGATTCGGGGACGAACCCCGGATCGATAACTCGCATATCCACGTCGCTAATGGCAGACTTGTTTAGTATTTGGAGTTCTTCGACTTGAGTTTGAAAATCCTTGTATAAGGCATCCAGAATGTCAACTTCTCGGGCGAGCCGGCCAAGTTCTGTGCTCTTGTCGGAGAGGGCCATAGTCGTGTCCTTCAGGCTCTTTCTGGTGCTGCTCAGACTCATCCAACGTATCGAAAGCACAAACTCGTCAATCTGAGCGTCAATCAGTCTTTCAACAAGGTTCTGGTATATGGGGCTCATCGTTTCGGTCTTGCTTGCGACGATCTTTTGTATCTCCTGTCTCAGCGTTTCCTTCGTCTCGTTTATCTTGTTCTGTAACGCGATGACATCGGGATGTTTCTCGGTTTTCTCCGCGCGAAGCGAAGACAGGGTGGCTTCCTGCTCGGCCAAACTCGTCTTGAGATTTACAACAAGGGTGTTGCCTGCGATAAAGCCTGCTTCAATGATGCCCTTCTCTTGCTCATCGAGGTGGCTCTTCAACTCCCTGATCTTTTCGGAATTCTCTTTTCTGTCTCCTTCGACTTGGGCGATATCAGCCTCCACCTTGTCGATCCGATTCATTTTTATCTTGATCTCTTCATCCGGTTCAGCGATGGAATTGTCGCGCTTGAAAGCCCGCAACTGCTCTTCGGCCGCCTTGAGTTTCTCGGACACTATGGGAAGTTGGCTCTTCGCGAATTCATAAGCTTTGACGTTGTTGATATTGGCTAACTCGAGCGTCTTGGTCATCGTTCTCTCAGCGATAAAGTTGGATATATCCGTGGCAAGCTGCGGGGTCTCGCCCCAAATGCCGATTGATACGACATCCGACTCCTCGGCGGTCGAGATATCCTCCCAGTCATCCATGAAATCGTCAACGGCGTCGGCGACGTAGTCTTTTTCCTCTTCCTCAAGAAGTCCGATTGCGATCAAGGCAGACTTTGGATACTCAATGAGAAGATTCGTTATTAAACGCTTTACCTTGTCCCTGAGATCAGGCGGCTCGTTTTTTTTCTGATAGAGCCTCTTGTCAAGCCCGAACTTCTCCACGGCTTCTTGCGCCATTTCTCTGCTGATCATTATTTCCACGATATTCGAGGACGGCTTCACCTTCTGGGTTTGCTCGCCCGGGCGCACAAGCTCCTTGAAGAGAACGGGCTGAAGGCGCGGGTTCTCTCGAACCAGAATCTTTGCCGTGGCCTCCCATTGAGGAGTTACTAGATAGGTTCCGGCTATCACGCCGAGAAAGGTGGAAATGAACGCGAGACAAACCAAGCCCTTCCACTTGAAAGGTGGATAAAGCACTTCATAGAGGAGATGTTGGGGAGTTCTGATGCGCTGCAATACCCTGTCTCACGAGGGGCAATCGTCAAAACCGAACTAGAGAGAGAACCACGGAAACCGTAAGAGCCACAATGACAAACCACAATGCACTCAATATAAGATTCCGAATGATGATCATTCGCCTCTTCTAACCCGCTAACCGTGCAAAAGGAGGATCAAGCCATTAATATCTATTATGACGACTTTATCAGTCTTCAGCGTGTCGCGCAAATTTTAACAGAACGGGCATTGAATGTCAATTAAGAGAAAAATAGGGACAGACCCCATGCTGCGGGTCTGTCCCTTCTTTTTCCAATGGCACGTTTCTCAACGCGCCGACTTAGCGAACCGTCAGGTCTGCCATGTCACCCCACGCCGGGCCGTAAATACCGTCAACTGTTGTGTCAACTCCGAACCCGAACGTGTAGCTGCCCTTGGGTAGCCTTACTGAGCCCAGATTCATGGCCGGAGAAATATTCGTTATTAGATTGGATTTACAGACAAGCGGCGCAGATGACAGGACCCATCCTCTGCCAAGAACGAACCAGTATGTGCCGAACGGTGTGTGAACATAGACCCAGTATTCCGCGGGTTGACCCACGTAGTCACCCGCCGTCATGGTGATACTCGGTTTTACAGTTGTCCCATAGTTAACGGTAAGCGGTCCATTGCTCCCGTTGACCTTCATGTCCGCCACCAGCGGCACCGGCGTCGTTCCTGCGCCTGAGAGAGGCAGTGCAGTTGTTGGCTGCACAGGGTCATTGCCGGAAACCACCAGGTTAGCGTTGACCGGGCCGGCGGCGAGAGGCGAAAAGACGACGGACACCGTCGCGGTCTTCCACGGCCGAATGGTTTGCGGAAAACTCTCCAGAATGGAGAACGCCGCATTCCCGCAAGCAACGCTCTGCACAACCAGGTCCATGTCACCAGTGTTGGTGATGGCGAACGTCATTTGCTTTGTGAATCCGACTGGAATGCTTCCAAAGTCAAGGGCTGCAACGGTGAGACCAACCCGTGGCTGCGGGTCGGATGACAGCCGATAGACGCTCTCTCCGTTGGTAGCGGCGTAGAGCGTGCCTGTAGTAGAGTCGATTGCCAACTGATTAATCTCCAGATTGCGGAGACTTTCATCCTTCAGAACCCAGTTGAGTCCTCGGTCGAATGATTGGTAAAGCCCGGCGAAGGAACTGGCATAGAGGGTGTCCACCTGTGTCGGGTCAATGACAACATCGGTAAAGATCAGCCACGGCGCGAATTGGCTCCACGTGGCGCCATCGTTGTCTGACCGCAGAACACCTTGGACGCTGGCCGCATAGAGAACATTATTTGTCGCGTCAAAATCAAGCGCCATCACGGCGGCGTCGACTAATGGGAGCTGCGCCCATTGTTGCGTTTGCTGGTTAAAAGCGTAAATGGCGCCGGCCTCATCCTGGTTGGCGCCCCAGTTTTTCTCATAGTCGAATGATGTATCACCGTTGGACGTGCGGCTGGCGGCATACAGGGGTCGTCCGCTGCCGTCCAGGATTATGTCGGTGATGCTGATTGGCAACGTGAGTCCGGCATTGAGAGTGTTCCAGGTCTGACCGCCATTAGAGCTGAACATGACACCGTCTTCCTGACACGCAGCATAAATCTTCAACGGATTCGCAGGAGTGGTTACTACTTTCCAGACGCCTACATCAGCCAGCAGTTGGGTTCCCGGGGCACACTCGCTCTCAGGATTGTTCAGGCAGTCCACGCTCGTCGAGTAAATGCCGCGTTGCGCCGCATAGCTCCAGGCGGGGTTCCCTGTGCTATAGAACACCTGAGACTGGTCCCGGAAGTCTTCGGCAAACGACCACGTGTAGAGGAGTCCATCAACAGGCGTCTGCCTCTTCCACGCGGGAGCAGTCTGGCGAGATGTCAAATAGATTCCGCTCTCGGCGCCTGAGTAGATAATTTCCTCATAGCCCGGAGGAGGATTCGGATGCACCCAGACGGTATTCATTAGTACGCAGTTGACTCCGTTGGTTATTGTGTCGTAATTCATTTGGCCGTCCGTGCTCTTATTGACGCTTCGATAGCCGCCGGTGATAACATAGGAAGTCGTCGAGCGCGTGACCGTGCCGATTCCGGGAATGTTTCCGGTAGTAATATCTGAAGGATCGAAAACTTTTCGGAAGAGTGTTATGGATTGTTTGGTCCACTGCGCGCCGCCATTGAAACTCGTGTAAAGTCCGCTTCCTTGATTCTGTTCGGGACGTGGCCTGAAGAGAGGTTGCTCAATCGAACCTACACTGTCATTGGCCCTTATGTTAATGAGGGAGGCATTGTTAGGATCGATCCCTATGAAGTAGATAAGGGGAAGCACGCTGAGACCGCTCAACTCGCCGGGTAGTGTCATAGCTGTCCACGTGGCGCCGCCATCTGTGGTTTCATAAGTCCATGAGTCCTCCGTCCCAAGGTAGAGATGACCGGCATCAGTCGGGTGATGCGCCAGGTGCGTCGCCCTCAGTGCGCTGGTGGGCAGGTTGCCATTATGAGATACCCACACGCCCCCTTCTAGCCGGAACACCCCGCCGCCGTACACCATCGCCCACATTTGACCTGCCGCATCCCTTGAAAGCAAGACACTGACTTTCTGATAGAGCACGGGGGCAGAGACTACGATTCCACTGTCGGCATCAACCCACGAGTCGCCGGCGTTGTTGCTCGAGTAAATCCATGCCGGCGGCGGATCGAGTACCACTCCGTTTTCGGAAATACCAGCGTAGAGGATTCCGCCTGAATCGAACGCCAGAGAGGATATCGGGACATAGAGGTTGGTTGAGCGTTCGGGTATGCCGCTATTGCAGGCGGTCCATGTCTCGCCGTTGTCGTAGCTTCGCCATATTCCCTGTGAGGAGCCCCCGATGTAAACATGGCTGAAGTTCAAAGAATCAAAATCCAGAGCTATGACTGAGTTCCCCTTCATCATTTCCGGGGTGAAGACAGATCGCCAACTGGCCCCTCCGTCGACGCTCTTGTGTATCCCACGGAAGCCATAAACAAACAGCGTCTGGTTGTCTTGTGGCGAAATCCTCAAATCAAACCGGTCCCCACCGTACGGACCCAGCGACTCCCATTGATTTGCCGCCATAATCTGGACCGGAATCAATAGCAGCGCGAGGAGACAGCCCGCGATGCCCAGCACAAACAAACCCTTTGGGGACGTCATATTGGATTCTCCTTTCGCAAAATCCAGTTTCTGGAGAAGGTTTCTTAACATGTTAACGCATGGCCTCTTCTTTATTTGTTTTGAAGCCCGGTAGTTCAGGTGAAAGGAATGAGCAAGTCCAGTGCCAAGAGTTCTTGGTAACCAGAGTAGCGTTTGTTATGGAACGTAGGAGGCTTGGCGTTGAGGTTTTATGGCGCTGGAATTCGCTTCGCAAGGCTAACCTTTGCAAATACTTAGATGAAGCAAAATGGTTTGGGCGAGCCTCGAATCATGGCCCATCAGTCAAGGAGAATTCGTGGGATGCACAAGCCTACTCTTCGTCCAAAACTGTCCGATTACAGAATTGAAATACAATTCTGTAATCGGGGGTTACTTAATTGTAATCACATTGGGCAATTGCTCCTAAGATAGCATGTAAGACTAGTTGTTGCAATTAGTTATGGTATTCGCGAAGAATAGTCATGGAGGACAACCATCTCCAATTACAAGTTTGTCCTTATGCAGTTTGGGGCGAGATGACAATCCGCGGTTGAGGATGACACGCGAGTTCACTCGCTTGATCTCAAATCCAGCCGTGGAGTTTGTGGTGAACGCAAGCCAGCATTTCCCTCATGAGATAGCGGGTGAGGCTCCACCGGAACTTCTCGACCGGTCTGTGCGGCTCACATCCGTCATTGACCGTCCTGATTCCCGTTCTATCAAGCACGTTATGCTTCTTGAGGATAGCTCTCAGACGACGGCTTTGCAGTCTCGGACACACGACGAGCGCGGTCGCTCGCGGGTAATCTTGGAGAAAGAGATGGACAGCGTGAATCTGTTCGTGCGTGTTGTTGCCTTTAAGAGTTGTGATTCTTTCAAGAGGCAGGTCGAATTGGTTGATTGATTCCCTAAGCTTCAGCAATCTTTTGTGCATCAGACCGACGTCCGTGAATGGCGGTGTTTTCCACGGCATGCCCCCGACGAGAATAATGCCCGCCGCCTGTTGATGAATATGATAGACTGAGAAGCACTTGTCTACCACGTTCTTGCTTGCGGTAGTCAGTTCCCCCGTTTCTTCTTTTAGAACGCCGCTTCCGAGACCGACGATATAAGTTGGATGCTCGAGTTCCTTTTCGAGCGCCCACTTTTGGCAAAGCCATTCTATCAGGGACAACCTCGATCCCTTTTGCCTTTCGTCTTGACCCTTTCGTCCTTTTCCATGCGCAAGTCCAAAGGAATCCTTCGCTTCGCTCCCACGCCCATGCTTATTTGGGGACACCATGCCGCATGGTGTCCCCAAATAAGTTGGATTTCCGCCTTCGCGGGAATGACGAAGACTGGATGTCTTTCGCTCCACCTTCTAAAATCTGAAATACACGCGGTCAAGCTTTTCTTTTTCTTGAGCCTCTTCATGGAGACGCGCGCTCTCGACTGCGCCCGACGCTTGTGCCGCAACACCCGCAAGGAGGTTGGCGTCGCCCGGCGTGAACGGCACAGGGCGCCCTTTGTAGTCCGTTTTGTCGCAGAGCACAATCATTCCGATTGCGCGTCCTTGCGCTCGAAGAGCGGCGCCCAGCATGGAGGGAGTTTCGTAGCCGACGGCCGGGAGGGATTGAAAGCGGGGGTCCTTTTGAAAGTTCTCGATCGATATCGCATTCGCGGCCTGGATTATCTCTCCGGCAATTCCGCCCGCAAGCGGCTCGGACCAACCCGATGGGTCGGCCTCGTATCCGAAGGCGGCGCGGCACTCGAGCATATCGCCTGCGGCGTTCAGCAGAAACGCAGAGCCGCGCGTGCATGAGGTTGCATCGGACAGAACGCCGAGAAGGCTGGAGAGAATCTGGCCGGACTCAGCCCGGTCACCGATGATTCGCCCTGCTTCATAGAGCGCAACAAGTTCCCGGTTTGTCTGACGTATGCGCGGCGCCATGGTCCGCACGATCTCGAGCATCATTCGGGACGCGCTGGCCGCGTCGCGCGTGAGAAACTTCATGAAGGCGTCTTTGCTTATTTCGAGCGTCCGGACAGGCGTCAACGCCGACGCCGTGGCTGACCGCACGAAGTCGTCGAACAGCGCCATCTCGCCGAAAAAAGCGCCCGGCCCAAGGGTTGCTATCACCTTTGCCTCGCCCGAATGCGTGGCCTTGCTTATCTGAACGTCGCCGGAAACAATAATGAAGAGCGCATTCCCTTCGCTCGCTTCCTCGAAGACCGTCGCGCCAGAGAGAAACTCCTTCTCTTCCGCCACCAATCCGAGCGTCACGAGGTCGGAATCTCCCATGTGACTGAGGATGGGGATTCTCTTGAGGTCGGATGCGTCAAACATAAGCTCTCAACTCTCCTGAGAAAACAGCTCTTATTCGGGGACACCTTGCGGCAAGGTGTCCTGAATAAGCGGTTTATTTCCACCAACCGCTTTTTGAATCCTTGCCGGGTGGAGGCGCGGCGGGCCTTGGCTCTTGTCGTTTCGGCGGCGCGGCGCCGGGAGCTTGCGGACGCGGCTGCGGTTGCGGTTGCGGCGCAGCGGGGCTCGCCACAACCCGCTCGATTATCGTAAGGAATGTCTTGACGTCGTTGACGGCGCTTATTGCGGTCTCGTAAGTGATGATGTCACGGGAAAGCAGCCGCGCAACGTCCATTTCGAGCGTGACCATCCCGTCGGCTGCGCCCGTCTGAATGACGCCGTATAACTGGTGTGTCTTGCCCTCGCGGATGAGCGAGGAGACCGCCTGATTCACAACCATGATCTCGCGGGCCGCCACCCGTCCGCCGCTTTTGCGGGAAAGAAGCGTCTGCGAGATGACGGCGCGGAGCGAGCCTGCAAGCTGCATCCTTATCTGTTGCTGCTGATAGGAGGGGAACACGTCCACGATGCGGTCGATGGTCTGGGCTGCCCCCATTGTGTGCAGAGTGCCGAAGACGAGGTGGCCGGTCTCGGCGATGGTTATTGCCGCAGCGATTGTCTCGAGGTCGCGCATTTCACCCACGAGCACGACGTCGGGGTCTTGCCTGAGCACGTGCTTGAGCGCGTTCGTAAAGGAGAGCGTGTGGGCGTTGAGCTCACGCTGGTTGACGATGGCCTTTTTGTGTTCGTAAACGAACTCGATCGGGTCCTCGATCGTCATGATGTGGTCTTTGCGGTTCCGGTTGATGGCGTCGATCATCGCTGCGAGCGTGGTCGATTTGCCGCTGCCTGTGGGGCCGGTCACGAGAACGAGGCCATTCTTCGCGTGCGTAAGCTTCTCGGCCACCGGCGGCAGTTCGAGCTCATGGAGGGTCGGCACCTTATTAGGAATGGTGCGAATGGCCGCCCCCATTCCGCCGTTGCGAAAAAATACATTCACGCGGAACCGGGAGACGTTGGGTATCGAGTAAGAGCAGTCGAGCTCGAGCGTCTCTTCGAGTTCCTTGCGCTGGTCCTCGGTGATTATCTGGCCTATGAGCCGCTCGGTGTCCGCGGCCTCGAGCACCTTGAGGTCGTTCTGCGGCTCGATTTCCCCGTGAATGCGCATGACGGGCGGCCGTCCTATCGTGATGTGCAGGTCGGAAGCTTTGCGAGCGACTGTCTGGCGGAGAATTTCGATCATGTCCACGGCGGCGTCCCTCCGGAGGATGAGCGGGAAGATCGGTGGAAATACGATGTAGGGTCAGTTTATCACGAGGCCGGAAAGGTGTCAAATGAATGAAGATGTTCTGGATTTCAGGGATGCCCCACACTACTTGAACCAAAGGAAGTGGGCGTGGTATGATTCGATTCATCCGGCATTCCGGCTCAAGGCATTCGCCGGCCCGCGAACAAACGGAGGGTTTGTATGTTAAACGGCTTCCCAACACCGGATCCTGATTTTGAGCGATTGAGAAAAGCGATCATGCGAGAAGGTCAGCCCGATCGCATTCCGTTCTTCGAAATCCAGATCGACACGGAACTGATGGAGGCGATTCTCGGAGAGCCTGTTCCCTCCGCCTTCGACACCGATCCCGAGCAAACACGGACCAAGCTGCTCAAAGACATCAAGCTTATGCGCCGCCTGTGCTACGACTATGTGCTCGTCTGGAACATGCCGATTCTGCCCGGCAATTTCATGTTTGCCGACGATACGGCCCGATTGAGCAGGGGCGCCCGACCGTGGCAGTCCGAGACAGAGGGCCCCATCGCCTCGAGAGAGGATTTTCAGGACTTCAGTTGGCCGGACCTCAGCCGGAAGAAGTACACGAGATTCGACTTCGTCAGCCAACACCTGCCGGAGGGCATGAAAATCGTGGCTGCGCTTCCGGGTGTGTTTGAGACCGTGCGCGGACTTATGGGGATAACCAGCCTCTGCTACATGCTCCACGATGATCCCTCCCTGGTTGCCGATGTATTCGATAAAGTCGGCCGGATAACATGCGAGGCCGCAACCAACCTGTCGGCCATTGACACAGTCGGAGGAGTTGTATTGGCCGAGGATATGGGCTCGAAGAATGGTCTGATCATGTCGCCGGACCATTTCCGCAAGCTCGTCATACCCTGGCATGAGAAGATCGGCCGTATTATTCATGAACGTAACAAGATGTTCATATTGCACGCATGCGGAAAAATCGAAAAGCTCATGGACGCGCTGATAAACGTAGGCAAGATTGACGCGCGGCATTCGTTTGAAGATCAGGTCACGCCCATCGAGGAGGCGAAACGGCTGTATGGCGATCACATCGCCGTTCTCGGTGGAATCGATATGGATTTGCTCGCGCGCGGTTCGGAACAAGAAGTCAGAAAACGCGTTCGCGAGATAATATCCGCTTGCGCCTCCGACGGAGGTTTTGCGCTCGGTACCGGCAACAGCGCCGCGAATTATATCAATCCCCAAAACTTCCTGGCGATGCTCGATGAAGGGTTGAGAGCACCGCATTGAGTTGTACCGCCGGCGCTATAATCCGTTCGGAAAGAAGGTGGAATTCAGTGGACCTTTTTGAGGAAGAGGCCCGGCGCGCAGGCGAGAAAAACGCGCCGCTCGCGTGGAGAATGGCCCCGCGCACGCTCGACGAATTCGTCGGACAAGAACACCTCATCGGCAAAAGCATGTTGTTGCGCAAGCAGATTGAGGCAGACAAGCTCTCGAGCGCAATTTTCTACGGCCCGCCCGGGACCGGCAAAACCGCGCTTGCCCGCATTATCGCGAACACCTCGCGCGCGTCGTTTCAGCGGCTGAACGCGGTCACATCAGGCGTCGCCGACCTGAGACAATTGATCGACGGCGCGCGCCAGAGGATACTCTCGAGCGGCAAGAAAACCATCGTGTTCGTCGACGAAATACATCGCTTCAACCGCGCTCAGCAGGACGCGCTCCTCCCGGACGTCGAAGAAGGCGCGATAACGTTCATCGGGGCGACTACGCAGAACCCGTTCTTCGCTGTGAACGCTCCTCTCGTGTCTCGCTCGCAGATATTCCAGTTCCAGTCACTCGGCCCCAAGCACATTTCGAGTTTGATCGATCATGCGCTCACAGATAAGGAGCGTGGGTTGGGCAAGATGAAGATTCGGCTTGACCCCGAGGCCCGGAGCCATTGGGCAAACGCCTCGGATGGCGACGCTCGACGCGTATTGAACGCTCTCGAGGTCGCCGCGGTTACGACTCCACCGGACAGTGACGGCATCACTCACATAACTCTCGAGATAGCCGAGGAATCGATCCAACGCAAGGCCATCGTATATGACGGCACAGGCGATGAGCACTACGACACGATCTCGGCTTTCATCAAGAGCATGCGCGGCTCTGACCCCGACGCAGCAATCTACTGGCTTGCCAAAATGCTTGAGGCGGGCGAAGAACCGAGATTCATAGCGCGGAGAATCGTTATTTGCGCATCGGAGGACGTCGGAAACGCCGACCCGCAGGCCCTCGTGGTCGCGAACGCCGCAATGCAGGTGAGCGAGTTTGTCGGCATGCCCGAGGCGCAGATACCGCTCGCGCAGGCTACTATATACGTCGCGTGCGCCCCCAAGAGTAATGCGAGCTACATGGCGATCTCGGAGGCGCGCAAGGACGTGCGCGAGCAGCCGACCTTTCCGGTGCCGAAGCATCTGCGAGACGCAAACTATCCGGGCGCGAAGCGATTCGGACACGGCGAGGGCTACAAATACGCGCACGATTATCCCGGCCACTACGTCGAGCAACTCTATGGCCCGCCCGGCAAGCAGTTCTACAAGCCGAGCTCGGAGGGCTTCGAGGCCGAGATCAGCAAACGGCTTGAGGACCTGCGCAAGAAGAAGGAGGGAAAAGAGACGGATCACGAATGAAACGAATCGGGACGAATAACGAATAAGAAGCAAGAAGAGACTTGTACCACTGGGATCACGGGGACCGCATTCGAGGCGAAAGGCGAAAGTGCAAAAGGGTCGCAGACCCGAGGCAAAGGCGATTCTTGCTTACGGCGCGATGCCAACCAGTATTAATGGGACGGCCGGGACTCCGCGACCCCGCCTGATTAGGTTGTAGAACTCTCCCTCATAATAGGCAACGCCGGAACTCATCTGCGACTGCAAAGCCTTCATCGAAAGTATTTCAACGCCCACGTCTTTTCCTCTTCTTTCCCAATCCAAAATCCGCAATCCAAAACATGTCCTCGACTTTGATCGGGAATCCAAAATCGGTCGATCCGCGACTCGAAACCCGTAACTCTGAACCCCGCGCGCTCCGCGCGGCCCCTTTTCGCCTCTTGTTGACTTGTCGGTAAGAGAACACTCGAGTCAATAGCGAGAAGAGGCTGACATCATGGGTTACTCAGATATCATATGATATATGATATTGACAAATATATCATATAATGTTAACATATACGTGTCAGCAAGGAATCATGCCGCAGGTATCTCGTTTCAACCAGATACCAATGTAAGGCAAACGAGGAATCGCAAGTGGGGGATTACAGGAAGGATCTCGTTGCAAGGTGGTTGACCGAGTTCAAAAGCGCGGCTGAGAAGTCGTTCATGCTGATTAAGCGTGTCGAAAATATGGCGACACTGAGCAAACTCAATCTCACGGTGGCGGACTGTCGGGAAGTGATTCTATTGTTATCGGCTCGCGATTATGTCAGCGGTCCGGATGCCGACAGCTCCAGAGAGGGGAACCTCTGGGTTTTCGGGAAACAGATCGGGGCACAGGAAGTCTACATAAAGCTCAAACTTGCGGATATAGGCGAGAAGAGAACTGCAAAATGCATCTCTTTTCATGTTGCGCAGCATCCTCTCAGATTTCCTTGGAAATAGAGAATGCTGCAATGACAAAAGAAAGGGGATGGGCAATATGAAGAAGGACATTTGCCCGGGTTGCGAGAAAGAGGCTGAAATCGAGATGGTTAGCGCTCTGGAAGATATTGAAGTGCGGGGCGAACCAATTAAAGTGGAGGTCGAGTATTACAAATGCCGCGATTGCGGAGAGGAGTTCCTGGACCTGAATTCTAAGAAGGACCCCCTCGCTGAAGCTTATCGAATATATCGACAAAGACACTGCATGGTTCAGCCTGAAGAGATACGGAAATTCCGGAAGCGCTATGGTCTTACCCAAACTGAATTGAGCAAACTGCTGGGCTGGGGCGGGGCTACGCTGAGCCGTTATGAAAACGGGGCTCTCCAGGATGATACTCATGAGACTGCGTTGCGGCTAGCCATGGAACCGCGAAATCTTCATGAATTGGTGCGGTCGAAGCCGGAAGCGCTTGGCCCGGAAAAGAGAAAAGACCTTATCGAAGTCCTCGCGAGTGAGCGAGAGGCCGCGTTCTCGTTTACAAGAGAATTCGAAGACCGCTTTGGAAATTATGAGCCGACCGAATTCAGCGGCTACAGGAGACTCGACATAAGAAAGCTTTTCAATGCGATTTTGTTCTTCTGCAAGGCAGGCGTGTTCACGACGAAGTTGAACAAGCTGTTATTCTACGCCGATTTTAAGCACTTCAAGGACGAGTCGGTTTCAATCACCGGCGCCCGCTACCTTTGTTTTCAATATGGTCCGGTCCCCGAACACTACGACTATTACCTGGCCGATCTGATCGATGAGCGCGCCTTGAGAGTCGAAGAGGTCATTTTTGAAAAGGATGGCGTTGAAATCGCCGGAACCAGGCACTATTCAGCAAAAGACCCTGATCTCAACTACTTCGACAACACAGAGCTCGAGAGTCTGCTGTTTGTTGAGAAGCATTTCAGAAACGTGGGGGCTGGCGATATTTCTGAAATCTCGCACAAAGAAGTCTGTTATGCGAACACACCCACGGGCGAGCCCATCTCCTACAAACTCGCGCTCCAACTCAGCGTATAATCTCGGCCTCGTTGCGCCAGCCGAGAGCACGGGGAGTCACGGGGATCGCATTGCAGGCGAAAGGCGAAAGGGAAAAAGAGAAACATCATTCTGCCCCCCTCCGTCATTCTGAGCAAAGCGAAGAATCTCTCCTTGCCCTGCTCCTTCTTTGCGCCTTTTGCGTCTTTGCGGTTCAATTTTCCCTTTTCGCCTCTTGTTGACCCGAGACTCGGAACCCGGAACTCGGAATCCCGTGCGCCTCGCGCGGCCTGTCGCGCGGCCTTGACACCATCAGCCCGTTGGATATAGTATTTCCTGAGAAGACAGATCGGAAGAAGAAAGGAGCGGCAGGAACATGAAGAAGACGGCGGCTATCGTATTGAAATCTGACCAGCTCAATCTCCCTGCGGAAATAGCAAAAAAGCTAAAAGGGAAAGAACTTGAACTGCTTGAGACGAAGGACGGCATCCTGTTGCGGCCTCTGGAGGATTCCATCAAATCTGCAAAAGGCTGCCTGAAAGGGGGGCACTTTTCTTCTAAGAAGTACCTTCAGCTTAAGAAAAAAGAGAAAGAATTGGAACGATGAAGAACGTCTTCGTTCTCGACGCCTCCGCCCTGATTGCCTTCTATCTGAACCCACAGTGCATGGTGCAAAAGAGTTTGTTCCTGACTTTTTGGGTAAAGAACGAGTCCTGTTTGAGACTACACGCAAACATCCGTTCTTCATCTCTGACAATCCAATAGTGCTACAGAACGAAATGAATCAGGGACCGTACAGCGGTCTTGGGGTGGCTGCCCCAGGAATTGAAATATATTTGCCGATATCCTCAACTCTTTGCCTAGGCCTGTTTTGTCCATCAGTAGCAGAAGAGTTTCAAATAACATATGAGAAAACTAGAATGCTGAACAAAGCGACCCCCGCCTTGGCGTAGTTACTGACAAATCAGCCAGAAACTGAAATCATAGAGTCTTTCTGCGAAGGGATGGCAAATGGAATACCAATAAAGGTGACAAGCGGCATTGTAACAAGAATTAATTCCCTTCAAGTGAGTTTTTCATCAAGGTTTGTGTATTGTGAGAGCGACAGTTTCGAGTTGGTGGAAGAAATGATTCGGAAAAACGAGAAGTTCCGGGAGAGCCTGAAGCCGGTCATTAGCTGATGCAAGAAATCTGACAGCCCTTGTCGTGGCACTCGGCGCATCACGCCATCTCGATCGCGGCTGGAGTTTTTGCCCACTATGCTCGCAATTACGTTTTTCCCCGTGACTCCCCGTGATCCCCGTGGTGAAAGGTTTTCTGAAAATTTCCGCCCGATGAAAACCCAAGTTGAATTCCGCTCTAATAAGTTCCCGCCGCACGAAGACGAGAAAGAAGAGGTCAACCCCCGGTCTCTTGGGGCAAGCGACTTGAATGGGATATAGTCTCCCTCGACGAGAATCTCGATGTGCAGCTCATTCGCCCTCATTCGTGCTATAATTTCTCCTGGTGCTTGTACCCATTTAACCTAACAGGAAAACCGGAGAACCATGCCAATGATAAAAGGAAGAGCCTGGGGGCCTATATCCCGAAAGGGGTCCAAGCCGAAGATTACCGATACGCTCAAAGCCACAGTGGAAGCGAGAAGCAACGAGTTGGTCGAGTCGGTCCTGAAACCGAGAAGCATCCAACCTCCTCCGGAGGACGATAGGTTCAACTACATTGTTGACATCTACACCAAATGGCATGGCAGCGGTTTCTATTTCCTTTCGAAGTACCGATGTCCCGGCCCGAACGCGATAGTTCCTTTCTTCGAGACAGGGTTTGCCCGGATGGAGTACGCCGGGCAGAACAGGTTTAACTTGTCAATGATGAGACACACCGGCCAGTGGCAGCGTATCTTTTTTGATTTTACTTTGGATGAATGCCTGACATCAATCAGAGACGATCCTTTTTTTGGTCCGTGAACCGTTGCGGGTCCTATCAAGGTCATCTGGTCATAATCCGGCCGACAGCGTCAATGAAACTGCAAAATACCACTTTTACAGGTGCAACAGAAATTCGGCGCGTTCCGTCATCTGTACTCATTTCGGGCACAATAGTACTCTATCTGGTTACACTTGTCGGGGGTCTTTTTCGCCTTTGACCTTTTGCCTCCAATGGTTCCCCGTGAGTCCCTTCGCTGAGGCTTCCGAAGTCCCGCGCCTCGCGGGATGACCCCCCGTGGTGAAAAGTCTTCTGCATTTCCTCTGCGCGTGTTCTGCGTCCCCGGCGGTTCCACGTTTTACTCTGCCATTATTGACATTGTCAACCCGACGGATATAATATTCCATAAGAAGTTAATATCTCTTCCAAAAGGGTGAGAGGAAGGAAAGGCTCATGAATCCGCTATTGCAGCGTATTTCCGTTGATCCAACAGTCTGTTTCGGCAAACCGTGCATCAAGGGAACTCGTATCTGGGTGTCTCTTATACTCGATTTCCTGGCTAATGGAATGAGCATCGAGGAAGTTCTCGCGGAATATCCGCAGTTGACGGAGGCGGATGTCCGCGCCGCCATCGCCTATGGGGCTGAGATGTCACGAGAGCGTTACATTGATATCCCGGCCGAGGCGAAATGATGAAGTTCAAACTCGACGAGAACCTCGGGACGCAAACACAAGCGCTTATCAAGGCCGCTGGACACGATGTCCAAACAGTTAGAAGCCAGAAGCTGCAGGGTTGCTCGGATCAACATCTCTATGAAGCTTGTCGTAACGAACAGCGTTGCCTAATCACGTTGGATTTGGATTTCTCCGATGTTCTACATTTTCCTCCAGCCGGCGGGGGTGGCATAGTTGTCGTTAGAGTTCCGCAGAATCCAAGCCTTCCTTTGTTGGAACAACTGGTACGCCGGTTCTTAAACACTCTTCCCCATCTATCTGTAGAAGGAAAACTGTGGATTGTGGAGATCGGCCGGATTCGGATACACGAGTCCGAGACGGACACAGGTTCGTAATCTACACGGTTCCATCCGCACGGCTTTGGATATCTCGAGAGTATGGAAACATTCTGTTCATTGTCGAAACGTTCACATTCACAAGATTGAGGAAACACGCAATGATGGCCGAGAAAAAGATCATCGACGTCTGGATTCAGCATCCGAATCTGAATTTCATCAATCATCCCATCTTCGACTCGTTACGCAGATGGACGGGGATGGAGAAGTTTACAGGAGAAATTCCGGTCGAGGTGACGATATCCGCAATGGACGAAGGCCGGGTGCAGAAGGGTTTGATGTGCGCGTGGTGGGGGCCTCAAGGGGCTCTCATTTCCAATGATGAAGTGGCCTCCTTAGTCAAGCAACACCCGGACCGTCTCGTGGGAATCGCCTCGGCAAACCTGTTCAAACCAATGGAAGCCGTCCGCGAGCTTCGCCGCTGCGTAAAGGAACTGGGGTTTAAGGGACTCAGAATCGTACAGTGGCTCTGGAATCTGCCCGCGACTGATCGACGGTATTATCCTCTTTACGCGGAATGCATCGAGCTTGATGTCCCGGTCTGTCTCCAGGTCGGCCATACCGGTCCTCTCTGTCCGTCCGAACCTGGCCGGCCGATCCCATACATCGATGAGATTGCCCTTGACTTTCCCGAGCTCAGGGTGGTTTGCGGCCACATCGGCTATCCTTGGACCACGGAAATGATCGCCGTTGCCACAAAGCATGCAAACGTATTCATTGACACGTCGGCCTATACCGCCAAACGGTATCCTCCCGAGTTGGTGAATTACCTCAAGGGACACGGGCGCAAGAAAGTTCTCTTCGGCACTAACTATCCCATGCTCACTGCCGCAAGATGCCTGGAAGGTATCGACGAGTTGAAGCTGGAGGAAGAGACTGAAAATTTGTTCCTACATGGCAATGCCCGTCGAGTGTTCAAACTGGACTGAGAGCGCTTCGCCGGGTATCAGTGCGCGATGAGACTGTTCGGCCAGGCGACTTAGGCGATAGGCGAAGAGACTCTGAAGAGGCGGACCACTGCTGTCCAAAATAACTCGTTCCACCGCAAAGGACGCAAAGAGAGAATCAACGGTTCAGATTCCTTTTTCTTGTCGTATTTCTCTTCCTTCTTTTCCAAGAATCCGCGCAAATCAGTCTAAATCAGTGGACTTCTTTATTCGTGTAATTCGCTGAATTCGTGTCATCCGTGATCCAACTCTTTTCTTCTTTCTCTTTTTTTCTTCTTCTTCCCGGAATCTGTACTACTCACATTCGAAATCTTGAATTCCTGTCGCGATTCTCATGACACACCGTATGAAACTCACACGGGCGCAATGAATTGCGCCCCTACAGGAGTATACGAAGGATTTCCGTAGGGGCGCGATTCATCGCGCCCGATATGGCGATTTGGTTGCGGCTATGCCGCGCTGTGCAAATCTGCGGATTCCCTCTTCTTTTTTGGTCGCGGCTATGCCGTGCTCGCGGAATCCGCTTTCAAGATACCCAGAACCGAAAAGTAGTGGAATGCGCTTCCGCATAGCACGAAGATGTGCCAAATACCGTGGTTGAACGGCAATTTTCGGCAACTGTAGAATATCACGCCGGTCGTATAGGACAGGCCTCCAAGTACCAGGAATATCAAGCTCAGATGTGGAACACCACTGACTATCTTCTTTAAGGCTATCACGCCCATCCAACCCATGAACAGGTAAATGGCGACAGACAGCCCCCGCCATTTGAAGACGCGAACGAATTTCAAGCTGATTCCGGCAAGCGCCAGCGTCCACACAATTCCCAGCATGGTCCATCCCCAGGGGCCTCTCAGGGTTGTTAGCGCAAATGGCGTGTAAGTACCCGCGATCAGAAGAAAGATCGCCGAATGGTCTATTTCCCTGAAGATTGCCTTTACAGACGGCCGTGAGAAGCTGTGGTAAAGAGTCGAGGCCGCATAGAGAACAATGAGCGTGGCGCCGAATATCGAAAAGCTCACGATGTGCCAATTGTCGCCGTACAAGGCGGCAAACACAACCAGGACAACCAGGCCGGCAATACTCAGCAGCGCGCCAATCCCGTGAGTGACACTATTCATGATTTCTTCGCCTACGCTGTATCGTTGAACACGCTCACTATGATTGCCTGACATTCTCGTCTGCCTTCCGTTTCATAAAAAGAACCCTTCTCAATAGGCCCAATTCTTGCTTACCTTAGTACTCATTTTCACAAATGCGATGACGCATCCATATACCCTCCTTGGGGGGGCGCCCGGCGGGTCGCCGCTACGGAATACGTCATAGGATTTAGGAAACTGACTACCTAGAGACGCAAGCTCGGTCCTCAAGGGGTTTTCCTAACCCCCGTACATACGGAACAATTATAAGCCCGTCAGGGGCTGAAATGCAACAGGAAACGTTTCTCAACTTACACAATGAAGACTTATTTTGTTACTTGACAATCAAATAACCTGGGTGATATAATTTGTTTTGCCTCTTTTTGTATCTTTGTCGTGAATCTGCAAACCAACAAACGTATATGAGAAGAAGAAAGAAGCAGGAGTGGAGGGCACGGCACGATGAGGAGACCCCAATTTCTGGCGATAGTTGGTTGCGCGATACTCTGTATGGTGTTGCTGGGCAGTTCGTTTGCTTATGGGCAGTGTGAAATTCAGTCTGTTTTTGTTGCCGGCTCAGTAGATACTTCCGGCGCGCCGGGCGGTGTGGCTGTCTCCGGCTCGTATGCTTATGTCACGTCCTACAATTACGGCCTGGATATAATCGATGTTTCGGACCCGTCGTCGCCGCAGATCGTCGGCTCGACGCCGATTGCAGGCGAGGCTATGGCTGTGGCGGTGTCGGGGCAATATGCATATGTTACCGGTTGGGGGGGAGATGGCCTGCAGGTTGTTGATATTTCCGAACCGTCCGCTCCCAGTGTCGTCGGCTCAGCCGGCGTCATGAGCTCCGGCGTTGCCGTCTCAGTGTCAGGTTTCTACGCATACGTGGCCGCCCAATTTGGAGGTCTTCAGATTGTTGATGTGTCGAACCCGGCTGCGCCCAGCATAGTCGGTTCGCTAGAGACAGGGTCGTTTACTAAGTCGTTTGATGGAGTGGAAGTCCGGGGGCAGTACGCCTATGTTGGGGTCACAATCCCTTGGACTAGCGGAGAGCTCAAGATAATTGACATCTCCCATCCTGCGTCGCCTTGCGTTGTCGGTTCGATTGAAGTGTCAAACCCCGTATGCGGTCTAACCATATCGGATTCATACGCCTATCTCGCGACTTTCGGCTGTTGCGGTGGAGGTCTCGAGATTGTGGATATTTCGGAACCTGCATCGCCTTGTTTGGCGGGCACGCTCAGCTCGCCTTGGTTCCCGGGCGGCCACATCAGCGTGGCAGTCTCAGGCTCATACGCATATACGAGCGGAATGGATATAATAGATGTTTCCAATCCGTCGTCTCCTTATATGGTCAATTCTGTCTTTCCCAGCGACGAGTGCACCATGAATTATGGCAACATGGACGTGGCGGTCTCGGGCTCTTTTGCTTATGTGGCTATTCAAGATGGCAATTGCGTGCCCAATTGCGGGAATACCGGCTCCCTCCGGATACTGGACGTCTCGAATCCGGCGCCGCTTCCGACAGTGCACACAGTGGAAATGCCTCATGATTCCAGGGCAGTTGCAACTTCGGGCGCACATGTGTACGTGGCGACAGGGGATGGTGCGGGCGCGAGTCTCGAGATAGTGGATCATTCAGATCCCACCGCCCCCGCTATTGTCGGCGCGATTAATCTGGCAGACACTCCCGAGGACATTGCTGTCTCAGGTTCGTACGCCTATATGACATTCCGGGACTATTCGGCCGGAGAACTCGACATAATCGATGTCTCAAACCCATCTGCCCCTCAAATCGCAGGGTCAGTTGACATACCGCAAGTTCCCAATGACGTGGCTGCCTCCGGAACGTATGTCTACGTTGTAGACGGTTGGGGTCTCCATGTGCTTGATGCATCCGATCCTTCATCGGCTTCCATAATCGGCTCGGTTGACACATTATACTTTGCGCAGAGTGTCACCGTTTCTGGTTCGTACGCTTATGTCGCGGATTGGGCGGGCATTGAGATTATAGATATATCGGAACCGACGACTCCCTCCATCGTAGGATCGCTCACGTATCCGCTGGCAGAAGCCATCGACTTGGCGGTTTCAGGTTCTTACGCCTGCATTGTCGATAAGCGGTGGGGCCTCAAAATAGCAGACATTTCTAATCCGTCTGAGCCGTATGTGGTGGGTTCCCTCGATCTAGTCCCTCCCTCGGATTGCGGATATGTTGACGTAAAGGTTTCAGGCTCCTATGCATTTGTGGCGATGTACGGCTATGCATCACCCCTCCAAATAGTGGACATTAGCGATCCTTCCGCTCCACATAAATCCGCAAAGCCGGGCCTGATGAGCTCATCTGCCAATACCAGCATTGCAGTTTCGGGCTCCCATGCGTACATTTCGGACGAATACCAGGGTCTTGAGATAATTCAGTTGTGCCCGAACGCCAGCGGAAGTCCGACAATCGCTTCAACCCAGTCGTCGCTCATGAACACATGCGACCAGGGGACAACCGCTCCTTCGCAGAGCTTCGAGGTGTTCGGATCTTCAGAGGGAACGCTTTCGTATTCCGTCAACGACAACGTTGATTGGTTGCGTTGTGAACCGTTCACAGGCGGGTCGGAGGGCGAGCATGACACAATTGGCGTACGTTATAGCACTTCTCGCCTGCTACCCGGGACGCACATCGCCAGAATCACAATCGCCGACCCGAACGCTTCAAACAACCCGCAATACATCGACGTGACCATGACGGTCACACCCGTCACTCGTACACTGACCACCAGTGTTTCGCCGGTCGGCGCAGGAACCGTGACGGGCGGCGGCGAATACGGGCAGGGACAGACAGCCACGGTACAGGCATATGCCAATCCGACATGGAAATTCGACCACTGGGAAGGCGCCGACATAACGGGCTGGAAAGCCAATCCGGTAGGTATCACGATGAACACGGACAAGAGTGTCACAGCGGCATTAGTGCCTGTCACTTACCTGCTGACCACCAGCGTTACTCTGCCAGGCGCCGGCACGGTGACGGGCGGCGGCGAATACGAGCACGGACAGGTGGCGACAGTCCAGGCGAGTCCGATCGCGGGGTGGAAATTTGACCACTGGGAGGGCGACGACATACACGGCTCACATGACAATCCCGAGCAAATCACTATGACTGCTGACAAAAGCGTGACGGCGGTGTTCACACCCATCGAACTGACACATATAAATCTGGTGTTGCCCTCGAATCAATCAGTCCTGACATCCCCTCCGATATTCTCCTGGAGGGTCAATGGCGGGGGGACTACTGGTTTCGCCGTGGAGTTTTCTGCGTCGCCACTCAGCCCGGCTGTGTGGTCAACTTATGAGGACGGCCATCAGATTATCTACGACACCCAATGGACAATGCCGCAGTCATTATGGAAAAAAATCAAACGCGGAAAGACAGTCTTCTGGCGGGTGCGAGGGATGGACCTGAGCCATTCGCCGTTGACTATTATCCGAAGCGACGAGACTTGGTCTTTCAAGAAGCAGTGAAGCACTGCGGCAGGTAATCTCTTGTCGCCGCGAGCATCTCATCGAGCATCTTGGAGGCGCTGTCGAAATCGCGCGTGAGCGGGTCATTAAGCAACGCCTGCAAAGCCATAGCTTTGTCGCCCGTAACAGCGGCCTCGAGGATCATCTCCTGATTTGCGACGTGACGCGCGAGCAGATTTTGCACCGCGCGTGGGAGCTTGCCCATTGCGAACGTATGGATGCCGCCGGCGTCCACGAGCGCCATTGACTCGACTACCGCGTGTTTGGGCAGATTGGCGATCTGGCGTAGATTGGGCCGGTTGACGATTGCTTTGACCGGCCGTCCGCCTGACAGCGCGACAATAATATCAGACGCCATCTCCTCCGACCTCTGCATATTGAGCGGAATTTTCCCCGCGTTCCACCACTCCATCCAGTTCCTGTACATGGCGCGGCTGTCACGCTGCCACTCGATCGTGTAGGGCGTGATGCCGAACCTCTCGGCGGCATATTTCTCGTCGTGGAGAAGATAGGGAAAGAACTCGGCCACGTGCCGGTCGCCGGCTGCGGGCAGGCAATCGTAAATCCCAAATAGTTCGAGCTTGAGACGATGGTTCTGCAGCATCATCGCGAGCTCGCCCGGCTCACGCTTCGTCTTGCCGGGAGGCGGCGGCATCTTCTTGACGAACGCCTCCGGCTTTTCGAGAAATCTTCGGAACATCCCGAAGCCGTCCTGCCCGCGGACGGTGAGGTTTGTCATCCAGATGCAGTGATTGATTCCGCCGACGTCCACAGACATCTCGCGCTGCCAGACGTGCCGGCCGGAGGAATCGAGCATGTGCCCGGAACCCATAAGGCTCTCTTCGGCGAGGTCGCTCTGGTCCTCGAGGCCGAAGATTTCGAGCAGGAGCTCCATCGTGCCGAACAGTTCGTGACACAGACCGACGGTCTTGACCGAAGTCTCTCGGAGGAATGCGCGGGTGAGGATCGTCATGGGATTCGAGAGATTGAGCATCCACGCATCCGGGCAATATTTCTCCATGAGCCGCCCGATCTCGACAATCGCCGGCGCGTTGCGCAACGCGCGCACAAGGCCACCCGGCCCGACCGTGTCGCCGACCGTCTGGAAGACGCCGTACTTCGCCGGAATCCTCAAGTCGTGCTCCATCATGTCGTAGCCGCCGGTGGTGATGGACAGGATCGCGAAATCGGCGCCCGGGAGCGCCTCCGCTGCATCGGCCGAAGCCTCGACTTTGAAACCTGTCCCCGCCGCGTTCGCAATTTTCCGCATGAGCTTGCGCATCGCGGGCAGCGGCGCGGGATCGATATCATAGAGCATGAGCGTGCTGCCGCGCAGTTGCTCGTGGAGCATGAGATCGCGTCCGATCACCGGAGTCCATTGATAGCTTCCACCGCCGATTACGACTATTTTCAATTTGGGCACGAGGGCTCCTTTATTGGATTGCGAACTGTGGATTGTCGAGAAAAAGTCCCCTTTCGCCTTGTCCCTTTCGTCTTTCGCCTCCCTAGTTGCCGAAGATGAAGGACCCGATTTTATGGGCAACCATGATTTTCGTGAATATGAACCTGACAACCACGGCGCCGATTGCCAATAGCAACGCGCTGATGAAGTCGTAGCCGTATGCGCTCATAAGGACAATTATGTCGAGAACGATGGTCCAGACAAAATATGAAAGGATGAGCAGGACGGCGATTCCGCCGACGAGTCCCATGAGTTGGGGCGATACGATAGCAAAGACGGCGGCGATGACCGCAAGGATGACAAGCGTATACATGACGGCGCGCGTAACTCCCTCAACAAACGCGAAATAAACCGTAAGCGTGAGGAAATGCGTTTCGCTGGTCGCAAAGTAATTCACAATCGAGACGATAAGGCAGAAAAAAAGGAGATTGAACACCGTCCGGCCGACGAGCATCAAAGGGCCGGCCTGAACGCCCATGGCGCCGACAATGTTCCCCACTCTTCCGCCAGGAAAATAATCAGAAATGCCCTCGGCAGCCATTGCAAAAAGGACCACCGGCAAGAGACTGACAAAATAGAACAGCAAGACCTTGGCCACGCCCCCCCGCGTGGCAAGATAATCGTCGAATTCGTCGAGCGTCACCACGGGATGCGGGATCAGATTCAGGATATAGTAGAAGAGATTCTTGCTCCCGGCGGTTTCCGCGATTCTTGCCGGGCGGCCCACCCGCCCACGAGCGGACTTGCCCGCCGATTGCTCTCCCGCGCGCGGCTCATGTGCAAGTCGCTCATTCTCTAAAGACTCATCTGGAGGCAACTCGGCGGGCGGCATTGCATCAGATTCGCCGATGGGCGACTGGAATTCGACGAGGTCACTGTCGTCCTCGTCATCATAGACGAATGCCTCCTCGGCGCGCACTTGAGGCTGGTGTTGAATCAGGTCGGGTTCTTTTTCTCTCGGTTGAAAGTCTACTTCCTCATGTGCCCACGGAGGAATTGGCGGGGGCTCGTCGTATGACTCCTCGATCGGCTCTTCCACTCCGGCCGGCCCGAGCATCTTCTTGCGGGCGATAAACTCTTCCTTTGCAAGGTCCATCAGCCGCTGTTTCTCTCTATGAACCTCGCGACGGTACTTCTCGCGCTTCTGCTCGACCGGAATGCTTTCGCGCTTGATGCGCGCCTTAATCTCGGCCTTGCGGCTGTCGAGCGCGTGCTGCATCCGCTCTTTGATTTCCAGGCGGATAGCCGCTCTCTTGCTCTTTATGTCTCTCTTCCCCATGGCTTGCCTCGGCTGTAATCGGAATCATATCATACCCTTAGGTAAAAGCGCAAACTTCCGCGCCAAACCCTTCACACTCTTACTCCCTTTCTCCTTTCGCCTCTTTGCTTCCCCCTCCTACAGCCTGAGCGCCTTCGCGAGCGGGCCGGCGCCAACGGTTATGGCGCCCTGCGGACACATCTCCTGACAGCAGAAACAGCGGATGCACTGCTTGAGATCGAACTGGAGCTTATCGTTCTTGGCAGTGATGACTCGTGCCGGGCAACTATTGGCGCACACCATGCACAACTCGCATTTCTGCCGGTCCACAACAGGCCGTGAGGTGAGCCAATCGCGCAAAGGATTCCTGAGAAACCACGGAAACAACGACATAATGTCGACAACCATCGGAAAAACAAACCCGCCTATCTTGCAGTCTTCGACACTCTCTCCGCCAATCGACATGTCCTCCGGATCGGTGCAGCCGATTCCCATTTCTTCGGCGGCCACAGTCGTAAGCATCTTGTCTCTTCTCAGCCCGACAATCTCGGATGCGACCACGTCGAGCGCCACGGGATCTTCGGCCGCCATCACGAGCCCTATCTTCTTGGCGTCGCCGTTCTGCGGGCCGTTGCCTTGCATGCCGACGATGGCGTCCATGATTGTCACCTGGGGCGACACCTTGTGGCACAGGTCCACGAGCATGCGCGCAAAATGCATGCGGTCGGTTCCCGCAGACAGGTGCCATTGCGTCTTTCGCGTGCCCGGGATCGAGCCAAACATGTTTTTCACGCTCATAGTTAGCGTCATCTGGCCGTGGGTCTTCAGTTTTGGCAAATTTATGACGACATCCGCGTCCCGAATGGCCTCGTCAATCTTGAATTTCTTGAATTGCGCGCCTGCCGGGTTGTCGATGTCGATCGGCCGGTTGAAATTAATGACCTCGACGCCCTCCTCCCGGGCCACATCGGCGATACCGCACTTTGCGGCGACCTTAACCGCGCTTCCCAATGCGGGACTGTCCCCGATTGAGGGTTTGCCGCCCGCTTTCTTGACGAGCTTCAAGGTCGCGCGCACGACCTCCGGATGCGTGGTCACATGCTTGTCGACGCGGCTGCTCACGAGCAGGTTGGGCTTCAGGAGAACACGGTCGCCTTTTTTCACAAAACGGTCGATCCCCCCGAGGTCGTCGATTGCCTTCTTGACCGCCTTGAACACTTTTTCGGAGTCATAGCCGCCACATCGTTGGAGACTTATGCGCGCAGTTTTCTCGCCGCGCTTTCTCGTCTTTCTCATTTTTCTGTTTCCCCACAATCATGAATGACAAATGGACATTCTTGTGCACCTGTCTGCTCCCCGGCAGACAGGGGACATCTTCCGCTTTGAACAAACGCCCGCCCGGCCCAAACCCCGCGCCGGAAACCTCTCCTGAAACCGGGGCGACGAACACACGGCAGAATCACAGCCATTTCAACTCATTGATTCCGAGACGCTTGCACAATTCCTACCGGAGATATCCGAAAACGTGACAACTTCATTATAACATGTTGATTCCGTTGTCGAAAGCCGGCCGCGCACCCTATGCAGGCAGCGATTCAACCGGGCCAAGATACTGTCCGGGGGCTTTATCTCTCTTTGGCACGATATTTTCTCTATATTATTTGCGGGTGCGAATTTCTTCGCGCAGAACAGTCTTCAGCAACGAATGCGTGCGAGAGAAAAGGCGTGACATGAATATCGCTGACGGCAAAGACAAGGGCGGCGGTCCCGTCCAGATGTCCATAGAGCAATTCCGGAAAAAGTTGCTCGATATAAAAGAGATTTCCACGCTTCCACACGTCATGGTCAAGATCATGGAAATCATTACGGATGAAAACTCCTCGGCGGCGGACCTGGCGAAGGAGATAACAAAAGATGCTTCGCTGACGGCCAAGATACTGAAGATCGTGAACTCGGCCTATTATGGTTTCTACCGTGAGATCGTCAGGGTTTCGGACGCCGTGGTTGTCCTCGGCTTCAATGAAATCCGGCGACTGTCACTCGCCATATCGGTGCTCGACATGTTCGGCGGCAGACAGAGGGAGCGTCGGTTCAAGTTCTGGACCCACTCATTCGCATGCGCCGCCATGTGCGATATCCTCTCAAAAGAGCAGGGGCCGTATGACAAGGGGGCGTTCACGGCGGGCCTGCTGCATGACATCGGGAAGGCCGCGCTCGACCAGTATTTCTCCGACATGTTTGCGGCGGTGCAAACTTGTATGGAGGATCGTTCGCTGAAAGCGCACGAAGCTGAGAGAACGCTGTTCGGGTTCGATCACGCGGATATCGGCTACTGGATGTGTGAAAGATGGAATCTTCCCGTCAGCCTGAGCGAGGCGATTCGCTGCCACCATCATCCGGAATCGGCCCAGGAAGCGCCCCAGCTTGCGAGACTCGTCCACACCGCCGATGCGCTTGTGACCGAATTTATGGAAACTAAAGGCGCAGGCTTCTTTGAGGCGGGGAAAGAACAAGAACAGAACAGCGGCTTCTCGCCGGAAAAGAAAGCCGGCCTGCTGCTCGAGCTGCAGAAGCGGCTCAAGGATTCCAAAGGCTTGACATCGTTGTCATAAGCTTATTCGGGGACATGGCTTATTCGGGGACATGATGCCTCATCGTGTCCCCGGATAAGCGCAACGAGGCGTTGTGTCGCCAATAATGGGCATCCACAAAGGCCAGGTCGCCACCAAACACGAGGTATGCTTTGGCAATCAGACGCAATAAGGTCGGCCCGAAGGAAGATTTCGTCAAGAAGGCCCTCGACTTGCTTCAGGTCCGCCGCTACATAAGAACGGACAGCACTCGCGCGAACGGCTCATCCGCAGGCAGCACGGCTTCAAATGGCGAGGCTGCGAGCGACTCCGTGAACGGTGAAGTCCTCTTGCAGACGATCGACCTCATGCTCGACGAGCGGCGAGAGATGATCGGGCGGTCCGAGCGGATGCAGAAGGAGTTCGCCGTCTTCCGCCAGGCCAACCTCGAGACCAGCGCCAAGCTGGAGAAGAAAATAGAGGAAATCTCCCTGCTCAGGCTCGTTACCGACGCGACAGGCCGGGTGCTGCTGTCTCTTGACCCTTTCAAACTCATCCTCGAGAAAGTCATCACTATCGTGAACGCCGACAGTGGCTCCATGATGCTCGCAAATCCCGAGACGGGCCGCCTCGAGCTTCACACTGCGACCGAGGAGAAGCCGGGCGGGCCAGGCGATCCGCTTTCGGGCATCCTGATGGCGATCGCAAACCGTGTCGCAGCTTCGGGAAAACCGTTTTTCATCGACGACGCGCAGACCGACCCGTTCTTCTCCCTCCTCCACGAAAACGTGAACGGCGTCGGCGCGCTTGCGCTCTTCCCGCTCGTCGTCGAAGGCGCAACGGTCGGCGTCCTGACCACGGCGAGCGCGCATCCCGGACAGTTCGGCCTTGAAACCGAACGCATCATGCACATAATCGCGGGGCAGATCGCGGTCGCCGTCCAGAATGCGCGGCTGTACGGCGAGGTCCGAAAAACCAAAGAGTACCTCGAAAACCTCGTCGAGCGCGCGGGCGACGCCATCTTTACGCTTGACCTCGACCATACAATAGTCTCGTGGAACAAAGGCGCGGAACTCATATTCAAGCGTGACAAACAAGAAGCGCTCGGCTCAAGCATGTATTTCTTCGTTTCGGAAGACGACGCCGTCGCGTTGCGGGAGAAAGTGCGCGGCGTTATCGACTCGGAAGACATACTCACCGTCGAGATCGACGCGAAGAAGGGCGACGGTCGAACGACGCAGGTGGCTCTCACGTTTTCGCCGATCCGCGGTGCGGACGGCAAAGTGATAGGCGTTTCCGGAATCGGAAAGGACATCAGCGAGCGCAAGGGAGTGGAGGAGGAGCTGCGCCGACTCAACGAGGCGAAAACGAATTTCGTCTCCACCGTGTCGCACGAGTTGCGCACTCCGCTCACTTCGATCAAAAGCTTCACCGAGGTCCTCCTGCACGACATGACTTCTCTCTCGGAGGATACCGTCAAGCGGTACCTGACCATTATCAACGAGGAGTGCGACCACCTCACCGGGCTCATCTCGTCGCTGCTCGACCTCCAGAAGCTGAGCGCCGGCAAGCTTGACGTCAGGCTCGAACCATTGCTGTTCGAAGACGTGATCCGGCAGGCGGTCGACCTGTTCGAGAACGTCGCGCTGCAAGACGGAATAGAACTGAGCATGGATTCCCTCGTGCCAGGCCATATGACGCGAGTGCTCGGCGACCGCAAGCGGCTGATGCAAATCCTCTCCAACCTGCTGTCGAATGCGCTCAAGTACACCGAGCCGCGCGGTTATGTGCGCGTCTCGCTCGCCCGAGAAGACCTTGGTGTGCGACTCAGCGTCTCGGACAACGGCATCGGAATACCAGCCGGCGAAAGAGATAAGATATTCGAGAACTTCTACCGCGTCGACAACGCTGTAACACGCTCGAAGGGCGGAACCGGCCTCGGCCTCGCAATAACAAAGGAACTCGTCATGCTTCACGGCGGCCAAATATGGGTCGACAGCCGGGAAGGCAAAGGCTGCTGCTTCAATATCGTCATCCCGGCCGCAGATGCCGAAGGGGAAAGACGAAAGGAGAAAGACGAAATGGAAGACTAAGACCGAGGCCGCTCGTCATTGCGAGCGAAAGGCCTCAGACCCGAATTTCACTTTTCACCCTTCCCTCTTCCCCCTCTTACCCGACTTTGAACTTTGAACCTTCGACCTTGGACTTACTTTCCCCCTTTCGCCTTTGCCCTTTCGCCTTTCGCCTCTTTTTCAGGCCGCGGCCGCTCATTAGTCCCCGAATATTCACGCTGTTCGCTTCTGTAGGGGCGCGATTCATCGCGCCCGATGCTTGCTGCTTGGTCGCGGCTATACCGCGCTGTATTCACCGGCGGTTTCATGAGGTTCTTCTTCTGTGGTTTCATTCCGCATTCATCACTCATCATTCATCATTACCTGTTAGCCTCCTTTCGCCATTCGCCTACTTACGACTCGTGTCTCGGGGCCTGCGACATAAAAGGGGGTCTTAGCTGGCGCGTTGTTCCCAGAATTCTTCGATGCGTCCCGAGAGATGACAACATCTGAGGGCGATTATTGAATTTGCTCCCCGCGCCGTCCATTCCATGCCTGACTGCTTGAGT
>JACRIR010000089.1 GCA_016215705.1 Candidatus Poribacteria bacterium | reverse complement strand
CGCATCGCGTTCCCGAACAGGCAATTTCGTTGTTTCCCTCAGATGGCTTCGTCATCACTCACCTTGGATCACTGTTCCGGCATTGCAGTTCGTCGGTGATCCTTGCCGCCGTCTCTTTCAAAGGAGGCACTAAGGGTGAGTCTGCTCCGATGGGGATTCGATTGGAGGGACCCGCCACCACAACAGCGGCGACGGGCTCATTACTGTGGTTGAAGACAGGCGCCGCAATGGCATTGATGCCGATATCTACCTCCCCGTTGGAACAGGAGAATCCCTGGCGACGTATTTGCTCCAATTCATTTCTCAGAAGACGCGGATTCGTTATAGTATTCGGCGTTAGCGGTGGCAGATTATCGCCAAGAATCCGCGAGACCAACTCAGGCGCCAGGAACGCCAGCACCGACTTGGCGCCGGCAGCGCCATGAACGGGGAGCCGGTCCCCCAATCTCCCCGCCAGACAAATATATTGAGGTCCTTCTGCAATATATGCCACAAATGTTGCCGTACCCGTGAAGACTTCAAGTACGATCGTGTCCCTGATGGTTGCTCGCAAATCGTCGATGTGCGGCTTGGCAAGCGGCACCAAATTGCTGCTGAGGGACAGGTTAATGGCCTTCCCGATCTCCAGCGCCGACCGCCCCAGGGAAAACTTCTTTGTATGCAGGCTTTGCTGCAAGAAACCCTTGCCGGCAAGGTCGAGCATTATCCTGGAAGTCGTTGCTTTGTGGAACTGCAGTTTCTTACTCAGCTCCGTTGGCCCCATTTCCTGATTCTCAGGCACAAATGCAAGCAGAATATCCAATGCTTTTTGAACCGCATTGGCTTTTTGTCGCTCTTGTTTCATTGTATCTTTCCAAGGCATCGCCTTCGCTTATAATATAACACCTCATCTCACATTGCAATACGCACTATACCATGCCCTGAAATCGTTGTCAAGCGAAGAATCAGTCTCCAAATCCTGGCGGCGCCGATTTATTCGCACAATGGCACACTGCGAAAAGAGCCCGAAAACATTGTGCGAATGAATTGGCGTCTACCTAAGTGCGGGGAAGCATAGGGGGAGCCCTATGTGGCCGCCCCAATGAAGGCGCGACCACATAGGGGGTCGAAAGGAGTCTGCTGAGTTCAGTGTCAGCAGGTTCTCCAAGTTGGGTCGAGGCTTTCATTCGATCTTATCGAACAAGTCCGTATCTCTGCGGCAAGAATGAATTCCGACAAAATCTCTTAAGTAAGGAAGGGAAGGGCTTTACGCCCTCCCCTTCGATAAAAGTGCAGGGAGAACTTTCAACCTAATAGATGATTACGGACAATATGGGATCGCCTTGTCGTTGACACCGCCGTTAACGGCAGCATACAGAGGCGACACCGGGAACTTCGTCGAGGCTCTGTCGTAACGATAGAACTCGACGTGTCCGTCCATGAACAACACGTTCTGTCCGGCGGGAACATGGCTGAACTCGGTGATCATTGTTGAAATCTGGTCCCACATGACCGGTATCACGCTCGAGCCGGACTCTGAGCCGGTGAGAATCGTGTTGATGTCGGTGACGAGGAACCTGTCAACGCTCGTGGACAGCCTATTCACAGCGCTGCTCTTCGCGTTGCCCGAGCCGGTGAACCCGAAAGAGGCCAGATTCGTGTTCCTATCGCGCCAGCCGTCGCTGTTCGCAAGGCTGATCGCCAAGGCAGCATCAACGATCTTGTATGAGGTGAGCCCCGACGCCATCTCGCTGTTGTTCATGATCATATAGCCGGCATACACGTAGCTGAGCGTCCCGATACAATCAGGATGCACGGTGCCTTTGTTGAACGCCGCCGTTGCAGCCCCCCAGGAGTTATCGCTCAAGGTAGTGTTCACGGTCAGACGGAAGTTCGTCTTCGGATTCGTTTGAGGATCCGAAGGACATGCCATGATCGCTGCATCCGTCAGGTACTCAGGATACAGACAGTTCGCGTCCCACAGGAACCTAGAGGAAATATTCGCGAGCGGAGGGAATATTTCCTTGTTCTCTGTCGCATATAGGCCCAGCACGAGGCCGAGCTGCTTGAGGTTGTTCACACAAGCAGAACGGCGGGCCGATTCTCTTGCCTTTGCAAGCGCCGGCAGCAGGATCGCAGCTAAGATACCGATAATAGCTATGACCACCAGCAGCTCGACAAGAGTGAACCCCTTGCGGCCACGAAACACTTTGTTCATCCTAACTACTCCTTTCCCTCCAATAAAGCGTTGGAGTCATAACCCCCTGCACTTCAACCAATCCCCCACTTCATATCTCAGGAGAGTGCAGCGCTACAACCAGACTAGTTCCACTTCCCGATTACCTCCTCTCCCTTCGTTGGCCGCATCGGCCTTAGACCGTTTGCGCCGTCACGTTTGTCTCATATTATGAGATATAGTCTTGTAATGCGAATTATACCATGACTTCCATGACCTGTCAAGTGAAAGATCGTGCAATATCTTAATTTTTCTCTTTTCGACTGACGGAAAATCCGCCGCAGAACACTCGTCTGACTTTAAGGACCGGTTCTGCCCACAATGCCCAGCCGTTTCCCAAGCGCAACCTTGACTTAAGACGCCGTCGGGGATAAAATAAAGCGTCGTCTCAACAAACACTGTGTGTCCAAAACTGTCGGAAACATGTAAGATGATTTCGGAACTCATTGAAGCAAGCGAACTTGCGGACATATACCACAAGGTTCGCGGAGGTCAACGGTTGTCGTTTGAAGACGGTCTGCGCCTCTATCAAAGCAACAACTTGTTCGCAATCGGCCACATGGCCAATATGATTCGCGAGCGCAAGAACGGCGACAAAGCCTACTATGTGGTCAATCTCCACATTAACTACTCGAACGTTTGCAAGAACAACTGCAAATTCTGTGCTTTCAGCCGGCGCAACCCCGATGACAAGGGCGCGTACGAGATGTCCATTGACGAAATCATGGAGCGGGGGAAACAAGCGCGCCATTTGGGCGCAACGGAAATCCACATTGTCGGCGGCGCACATCCGACGTGGTCGTTCTCGCGATACCTCGAGAT
>JACRIR010000084.1 GCA_016215705.1 Candidatus Poribacteria bacterium | reverse complement strand
ATCGAGGACGGCAAATTCGGCGGCAAGGGTTCGGACGCGCACAAGGCCGCCGTCACCGGCGACACCGTGGGCGATCCCTACAAGGACACCGCCGGCCCGGCGATCAACCCCATGATCAAGATCATCAACATCGTGGCGCTGTTGATCGTCCCACTCTTATAGAAGACTTTCACCGACTCCCCTCTCCCGCGCCAGCGGGAGAGGCTTGGGAGAGGGTTCCTTCGATTTGTTCCCACCGGCGCAAGCCGGCCTTTTTGTTGCACGTGCCCGCGTACGCGGTTATCACAATTTACTCAATGCGTTGAGTAAATTTACTCATCACGCAGAGCAAACCGCTTTAACTCCGCGGCCCGTGTCGGAGGGGCCTTGATGTAGTAACAATTTGTAGCTACACTTCTTGCGTGTTCACCTGGGACGAGAGGAAACGCCGAGCAAACCTCAAGAAACACGGTATTGATTTTGCCGATGCCGGCAGGATATTCGCGGGGTATACCGTAACGGCGGAAGATACTCGCGAGTCATATCAGGAACAGCGTTTTGTTTCGCTCGGGTTGCTTCACGGTGTCGTGGTCTCCGTTACGTACACCGAACGCGGAGATAAAATCCGGATCATCTCAATTCGAAAGGCTACCAAACATGAAACGCACTACTACTTCTCGCAAGTCCCGCACTGACATCAAACGCCTGAAGTCAATGAAGGAGGCCGATATCGTCGTGGACAAAGATGCACCGGCGTGGACGCCGAAGATGTTCGCGCGGGCTATCGTGCGCAAGGGCCTCAAGCCCACTCCAAGGAAATCGTTGCTCTCCTTGCGTATCGACCCGGACGTCCTCGCCTGGTTCCGTGGACGAGGTCGCGGCTATCAGTCGCGCATGAATGCGCTGCTTCGGGCATACATGGAGGCGCACAAGTAAGCGCAAATTACCGATGCTCGTACACGCCGCCGTCACCGGCGATACCGTGGGCGATCCCTACAAGGACACCGCCGGACCGGCGATTAACCCCATGATCAAGATCGTCAACATCGTGGCGCTGCTGATCGTCCCGCTCTTATAAAGTGCGCGCCCTGCGCGCCTCGGCTCGCTCCCTTCTCCCCTTGCGGGAGAAGGGGTGGGGATGAGGGGGAAAGGGGTGAGGGAGAATTTATCAAACAGGGCCGGCGCAGCCGGCCCTTTTGTTTTGTTGCACGTGTCCGCGTACCGCTGTTATCACAGTGGCGTTGCTGTAACGGAGCTTAAGAGTTAAATTGAAGGGGGCGGTGAATTTACAAATTGCCGAGATTAACCAGTCTACGGAAACAAGGTTTATGGTAAACGTCATATCAACCGTCGGGGAGCAACTCGACGAACCTCAGCTCGATGCAGGGCTATCGGCTGCTGCAAAAACCCTGGCCGGACTAGTAGATGAAGCCTCGTATCTTGGGGAGGTGTTCTCACTCGGTTACGAGCAGGCATTAGTTCAAATCCACGACCACCACCGCCAGAAAGTTGGCGGCATTCCGGCGCTTTCGTTCCTCGTTGCTACTCGCATTGTGCCGTCCAAAGTTATTGATGTTCGTGAAGAGGACGCGTCAGTCATCCTGCTTCGTGTACTTGACCACGCGGATTTGCCGAATGCACAAGAAGCCCTGAGAGTTCGTGTTGAAAACGCCCAGCGCGTTAGCGGTGAGATTGCGAAAAGCTGGGACCACAAGGACGTGATGGACCCAACAACGCATCACTTGTTGAGCTACGCCGGGGTCCAGTGCCGTGTGCTTGGAACGTTTTACATTGCCAATCTTGGCGACGACATCCATCCACGCTACGAACTAACCTTCGGCTCCGATTTGAGCAATTACTATCCAAACCGTGGGCTAAAAGTTTTCAAGCCACGCGGAGAAATGCTTGCCCGAATCGCCAACTATCGCGACCCGAGAACTCACGCCGAAAGCGGCGGTCTGCTCGTCAACATCGGGCAAGTGCGATATGCCTCAACTCATCGGCCGTTTCAACAAATTGCGAGTGTAGCAGTCGCGATGACGCCTACTGATTTGCTTGGGCAGAAAACCGCTCTGTTTGGCATGACCCGCACGGGGAAGTCGAATACCACAAAGATCATTTTAAAGTCGATTTTCGAGCTGCGCTGGATGGCAAACCCTACGAAACGGATTGGGCAAGTTGTTTTTGACCCAAATGGCGAGTACGCGAACGAAAACACGCAAGACGCCGACACCAAGAGTGAGAACCCGAATGCGATTAAGAATGTGTGGGCTTGCGGACCGACAGCCAAGCACACGGAATTGAAACAAGACGTCGTAACCTACGGCATTACAGCGCACCCGAACGATCCAGGCCGTAATTTGATGTTGCTAAACTTCTACGTGGAAGCGAATCTTCAGATTGGGAAGGAGATTATCAACACCGCATTAGCCAATGACGCGACAAAATACATTTCAAATTTTCGTGATATTAACTTTGAGCCGCCCGATCCAAATGACCGGTCGGCCATGACCAGGCACAATCGGCGGGTGCTTTGTTATCGGGCGCTGCTGTTCAAAGCGGGTTTGACGCCTCCCGCAAGTCTACAGCCGCAAACGCGAGGCTTATTCAACAAAGAATTGATTGAAGCATTGAAGCAACCGGTGGGAGACGATCCGACAGCCTATTCGCGTTGCGCGATCATTATCGAGAAGCCGCAACCGAGTTGGGCAGAAATCGCTCAAGCTTGCCAGATATTGAGAGAATTCATTAAAGATACAGCATCTGGATTCGTGGCTTTCGACAGCAATTACATCCAAAAAAGCAGTTCCGGCTCTTGGGCGGATGATGATCTTAAAAAGGTTCTCGAACTGTTTGCTTACCCGAACGGCTCACGTCTCATTGGGCGCGTGAAGGAGCAGCACACCCACAGTACCTCGACCGATTACGCTGAGGATATTTACAAACACCTCGAAGCAGGTCGGTTGGTCATCGTAGATCAATCAAGCGGTGACCCAGACCTGAACAAGGCTTCGGCGGATCGAGTCATTAGTCGGATTTTCGAAAACAATCGGAACAAATTTCGCAACGCGCAAATGCCTCCTGACATTCTGGTTTACGTCGAAGAGGCGCACAACATTCTTCCGCCTTCAAGTGAACTGGATACGAAGGATATTTGGGTCCGCACCGCCAAAGAAGGCGCGAAGTACCACATCGGTCTTGTTTACGCGACGCAGGAAGTCAGTTCGATTCAGAAAAACATCCTGCGAAATACCGCTAACTGGTTTATCGGTCACTTGAACAATACGGACGAAACAAAGGAGCTGAAAAAGTTCTATGACTTCGCCGATTTCGAAGCCAGCATCCTGCGGGCGCAGGACCGTGGTTTCATTCGCGTCAAGACGCTCTCAAACCCATACGTTGTTCCTATCCAAGTCGAGCGGTTTTCCATTCAGGCAAGTACGATTGCAGTAGGTAAATGATGCCATACGAGGGAGAGTTCGCTGGCTATCGTTCCTTACGGCGCATTGCGGAGACGGAGAGGGTCCAGCAGCTTTTGCGACGCGCTCGGGTTTTTCAGACAGCTTCCAGCGTGACTTTGGCAAAGCCTTCCATTCCGCCGCCACCCCCACAATCGTTGCCAGAATTTACGGTAGCCATCGACGGGAGCTACGCAGAAGTTGATGTTAAAAACGGCTACCCCGGAGCAAAAGTTGGGTACTGCACTGTTGCTAGTGTGCTGCTGAACTTAAAGGAAGTAGATCGGCTCGATGAACAACGTCCGATAGATCCCGTTGAATTCCGCCGAACGGAGGAGGCTGCAACTGTGGATGCCGCCCTGCCCGGCAGCAACGTGGTGACACGCGACCACAAATCGGCCCGCGACTCTTTCCGAGAAGCTGTTTTTGATGTGCTCCACGATGTGATCGTAGATGAGGAAGACCGATCGCCATTGCTTGAGACCTACGAGGCTTTGTTGGCTCTCAAACCTCAGAATCGGCCGCAGGTGTGTCCATATGACCACGAGGGATGCAGTCATCATTTCAACGTTCAGCCAGGCGTCACGTCATGTGACTGCGAGCTTCGTCGTCCGATTTATTCCACGGACGCGCTCCGAATCCACGAACGATTCCTCGACATCGGGACGAACGGTGAGGCGTTTGGGTTGGTGATGCAATTGTGGGAGCGAATTCTTCTTATCCACCTCTTGCGGTGTTTTGAACGGCGCGGCTGGCTTGACAAGGTTGGAAAACTCGCCTTCTTCCTCGATGGGCCACTCGCTGTCTTCGGGCCGCCTGCATGGTTGAGTGCGGCTATCAATACTGAACTGAAGCGGCTCAACACCCAAGTCCGCCAAAAGACCGGGAATGACCTTGTAATTCTGGGCGTCGAAAAGACCGGCAATTTTGTTACACACTTCGAGGAAATCGACCGAACCGAGACGGGGGAGGCTTATTTTCCTTCCGGCACGTACATGCTTCTTACTGACCGATACATCAAGGAAAGGGTGATTTTTTCGGACAGCACCAAGCGTTACGGAGAGGATACTTACTTTGGCAGGAAGTTCTTTTATAAAACGAAGAGTGGCGCTCGCATTGTGGCGAGCATCCCTTTCCTCACCGAAGACCAAGACAACATCACGTCCGATAATGTTTCGCTGTATCCGCAGTTTGGAACTGCCTGCGCTCTCTTGGACAAACTTGTGACGTCGCGCTACCCGAATGCTTTATCACCTCTCGTTTCGGCTCATGCACAAGCCGCGATTCCGCTCCATTTGGGTGCCAAAGTCCTCCAACAGCTTGCGCGCGCCCTCATGCGTCAACGGTAGTTCGATGAAAAATTTGAAAGGGAAATACGACACTGCTGCCAGCCGATGGGCTGGTGTGGGACCTTATTATGCGATGTTTCCCACTACCTTTGCGGACGGCGTGATTGAAAAATACACTCAGCCCGGGGACACAGTTCTCGACCCATTTGCGGGGCGTGGTACAGCGGTATTCAGTGCGGCAATCAACGGACGGTGCGGTATTGGAATTGAACTGAACCCCGTGGGCTGGGTTTATGCTCGCGCCAAATTGCGTCCTGCCACTCTTAAGGCTGTGGAACAGCGTCTATCCGAATTGAGTCGTATCGCGCCAAATTTTCGGCGAGCCGCGGCCGAGCTGCCGGAGTTTTACCATCGCTGCTTTACAGCCAATGTGCGAAGATTCCTTTGTGCAGCCCGAAGTGAGCTAGATTGGAGCCGTCGGGCAGTTGATTGGACAGCAATGGCAATTCTATTGATTAACCTGCATGGTAAACGGGATGCCTCATTGTCAAACCAGATGCGCCAAACGAAGTCCATGTCGCCTGATTATGCAGTTCGTTGGTGGCGTGAGCACAAACTACTACCACCAGACGTTGAGCCGATACAGTTCTTACGCAAACGACTCAACTGGCGCTATGCAAAGGGGCGACCCAAGTTAAGTCCGAGCCAAGTTTATCTTGGCGATAGTGTCCATCTGCTACCAGACCTTCACCATTCAATTCGCTCACTTGACGCGCCTCCCCCACGGTTGCTGTTTACTTCACCTCCTTATTGCGGTGTCACAAACTATCATTACGACCAATGGCTACGACTTTGGTTGCTCGGCGGTAAACCTCTTCCCTCGAGACTGAACGGTCGACATCGAGGTAGATTTGCAGACCAGGAAAAGTATCGTGAGATGCTTGAGCAGGTTTTTTGTAAAGCGGCTGGCTTGCTTTCGGCCGACAGCGTCATATACGTTCGTACCGACATGCGTAAGACTACCTACGACACCACGAAGGAGGTTTTGCAAAAAGTTTTCCCTGACAAGAAATTGACTCAAAGAGCGAGGCCGTTTCGCCGCCCGACTCAAACGCGCCTTTTCGGTGATAAGTTGCCGAAGGAAGGGGAAGTCGATCTAATTCTGCTCCCAGCGTAAGCGCGATCCCACGGCGCCACCGACTTCTGGACGACCGAGAGCGCTATTTGATCTCCAACAAATTACGCAGCGGCTCGCTTCTTTTCAGCCACTAAGGCCTTCAATAATCCCTCCCCTTTATATTTTCCACACAAGCGCTGGATGTTCTCATGGGTAATGGGTGTCAGAACAATTTTGTATCCACGTTTATCCACATCCACATGAACGCGTGTTCTCTCTTTTATTCCAAGCCTCCGTCGAATTTTTGAAGGAATCGTAAGCAAACCTTTGGCAGCCATACGGACAATCATTACCTGCCCCTTTTTCGTGTCTATCAAGATGTTTTCATTGTATCTCTT
>JACRIR010000085.1 GCA_016215705.1 Candidatus Poribacteria bacterium | reverse complement strand
GGGACACGATGCCGCATCGTGTCCCCGATTTTCTACTCCCCGATTTTCGCTAATCACCCTACAAAACCCGGCCAGATTCTCGAGGGCGCCACAGAAGTAATCCGTGCGGACAGGTCTTACTTTCCCAGCACTACCAGGGCGTCCACGGCGACCGGCTTTGTGCCCGAGATGATGAGAGGATTGATATCGATTTCCTTGACTGCATCGTTCTCGAGGCCGATATTCCCGACGGCAATCAAGATTTGGGCAAGGGCATCCCGGTCGACTGGGGGCTCGCCTCTGAAGGCCTCGAGGATTTTCTTCCCTGGCAGCTCATCCATCATGTCGAAAGCATCGCGCTTCTCGAGGGGAGCGATTCGAAAGGTGACCTGTTTCAGGACTTCGACGAAGATTCCGCCAAGGCCGAGCATGGCGCACGGGCCAAATTGCTCGTCTCTCGTGAGACCGACAACCAGTTCGCGGCTGCCCGGTATCATTTCCTGCACGAGGATTCCGTCCATCGGCTCACCGGCGCGCTCGGTTATCGCCTCAAACGCTTCTGCCACTTCTTTCTCGTCGCGCAGTTTAAGGGCGACAAGTTGCCGTTCGGTCTTGTGAGATAACGCAGGCGAGCATCCTTTCAATACGACCGGGTAACCCAGTTTCTTTGCAAAGTCGGCTGCCTCGCCTTTGTTCCTGGCCAGAAATTCCCGTGTCACCGGGATACCGTATGCGCTCAAGACTTGTTTCGACTGATACTCCGAGAGCGTTCGCTGTCCTGCCTTCAGGGCTTGTGTAATGGTTTCCATTGACCAACTGCTCCTTGTCGTTTTCTCTTCAATTCCTGAAAGGGTACATGAAGTTCCACGCGGTGGCTATTCCTGCTTCGGGGTTATTACACCTCCCGCGCACGTGCGGGCACATTATAGCACTATTCTCCCGGTTTCTCAAAACGACCGGCGGTTGTTAATGCAGAATCCAGGAATAAGAATGGGGGAAGTGTGATATATTTATAGAAACACAACGGAGGTGGTCACAATGAACATCCGGGGTCTTTTCCCCAGCTTTGAGGATGCCGCACAGTTTCACGGCCATGTGTGTCCGGGTCTTGCAATCGGATACCGCGTGGGAACAACCGCGATGCAGTTGCTCGGTGTCGAGCGCCCGCGCGACGAAGAGTTGGTCGCAGTTGTCGAGAACGACACATGTGCGGTCGACGCGATACAGGTGGTCACAAGTTGTACTTTCGGCAAAGGCAATCTCATATTCAAGGACTACGGGAAGGGCGGGTTCAGCTTCTTCTCACGGGACAAAGGGAAGGGGATTCGCCTCCGCTACCGTGACTTCCCGTCCCTCTCAGGCGATGATGGCGCCCGTATGGAACAACTGAAATCAAAGATTCACTTTGAGCGGTGCGCCACCGAGGCGGAACGCGCAGAATACGACGGCCTGCGGCAACGATTGATCCACAAGATTCTCACGTGCAAGATTGATGAGCTTCTTGATTGGCTGCCGCTGACAGAAGAACCGCCGGCCCCGGCGCGTATACGCCCCAGTGTTGTCTGCGACCACTGCGGCGAGCATGTAATGGAAACACGCATAAAGACGCTCGATGGGAGGAATT
The DNA here is from genome assembly GCA_016215705.1 of Candidatus Poribacteria bacterium. GTDB lineage: Bacteria > Abyssobacteria > SURF-5 > SURF-5 > SURF-5 > JACRIR01. The sequence continues at coordinate 45,250 of JACRIR010000085.1, read as the reverse complement.
TCTGTATCCCCTGCGCAGAGCACGCAAACAAATAGAGGGCAATGTCTGTAATGAGCTTCCCAAATACTGTTGCAATGGGGAACTCGGCGCCGATATCTGCCTTTGCAGCCAACCCGGCCTAAACGTCATCCTTCGCTGCGATTAGAATGATGTTTATCGCCGGAATGCCGCCCGAAGCCGGCGCAATGGAATCCGGGGATTGTGCTTCCAGTAGAGCGCTTCCTAAGTCTTGTTGCAATGTTCCCCTTTGAAAGAATGGGACAAAGGGGATTTAAGAAGTCCTTGGGAGACAAAGGTTTCTAAATCCCCCCTTCCCCCCTTTGCAAAGGGGGGGAACGTTACCGAATTAATGCATGTTATTTAGGAAACGCATTACTAGCGTATCGACCAGTCGGGATTCTTGTCTGCCATCTCGATACCGTCGTCAATGAGCATCAGCGATTCGTCGTTCTTGTACCTGGTGTTCGGCAGCGCGCCCAGGAGCAGGAACGTGCAAGGCTCTTTCGTACGGTTGCCGACGGCTCTGGGAACATCCGGGGCTATCCTGAGAATGTCTCCGGGCCGCATCGTGATTTCCTTGTTGTCAACCAGGATAGTGCCGCTCCCTTTGAGACAAATGAAGATTTCTTCCTGCTCCTTGTGAGCGTGATAGAAGGGATAGCCCATCCCCGGCTCCACCCGTGAGAGCGAAACACCTACAGCAGTCAGACCAAGGTCGTTCTTCAGCGGTTGGAGAAGGCCCACCTCATCGAGATTGTAGTGCTTAAGCGTATAGTCACCCATAGAACTCTCCTTTCAAAGGAATCCTATCAGATTATAACAGGATTGGCTTACGTCTACAATGGGGATGCGGTCCCGACCACGGGTGCGTCGAGACCATGCAAATAGGCATAGCCACGATCAAAACGGTGTCGTTGCGAGGAGTGCCGCAATGAATGGATTCTGAGAATCGCGACAGAAACCCTCGTGACTTGGTTGTTGGAAGCTTCTTCTTCATCCGCGTTCATCGGCGTGTATCTGCGGTTAATAAGTTTCTTTTTCTTCTCTTTATTCTGCATTTATTGTTAGTAAATTATTAATCTTTGTGCAATTCCCCCTTTCTTTTTTGTCAAAGGACTGACATAATACAACTAGTCTAACAAGGTTCGTTTTGTCGTATTTATGGATGTCTATATGCTTGAATGCTCGTGTATCGATGTCAAAAAGTGCGAAGCTTTCGAACAAGCCATAGTGAGTAAACATTCCGTGACTATTCTTGTAGTCGAAGACGACGCGGTTCAAAGACGTCAAATGACACGAGTCTTGAAGGCGGAATCATACGAAGTCTTACAAGCCGCCGAAGGTCGTGAGGCCATCCGCATACTTCGTGAGCAAGAAGTAGACGCTGTCCTAACCGACAGGAAAATGGCCGGCATGGGTGGCGATGAGCTTGTAAGATATATCAAGCAGAACCTTCCCCGTGTGCCCGTGGCGATCATCACGGCATATCCGGAAGACCCGGAATCTCCTCCTCCCGACGCAATCTTGCCGAAGCCCTTCGGCGAGTTGGAGTTAAAGAAACTCGCGCACTCATTGACCAATAAACGATAGTCCTCTTTGTTGCTGCTGTTGTCATTCCCTTTTTCGGTCCGCTGAAGTGTAGTTTCCTTTTGCTTTCGTCCATCCTGCATGATATGATTGGTTTCACTTCTGAGGCTGAAACCCTTCAATCGAGCCAGAAAGGCGCAGCCATGTTCAAGAAGGCGTTTTGCGCATTTATTGTGTGCATTGTCGTTGTCCTCATTGTGCTTGCGCTGTGGGGTTGGTTTCTTATGCGAAAGGGATTACCCCAGGAGACCGGCGAGATTTTTCTGGCGGGGCTCGTAAAACCAGTCGAAGTAACGCGCGACATATATGGAATCCCCCACATCAAGGCGGAATCGGAGATCGACATGTATCGCGCGCTCGATTTTGTGAACGCGCAGGACAGGCTTTGGCAGTTAGACCTCTTCAGAAGACTGTCGCAAGGGCGACTGGCCGAGGTCTTCGGACCCGATCTCATCCCTCTCGACCACACGAACCGGGTACTTGGATTTCAGCGTCTCGGAGATAAGCTTTTTGCGAGCGCAGATGGAAGTTCAAAAGCCATCTGTGTTGCGTATGTAGATGGAATCAATCAATATGTCGAAAGATTTCCGGATCGGCTGCCCGTCGAGTTCAGACTCCTGAGGCACAGGGCGGAGAAGTGGTCACCCGAAGACGTCTATGCCGTTCTCATGTGGCAGCAGTGGCGGGTGACATTCAATTGGGAATCCGAACTTGCCAATGTAGCTCTCTCTCAGGAGCTTCGTGCCGACAAGATGCAGGAACTCATGAACATTTCCAGGCGTTTGGACCCTACAATTATTCCCGAATCCGAAAAACAGTACTCATCCGGGCCTTCTCGCATCGACGATACAATATTCGCGCCGGAAATAGACTACGGCAATATCAGGTTCGAAATCACCGAACCGCTCAAATCGAAAGCCGAGGAACAGCGAGCTGCATTGCTTAAGCCGCAGAGCGAGATGATTGCCAGCAACTGTTGGGCTATTTCAGGGGAGAGAAGCGCATCAGGGAAACCGATTCTCTGCAATGATCCCCACATATCGCACACACTTCCCTCGATATGGTACATGGTGCATCTGTCCGCACCGGGAATAGATGACGCCTTTGGCATCATGACACCGGGCGTACCAATGGTCGTAATGGGCCATACCCGGCATGTGGCATGGGGCGACACCACGACCATGGCCGACACCCAAGACTTATATCTTGAGAAACTGAATCCAGAGAATCCGCTCGAGTATCTTCGCGATGGCGAATATCGGCCGTTTGACGTGATACATGAAACCATTCGGTATCGCGAGGGTGGCCGGACGAAGGCCGTCGAGAAGGATGTGCTTTTGAGCATCCACGGTCCCATCATCAACGAGATTGCTGTTCCTCCGGTCAGTTCGGTGAGTCCGCTGGCTCTTCGCTGGTCAGGGTATGAGCTTTCCGATTCAATCAAGGGCGGAAGTCTTGCGATCAAGGCGAAGAACTGTTTGGAATTTCGTAGCGCCTTGAGCAACATGGCCACGCCCGTGTGGAACTGGGTCTTTGCAGACGCCGACGGGAATATCTGTTATCAACTCGTCGGATACATACCCATCAGGAAAAAGGGCAGGGGAGCGGCCCCCGTTCCGGGCTGGTTGAAAGAGTATGAATGGGACGGCCATATCCCATACGACGAAATGCCGCGGCTATATAATCCCTCGTGCGAATATATTGTGACCGCGAACAACCGCGTCGCTCCGGCAGACTATCCCTACCTCATCGCAACACGTTTTGAATCACCCTATCGGGCCACTCGCATCAGAGAACTCATCCTTGCGCAAGAAAAGCTTTCGGCTGAAGACATGAGGCGCATGCAGATGGACGTATATTCGGGACAAGGGGCGCGGTTGAGAGATCGCTTTGTCGCGGCCTGTGAGAAATATCCTCAAGCGGGTCCCGATTTCAAAGACGCCGTCGAGATCATGCGGTCATGGGACTTGAGATCTGACGCCGAAAGCTTGGGCGCTTCCGTCTTCCAGGAGAGCTATGCGACGCTTGCCCGCAATATAGTTAGCCATTGGGTCAAGCCGGAGTTACGAACACAAGCTTACGAATCCGTTGATGTCTTCGACGATATGTTGGAACAAGAATCCGCGCAGAAGTGGTTTGACGATCCTGCGACCACGAGAATCGAGACGCGGGACGAGGAGATTTCCGCCAGTGTGGCTGAGGCTTCCTGCTCCCTTCGGAAGTTCTTCCGCGACAAGCCCGAAAACTGGAGATGGGGACGCCTGCACAACCTCACGTTTGTGCATCCTCTTGGCCGCTCCGGTTTGTTGGCCAAGGCGCTCAATCTGGGGCCGTTTCCCATTGGAGGGACGGGCACGACCATCAATATGGGATTCTACCTGGCCGACCCCGCTCTCAAACCTTATGCAGTGACTTTGGGGCCGTCAATGCGGACAGTCGTAGATTTCGGCGACCCGGATGACGCACGTATGGTTATCACTCTCGGTCAGTCAGAGGAACGCCTGAGCAGCCATTATTCAGATCATTTGCCCTATTGGCTGAACGGAGAAACTCTCCCGATGTGGAAGAAATCGGAGTGGACCGATGCGAACCGCGAAGGCCGGCTCGTGCTCCGCCCGTAGAGCTCGCGCGTGTCAGTTGCGAGGAATACGTTGTATGATGACCGACAACCGGAAGACCTTGGAATGGCTGTTCGAGAAACAGAAAATCGACATCAAACGTGGCCGCATTTTTGACACATCGCCTCCTCCGATGCCGGGAGTTTCTGATTTCGACCGTGTCGAGGGGATGATGCTCGGGCTTGCCATCGGAGATGCGCTCGGCAACACGAGTGAGGGATTGCACCCTCGGAAGAGACGTGCAATGCACGGAGAAATCAGGGATTATCGGTATAATCCTCGCGCAAACGCTCATGTAGGCTTGCCTTCGGATGACACGCAGCTTGCCTTCTGGACGCTCGAGCAAATGATTGAGGATGGGGCATTCAACCCTGAACATGTCGCAAGGCGTTTTTGCGGCGGCAGAATTTTCGGGATCGGCGCCACCGTCAGCGAATTTGTCCGCAATTACAGCGGCGGGAAGTCATGGTATGAGTGTGGTACGAAATCTGCCGGCAACGGAGCGTTGATGCGGATCGCGCCAATGGTCATCCCGCATCTGAAGTCGGTAAGTAGCGACCTTTGGGTGGACACGGTGCTTTCGGCAATGATTACGCACAACGATTCGGCCTCGATTGCTTCATGCGTGGCGTTCGTAAACATGCTTTGGGAACTGTTGGGGATGGAAGCTGCGCCGCAGCCGAACTGGTGGCTTGAGGCATTTGTTAACATGGCGAGGCACTTGGAATCAGATAATAGCTATCGCTCACGAAGCTCCGCATTCAAGAGCTATCGTGGTACTCTTTGTCAATTCCTTCAAGAGAATGTTTCGGAGGCTTATGGTCGTGATATCTCTGCGGTCGAGGCCTGCGATTCATGGTTTTCCGGCGCATATCTGTTGGAGACGGTTCCAAGCGTCATTTATATTCTTATGAAACATGGGTCGGATCCCGAGGAAGCCATTGTGAGAGCCGCAAACGATACTGTGGACAACGACACAATTGGCGCAATAGTCGGGGCCGCAGTTGGCGCACTCTATGGCAGACGGCGCCTGCCTGAGAGATGGGTGTCGAAGCTTCCGGGGCGAACCGCTGAAGCGGACGATGGCAGGATATTCGAGATGTTGAGCGCAGCGAAAGCCCTTTGGGGATGATCAGGGCTTCTGGTTTCTGTTTCTGGTTTGCTCCCTGTCGCGGCCCGACACACTCTCGTCAACCGGACTTGCTTCTCAGTTTGAGGCGTCTCAGGATGTCCCAGAATGCGCCGCGCTCGCCGGCGCGGATTGCTTCCGACAGCACCGAGTTGTCGTTGTAGTTGTAGTCGCTCTCCCCGCGCTCGGGCGACGCCACGAAAAAACGCTCGTCACCTTTGACAAGATCAAACAAGAGACTTTCCGGGTTTTCGCCAAGTTGAGGTGAGACGAAGAAGACGGGACGGAGGAAATCATGATTGTCCGGGCTGAGGCCATGGATTCCTCGGAGATTGCTCTGGGCAACAGATTCTGCCGTACCTGCTGTAAATCCCCCCGTGCCCCCTTTTGCGAAAGGGGGGATGGATTCTGACGGGGGATTTTGCAGGCCAAGCGCTCTTGCGAGGGCTGTGCCTGGATAGAGTCTCATACCCAGACTCGCGCCGACGCACGAGGGATCGATCCGCTTCATGAACTCGACGGCTTCGCGGACTGTCTCAGGTGTTTCCCCCGGTGCTCCGAGAAGCAGATCGAACATGCAGGGAATTTTGTGGACGCGGCATAGTCTCGCCGCCTCGGCAATCGAATTGGCCGTGTGCTTTCGCCCCAGCGTCTTGAGCATGGCTTCGTTGCAGTGGTCCGCGCCGAAGTCGATGCCTGCGCAGCCTGCTCGCTTCATCAACGACGCCAATTCGTCGTCGAAATTAGCGGGCGTCATGTAGGCATACCAGCGGATTCTTTTGCCCGGGTGGGCGTGGATAAACTCGCGGCAGACATCAGCGGCATGCCGGCGGGGCATGTTGAATTCGCTGTCGCAGGTGTGGAAATGAGTTATTCCGCTGTCTGCAAGCGCGAAAACTTCGCGGGCGACTTGTTCCGGCGGTCGCAGGCGGCACACAGCGCCTTTTGCGAGGGGATCGGCGCAGTAGGAGCACGAGGCGTTACAGCCGCGCTTGGTCTCGAAGCCGACCATACCGCCTTGCTTGAAATACCACCGATTATCAACCGTGCTTCGGTCACTGAGGTCAATCATCGAGAGGTCAACGGGGGCAGGGTCATTCACCTGCCATTTCCTCCCCCGTTTCCAGACAAGTCCCGGAATCTGCGTCGGGTCCTCGTTTTTTGCCAACGCGTCCGCAAGGCGGACAATCGCTTCCTCGCCGTCGCCACGAATCCCGTAGTCGGCGCCGCAATATTCGAGGGCGGCTGCCGGGAAAATCGAGTAGCCTACACCGCCGAGCACTATGGGCGCGTGGGTATAATTCAAGATTCCCAGAATGATTCGTTTTGTGTTCATCAGACAGAAATCGCGCGTCGCGAAGAACGAGTCGTCTACGTTGCGGATGGTGACTCCCACAAACAGAAGGTCTCGCTTGAGTTCGCGCCTGAGAGCCAAGTCAATGTTGTTCTCAAAGGCGAGGTCGAGGAACCTGACCGTGTATCCCCCTCTTTTCAAGGCGCTCGCCAGGAAATCAATCGCCACGGGAGTTACTGGTGGCTTCATAAGATTCGGGTTGATGAGCAGAATTTCTTGCGGATGGGCTTCCATGCATCACCAATTCAGTTTCGAGGCATCTATAGTGGATTTATCGGTGAGGATGGGGATAGTATAGCATTTGTGATGTTCTCATGACGCAGAAACTGCGACAAAACATACGTGGCGCATTGTTGGACTTAAGAACCTCAATCACGGTCGTATCATATCCGCCCTGATCATGCCATAGAATTCCAAGTCCTCATATATATCCCATTTCTTTGCATGTTGTCTGGCATGCCCTTCGTGAATCATGCCGAGCTTTTTCATGACTCTTCCGGAGGCGGGGTTTCGTGTTAGATGGGATGCGCAGATGCGGTTCAGGTTCAATGTCTCGAATCCATATTGCAGGATTGCCTGACCTGCCTCGGTGCAATACCCGTTGTTCCAGTATGGTCTTCCTATCCAATAACCAAGCACTGCCCTATCGAATCTCTGGCAGATTACCAGCCCCAGGGAACCGATCAAGGCGCGATCCTCACGGAGGACGATGGCAAAATTGGCAAGTTCCCCTGCTTCAAACTTCGGCTGATGTGAAGATATCCACTCCTCGGCCATCCCATCCTCGTATGGGTGAGGGATATTGAGTGTCGTGTCCGCAATGGCCTTTTCACCAGCCAATCGCTGAACATCTCTCGCGTCGCTCAAGTCGAAGGGCCTGAGGTTCAACCGAGCAGTCTGGAGTGTGGGACGTTCTTTCATTCTGTAGCCCATCTCCTTTGCTTTTTTCGTAAGAGCATGTCGCTGTATGATACACCAAGTTTCTCGATCCTTGACAATCCGAGTGACTCCACAATTTTATTGTGTTCCATCCTCGCTTCTTTAAGGCGCTCTTCTTTCACCACGGTCTCGAGTTCGATGAAAGTTCCGAGGCTCTCAACCTTGTCAAGATGTATTCTTGTGTGTCCATGCATCCATAATTTGCGTTCTTTTCTCACAGCGACCCTTTCTCCAAACGTCTTTTTCAGGACGCCCTTGAGGGCATGTAGCTGCTCCGGCGCAACATCTATTCGAGTGTAATCCGATATTCTCGAAGTGCGACTATTGGGTCTCTCATAGAATATCAGCTCAAAATTGCGGCCATTGATTTCCCTGATCTTCAGCCGGCCATTTGCGCTTCCATAGTACGTGTCCACTTGTCGGAGTGTTTCCTCAAACTTTGCGCCCATATTCTTGAGCAACGGCAGTATTTCGGCAAAACTATTAACGAATACTTTCAGTTCAATATTTCTCGTCATCGTTTTTCACAATCACAGAAACCACGCCACAGAAGGTCAAGCGCCCGGGCGCCTTACATGCATTTCGCCACCCGGACATGAGGACGCTACTATTCACTTCCATTCGTTGAATAAGACAAAATCTCAATTTTAAGTTTAGTAGAAAATGATCAACTTTGTCAAATGACACTGAATCCAAGTGAGACGGGGCAGGATAGGCGAAAGGAGAAAGCAGGCAGGAGTGATGAATGATGAATGAAAAGAAAAAGCAGCCTTTTCAGTTGGCAACGGCCTGATCATGCGCGGCCGATTTGCCGAACAGTTGCTCCTTAATGATGTAGACGAAGCAGCCTGGGCCGGCCTCCATCGAGATTGCCTCCGCGCGGCAATTGAGTTGGCACGCGCCACATTCCATGCACCGCTCAGGGAATCTGTGCATGCTCTTTTTGTTCTCGCCCATGACATAGCACTGCTGAGGGCAAACCGTGACGCAGTCACCGCAGCCGATGCATTTCTGAGGGTTAAATGCAATCATTCATGCCTCCTAAGAAAGTAGGTTTGACAGTCTGACAGTTTGAGGGTTTGAAGAGATTCTTCGCTTCGCTCCTAATGAACGCGGTTCATGGTTTAGGGTTCAAAGTTCATGGTTAAAACTCTCTGCAGACGCTAACACTCCGCGTCATTCCCGCGAAAGCGAAAGCGGGAATAACATTATGTGTGCTGTAACGTTTCTCCCACTATTGACCACGCTGCAGGCGTGGTGGGCTGCTCTGAGAAAGAGGGGAGATTCTTCGCTTCGCTCAGAATGACAATCAGTTAGAATCTGTGCGAATGAATTCACACCCACAGAATGGGCGCAACGCGCTGCACCCATACAAGAGTCGGCGCGAATCTGAGGATTCCAGAGTGCGGTTTTCACCATAACAGGCTCACGCCGATATAGCTTATCACAATGAGACCAAGCAGCGGTAGAGCCACATAGAATTCCTCGCGGATCCTGCTGTGATTGCTCACAGGGGTCATTCCAGAGAAATCCATCGAGATAAATATCGTCAGGAACATTATGATAAGCGACCATTGCACGATATCTCTTGCTTGCGCTCCGGCGCTCAGAAGATACAGACCGGCGGCCAGCGAGCCGACAACCCCCAGTACCAGAGCCTTCTTGAAAAACTGATTTGTCGGCAAAAGATAGAACGCGAGTGGGAAGATAAGACTGACCGCGAGTCCGATGAGCGGAACCACCGGCGAATACAAATGCCGGAAAAAGACCAGTGGCAGCACGAGCCAAAAGGCCACGAAAAGCGCGAAAGGCACACTCAGTCGCAACCGTTCGGGAAAATCGAACCGGACGCGTTCCATATGGTCGCTTCTTGTTGCGCCGGCATTGAGATATTCGGGTATATCGCGCGCATAGACGGGCCCGAAGACGGCGTCCCATCCGCTCAGGCGCTTGACATCGCGATATCTGACACCGTTGGCCGAGAGCTTCGGCAAGATGAGCTTACGGTGTGCGACGGCCTCTCCGGCGCGCGTCGCACTCAGGGAGTTGCATATCTCCTGTGCAGAGAAATTGCCCTCTCCTGCCGCGCACCACACATTTATGCCGCGCGTGTCAATCACCAGCAGATAGCAGTCGAGTCCCTTTAGATGCTTTCTGACTGACGTGAACGTAAGCAGATAATTGGCTGTCACGAGCACCGGCGAAGTTTTGTTGGGATTACCGATCCGGTAAAGCCCGGTCCGCATGGGCACGCTCTTAAACGGCAATGAGAGGTAGCTGCAGATTACGCCAAGCATTTCAAGCCAGCGAGGCAGTCTGTCCGGCAGCAGAAGAGGGGGAGAAGGACGGCGCTCCAAACGGCTGCCGACAACCATTTTCAGGCTGCCGTTTTCATAGGTCTCGACTCGTTCGATCTCGAAGCCGCACTCGCCGAACTTCTTTTCCATTTCACGAATGGGCCGCGTCGCAGTCCGGGTGATGAGATAGGTTATTGCAAACAGCAGTGTTCGTCTAATGTGGTACCAAACCTTTGCGGCGAGGGCGTCGGGAACAACTTCGTCAACCACGATCAGCTTTCCGCCCGGCTTCAGGAACTCGAACACCGAGTTTATGGCGACCCACTGCTCGACTTCCCGCAGCTCGCTCATCGACAGCGAGAAAACGACGAGATCGAAGATGCCGCGCTCAGCTTCGAGATTCGTTGCGGACGCTTGCTGAAAGTGTATTCTACTATCGACCCCGGCCTGTTTTGCCGCGAGATTTGCGGCATACAGCATTGCCGGGTTGATATCCACTGCCTCGACCGTCGCGTCTTTCTTCGCGCATTCGACGGTGAAAGCGCCGGGCCCGCAGCCGACATCGAGCACGCGCTGGCCGGACTTTACGAACGACAGCATCTTTTCGCGAACCTTGCCGAAATCACCGGCCGAGTATCTCGCTATGCCCGCATCATACGATGACGGCCTGCGCTCGAGGATTTTCATGAAAATATACGACATGTGATCGCCCCCTCAACCGAACAAGGCTCAAAAGATGAGTTCGGTCACGAATGCGACAAGAATAACGAATTCCACGAAAGTTCCTGTTTCACTTGCAGCACGCCTTGAGAATGTCAACCGTGCTTTCCAGCGTGCCAATGACATAGTCCGTATTAACTGAATAATAGCGCTCTTTTCCGCGCTTCGTAAGCATGAGCAAATTGTTGTCCCGAAGCATCGTCAAATGATGCGAGATTGTCGTCCGGTCGAGGTCGAAGTGGGTTGCGATGTCGGAGACGCGCATACCCTGATTGCCGTCCTGAGAAATGACAAGAATAATCTCCTGCCTCGTCTCGTCATTCAGACATTTGAAGAAATTGCTGCGAAACAGGTTTTCGAAATGGTCGTGGCAGTATTGAAAATCGGACGGGCATGTTTGCCTTGCCTTGTTTGTTTTTGCGGCTGCGGTCGTCATATCTTCTCCTATATGTGGATAGGTGTCAACATAAACACATGATAGCAGGCTTTTGTATCTTTGTCAAGCACGTGGCCACCAATGAGCGTAAATGGAAGCGTAGACACGAAAGTCGGCCGATGCGGGAAAAAGGGAAACGCGGAAAAGGCGAAGCGGGATGAATCATTGCCCATTGCCTGCCACACTGCTACAGTTTGAGAAGATATTGGAAGCTCATTCATAGTCGTGCAAGATAAGGAAGGAGGCCATTATGGTCAAGGTAAAAACGTTTGGCTCACAGTTTCAGATATTTCATATCACGAAGGAGCTCAGCGACCTTGATGCGGCAGTCAATAATTTTCTTGCTGACAACAAGGTCAAGAAGGTGATCTCGGTTTCAGACGCAACCACCACCAACGTCGACGGCGCCACCATGGGGATAATCAGGGTTTTGACCTACGAATCGTAAGTTCATGAGCGGGAATCCATACGCCGAATGCACGGCATGCGGGTCGGCAAATCGCCGGGCGATAAAAGATTCTTTTCATGCAGCTTAGGTCCACTGTGTGTAATGTGTGATTTGCGGTTATGACCGAAAACTGCGAACCGAAGACCGTAAACCAAACAATTCCCTTTTCGCCTCTCTTTATGCTATTCTTTGTCCCGATTTCGGCCCCGGTGACAGGTCATACACTTCTTCTACTTCAATGACGACCGCATATTTCACTTTTGCAGGGTCCATTTTGATCGAGTCAACGATCTCAGTCGCCTTTGCAAGCGCCGGGCCCGAATCCAGAATTCTAGCCATGCCCTTGAACTGGTATCCCTGATAGGCAGGCGGGTTCACGACGGCCACCGCGACATGCGGGTTTTCCTCGATATTTCTCCGCGTCTTCTGGGAGTAAAGATCGGCAAAGACGAGATGTTCATCGTCCAGCACGCCCAGCGATCCTTTCGGCACGACGTTCGGGATTCCCGATTTGTCGCTCGTGGCCACATATGCCAACCTTCCTTCTCCCAGGAACTCTTTGATTTGCTCACTCAGTTTTGCCATCTATGCTGGTCCCACCCTTCTCTTCAAGATTGTTGGCGACTATGATTTCTTACTAAACTTTGACGCAACCCGAGTGGTTTGTCTATGCAGGGCGGGACTACCTATTTTCGTCTCATACCTTCTCATATTCTTTTTGGATCATCTGCACGTCTTCCCACACAAACTTCTTGTAGTCCGGATTTCGCAGCAACGCGGCGGGATGATAGGTGGGCATCAGGAGCGCCTGTCCGAATTTGTGGAATCTTCCCCGAAGGCGGTTCATCGGAGCCGTTGTATTGAGTAAGGTATGGGCAGCGACGTTCCCAAGCGCGCAGATGATGGGCGGGTTGATTGCTTCAAGTTGTTTCATCAAATATGGCATGCAACAAGCGATTTCTTCGGTTGTGGGGGTTCTGTTTCCCGGGGGCCGACACTTAAGGATATTGCAAATATACACCTCTTCCCGTTTTAGTTTTATTGCCTCGATGATCTTTGTGAGCAGTTGTCCCGCTTTACCGACGAACGCGAGTCCCTGCTCATCCTCATCCGCGCCTGGCGCCTCTCCCACGAATACCAGTTTCGCATTCGGGTTTCCCTGGCCGAATACTAAATTCGTGCGTGTCTGCGCCAGATGGCATTTCTCGCATCCGGAGGTAAGGGCGCTTATGTCTCGGAGCAACAGTGCGACGTCTTTTGACACAATATCCTTCCTTGCGGCATCCTTTTGAGTGGTATGCTTCTGTTGGGCGGCAACATGGGCTTTCTCGACGGCGGTCTCAAGAGCGGTCCACGTTTCGTGGCTCATCGAAATGTTCTGTAAGCCTCGCGTCTTCTCCCGCTCGAAGAACTCCCTTGTGAGTTCCAGAACTTCCAGAAGTTCGGCGCTTGCCCGGTCATCGTGTTTCATGGCGCAGGATTCTCCTCCTAAGAAAGGGGAAAGGCGAGAGGAACAAGGGGGAATGCAAAGAAGAAGAATCGAACCTGGTTCCCATGCCTTACCTTTCCTTCAAAGTTAGCCACGCTGAAGGCGTGATTGGTTGCTTCTTAAGAAACCGTATATTGGTTCCCTTGATTCGGGGACGCGATGGGACATCATCTCCCCGAATTAGGGAGCGCTTCTTTCACAATTAATCATGCCAAAGGCATGGTTCGGCACTCTTAAGATATGGCCTCGAGGAAGCCGCTCGCAAAACAATCCTCGATGAAGCCCACAAGCTCACGTTCCGACTCCTCGCAAAGCCTCAATCCTTCCGCCGTGTGGCCGCCCTTGATCTCTATTATCATGAATAGCCTGTCGCCGTTGCGTGAAGCATGTCGCGCCATTGCGGGCAGAACTTCTGTCCATGGCGTATCGCCTCTGCCTATCGGCAGCCCCTCGAATTCGCGACGCGCTCCCGGTGCTTTCGTGTCGGACACATGAAAATACAAGGGCCGCAATCTCTCAAGATACCCCTCGAAGTCAAGACGGCGAGAAAGGTCCGACTCAGTGCGTGATTCGTGTTCCAGATACGGAAACGAAGGTCGTTCGGGTTGCGGGATGTCGTAGTGAAACCTTGTCATAAAGACATGTGACAAATCCATGCACGTGCGTGAATGGAGCTCCGCCGCGCGTGTGGCAAGGTCTTCGGCAAACACGTCCACAATGCTCATTCGGTCGCCGTCGCCGATGGGGGGATTGTTCTCGTTCACCAGAGTCAACGGGAGTCCAACAATATCGAGCAATTCCTGCGCGGTAAGGGTTTGATTGTGTGCATGCGCGAGCAGTGTTTCGCGGACGGCCGCAAGTTTCCCTTCTCTCCCCAGTTTTTCCAGAAGAAGACGGGGAATCTCATAGAGGTTGTGGAAATTCAGCGCGCACTGCTCCGGCGGCAGTCCGATGTCACTGCGAAAATCATTCAAGATCGTGGCGATCTCGATGAAGGGATAGAAGTACTGGTCGTCCGCGAGGTTGTATCTCGAATAGCCGTTGGCGCTTTCGCCCCATGGGAAATGGCATGAGGCGAATTCGAGAGAGCGCGCGACCGGATGCCGGGCCATCTGTTCGAGTTCCTTTCGCAATTCAACAAGTCCCTGCCCTTCCGCATATTTAGGCGGGATAAACATCTCGAGGCAGCGGGGACGAAGTCGCTCCAGTCTCTCGCGCCAGTTTATTGGGTCCGCATTATGGCCAATTATGAATCGGTGCATTTTCGGAATCCGGCAGACGAAAGGAACGCGGCTGAAGGGGAATAAACAGGAGGAAAACCAAAGCGACTGATCCTGGTCGCCTTATTCTTCCCCCTTCACCTTTCGCTTTTTCCCATGCGCTTCGGTTGATTTGCGAGTCCTCGGCCGGAAGCTTTTTCGGGGTGCGTCTCCCCACAAGGATTCGAGGTCGTAGTATTTGCGTACATGCTCCAGGAAAACATGCACAACAACGTCACCATAATCGGCAAGCACCCACGTTCCGGCTTCCATCCCTTCGATGTGATTCGGAACCATTCCTTCTTGCTTGAGCTGCATTTGAATTGCCTCGGCAATCGCCCGAACGCCGATAAGCGACTTGCTCCCACAAATGACAAAAAAGTCAGTGACGCTCGAGAGCTTGCGAAGGTCGAGCAGCAAGACCTCCTCACCTTTCTTGCCGTCGGCTATCTGAGCAGCCCTTTTGGCTAGCATTAGTGGGGTAATAGTGTGTCTCCTATGTTTTCTTCAGTCTTTCCCTCAGAAGTTTTGTTAATATTTTCGGATTTGCTTTGCCCTTGCTCACTTTCATCGCCTGGCCCATCAAGAAACCGAATGTTCGCTCGTTCCCACCGAGGAAATCGGCGACCGGTCCGGGATTCTCCGCGACCACTTTGTCGACGATTGAGACCAGCGCCGCTTCATCAGTCACTTGTACGAGCCCCTTGGCTTCGATGATAGACGCCGGAGTGTCGCCGGTTCGGAACATTTCACTGAAAACGTCTTTGGCGATATTGCCGCTAATGACGCCGTTGTCAATGAGCTTGAGCAGGTCTACAAGCTTGTCAGGAGTTATCCTGCATTGCCGGATATCGATGCCTTCCTGATTGAGATAACGCTGCAGCTCTACCATGACCCAATTGCTGACTATTTTTGGGTCCCGGTACTTTCGCGCGGCCAGCTCAAAGAAATCGGCGACGCTCCTCGAGGCGGTAAGCACGCCTGCGTCGTACTCCGGAATACCATATTCTTCTTGAAGCCTCCGCCTGCGCTGGGTAGGCAGCTCGGGGAGATTCTTCCGAATTTCCTCGATCCATTCCTCGCTTATGATGAGCGGAATAAGGTCGGGCTCGGGGAAATAGCGATAATCATGAGCTTCCTCTTTACTGCGCATGGAACGCGTAACCCCCCGGTCCGCATCCCACAGCCGTGTCTCTTGCACGATCACGCCGCCCTCGGTGAGAATCTTCTTCTGACGCGCGGCTTCATATTCGAGCGCTTTCTGAACCGCCTTGAAGGAATTCATGTTCTTCACTTCGGTCTTGACGCCGAGTTCGGTTGCGCCCGTCGGCCGTATCGATATGTTGGCGTCGCAACGCAACGAGCCTTCCTCCATATTGCAATCGCTCACATCGAGATACTCGAGGATTCCTTTGAGGGTGATCGCAGTTGAGTACGCCTCTTCCGGGCTCCGGATATCCGGCTCAGTCACGATTTCCAGGAGCGGCACGCCGGTGCGATTGAAATCGACGTAACTGACGGGTTGACCTTCCGGATGGATGAGCTTACCGGCATCTTCCTCCATATGAGCCCGTGTTATTCCGATACGCTTGGTCGAACCGTTTGCGGGGATGTCGAGATACCCCTTGCGAGCCAATGGGTCTTCATACTGCGAGATTTGATAGTTCTTCGGCAAGTCGGGGTAGAAGTAGTTCTTGCGGGCAAACTTGCAGTACCGCGAAATCTCGCAATTGAGGGCGAGACCGCTTATTATCGCATTATTGACAACCTTCTTGTTGAGGACAGGGAGGACACCGGGCAAACCCATGCAGACAGGGCAAACCTGCGTGTTGGGCTCTGCGCCGAATTTTGTGCTGCACTCGCAGAAAATCTTTGACAGGGTGGAAAGCTGGACGTGAAACTCTAGCCCGATGACTATTTCGTATTCCATCTAAGCCGGCTTATTCTCCGCTTGCACTATGCGCTCGCACTGAGCGCCCGTAACCAAAACAATCATCGTTCGATGGGAATTCAACCAGAATTTGCCCTTAGTATAGCACATGTCGCCTCATTTGCCAACTGGAACGAAAAACGCGAACAACGCTTTTATGGGGGCGATTCGCGAACCGATCCTGCACAAAAGGTATCATAATGAGAAGCATTGTCATTTGCCGTGGAGCGGGACAATCCGGCGAGGAATTGAGGAGCCGTCTTCCGGTCCCGGAAGTTTGGCGGAGTCGCGAACGCGGGGGAACGCCACGATTGAAATTCTAATTAAGCTTTGCGGTTTGCGCAGGCTCGTCGCGCGTGTTATCTGACAGCCACTCGTCCAATATCTCCTCGATGCGGACAACAACACCTTCGACAGAAGCGGAGAGATGTCCGTTCGGCGGCTTGCCGGGCTTCACTAGCTCTCCCTCTTCGACACCCAAGACCAGCACCTCTTCAGGCATCCGGCACCCCACTAATTTGCCGAGTTCCAGCATCGAGAGGAGGGTAAACCCGTGCAGTGTGCATGGCTCCATATATTTTGGTCCATCGAGCGGGCCGAGAGGAATTACGTGGCATGCGCCGGGAGGCACTGTCCCCGTCGCTATGCTGTCAACAATGATTGCCTTCCGACGGTCGATCAGAAGATCCAGCAAGTGGAATCCGTTGGAATAGTTCTCTTCAAAATCGACGGAACGGCAAACGGTCGATAACCGCTCGTGTGCCCGCCGGATCGCCAACGGTTCCACTGCATCGTCGCATTGTGGGGAGTTGCCGATTCCGATCACAACATAGTGTTTCGTCAAACCGTCCCTCTATCGCTCGTGGTCCGCTGGAGACATGTCTGTGGTCTTGAGAATACTGATTCTTTTTTTCGTTCGGAAGCTGTCAAAAGGATGCCCAATGAGCGAACTCGTAGCGAGATAGGCAAGAAAGATGCCATTCTGAATGCACGTTCATTTCTCATTTGCTGCCTATTCCCCGAGCTTCAACAAGGCAGTTTCTTGTTCTGGTTTTTCCGTTCATAAATGTACATTGAGCACACAACTACGCTTTTAAACCGACCAATCGTCATCTCCACAATGCGCGATCTTGGCAAGTTCTTTGTTGGTTGCATGATTTTTCTTGACAAAACAGGGCGTCCTGATAAATGATAGCTGCTAGTGTTTACCAAAAGAGACTTGGAGGTCGATAGTCGTTCCTACGAGATTGCCTTGAAATGAAGAAACTCCCAGCACTGGCGTCGCTTTTTGCTGCTCTTTGTCTCCTTTTTTGTCTTGCCATCCCGTCGTGGGCTTCCGAGGAACATAAGGACAGTCCCGTTGTCTCGAGTCCGTCCCCATCTTCCGCCGTTGAGAAGATAATCGAGCGCGGGCATCTGCTGTGGGGTTCGGATGCCGAGGGCGGCGCTCCTTACGTCTTCCCCGATCCTAACAACCCTCAAAAGCTCATTGGCTTTGAAGTCGACCTTGCCGACGCGATCGCGCGAGATCTCGGTGTGAAAGCGCAACAGACCCAAAACGCATGGGATAGCCTGATTCCTGCCCTTGATCGCGGTGACTTCGATATCGTGATGAATGGGATTGAAATCACCCCGCAGAGGAAGGAAGTGGTCCTGTTTTCCATCCCTTACTATATTTATACCGAGCAGCTTGTTGTCAGAAAAGACGAAACGAGGATCAATGAAATCAACGAACTGAAGGGGACAAGGGTCGGCACTCTCTCAGGCGCGGTGGCACAGGATATCCTCACGGGGCTTGGAGGGGTGGATGTCAGGATTTATTCGGGTCAGGCTGAGCCTTATGAAGACCTGGCGCTTGGAAGGCTCGATGCCGTACTGCTTGATCTGCCGATAGCGGCCTACTATGCGAAACCGAACCCGAAGCTTCGATATGCGGGAACCCCGATAGGCGAGGGATTCTACGGAATTGCGATTCGAAAGCAAGACGAAGAACTTAAGAGGAAGCTCGATGCGATCCTTATCAAGCTTCTTCAAACGGGGGAGATCAGACGAATTTATGAAAAGTGGGACCTGTGGAACGACACACAAGGAAAACTCTTCGTGGAAGCAAAGGAATCCGATGCACAGGTGACTCTTGACGAAGCGAAACGAGCGCCTATATCCAACTTCTTTCCGACGCTGTTGAAAGGGGCAGGTATCACGATCCTCATCTCGGTCGGGTCGATGTTTCTCGCGATCGTTCTCGGCTTCGCGCTAACGCTGATGAGGCTTTATGGAAGACCTCCATTGAGCGCTCTCGCCACCGGCTATATCGAGCTTTACCGTGGCACGCCGCTCCTCATTCAACTCTACGTCCTGTACTACGGTCTTCCCAATATCGGCATATCCATGAGCCCGGTTGTCGCTGCTCTTATGGGCTTGGGCATGAACTATGCGGCTTACGAGGCTGAACTTTACAGGGCCGGCATAGGCGCTATTTCCAAAGGCCAGAGCGAAGCGGCATTTTCCCTGGGCATGACCCGGGCGACCACCATTCGGCGGATCATATTGCCCCAGGCGCTGCGCATAGCTTTGCCCGGTATAACGAACGACTTCATTGCGCTCTTCAAGGATTCATCGCTCGTCTCAATTATCGCGATGGTCGAACTCACCAAGACCTATAATATTCTCGCGGCGACCACACTCAGGTTCTTCGAGCTTGGGCTTATCGTCGCCTTCCTGTATTTCGTCATGAGCTATCCGCTCTCGCTTCTTGCGCGACGCCTCGAAGAAAGACTGAAAGGTGGGAAACGGTGATAAAGGTCAGGGGTCTCCACAAGTATTTCGGCGAGAACCATCTCTTCAAGGGAATTGACCTTGACATCAAGAGGGGAGAAGTTGTTGTTGTAATAGGGCCGTCGGGAAGCGGGAAAAGCACTTTTCTGCGTTGCGTCAATGCGCTTGAGTATTTTCAGAGAGGCGAAGTCATCGTCAGCGGCGTCGAGATGCACTCGATTAATAGAAAGCACCCGACGCGGGCGGAAAGAGAAGCCATTCGACAGATCAGGCTCAAGGTCGGCATGGTCTTTCAGCAGTTCAATCTGTTCCCGCACATGACCGCCCTCGAGAATATCATCGAGGCGCCGGTACAGGTGCTCCGCACGGAAAAGGACATCGCCGTCGCGGATGCTCGCTCACTCTTGCGAAGGATAAACCTCGAAAACAAAGCCGACAGTTATCCCGATCAATTATCCGGCGGCGAGCAGCAAAGGGTGGCGATTGCGCGCGCTCTTGCAATGAAGCCCGAAGCCATGCTCTTCGACGAGCCGACTTCTTCGCTCGACCCCGAGATGGTCGGTGAAGTCCTTTCCGTAATCAGGGACCTGGTCAACAACGACGGCATGACAACGTT
The DNA here is from genome assembly GCA_016215705.1 of Candidatus Poribacteria bacterium. Lineage (GTDB taxonomy): Bacteria > Abyssobacteria > SURF-5 > SURF-5 > SURF-5 > JACRIR01. The sequence goes on along the minus strand of JACRIR010000085.1, from coordinate 25,653 downwards.
GGTCGCCACTCACGAAATGGGGTTCGCTCGAGAGATCGCCGATAAGGTGGCCGTTTTCGACAAGGGCGACGTAGTGGAGACAGGTTCGCCCGAAGAAATATTCACCAACCCGAAGACAGAACGGACAAGGGCGTTCTTAAGCAGGGTGCTGAAAAGCTGAAGAAGAAGAGTTGGAACACGAAGGACACGAATGAAAGGAAGATGTTTTTGTCTTATTCTCCGGTTGAAAAGGGGATGGCCGACTCATCTATTTGCGGATAGACGGCGTCGATTTCACACTGAATCTCGATGGTCTTCTTTAGGGCAGTCACAATGCGGCAGTAATGCTTGACATCTTCGAGATCGAGATAGCGCTCCTTGCGGTCCTTGAGCCATTTCTCGAGTACCTGATATCCACCAATCTGATAGTTCCAAACCTCCTTTCCTATTCCCTCGAAGTATTGGGTCTTGTTGATATAAACTCGCTCTTCCTTCCCGTCATAGAGAGGTTTCTCCACTCTACTGTTCCCTTTGCCATGAAACCGCGCGATAGGCTTCTCCAACTCGGGGGACTTAAGCAAATGCAAATCTACAAGCTGCTGACCCAACTTGCCCATGCGGACAAGCAGTTTGTGCTCGCTTGTGAACGGCACTCTCGGGAAATCGCCTTTTAGAAGGTCAGCATATTTCTCACGGTATATTGGCGATGAGAGAATACCATAAACATAGTTGAAAACCTCCTCCGGCGACGGATAATGGCAGTGTTTGCTCTTCAGTGTTTCCAGGAAGCCTTGAGCCAAATTCGGAACTTTATCTCTGGAAATCGGCGGATGATGACCAAATTCTTTCTGTTCTTGTTCCTCCTCCGCACGGGGATATACGAAGAGCGGAAACAGGTAGTCGATCGTCTTTAGCGAAAGGGCCACATGCTCCAGCAAATGCGAAGTGCAGAAACAATGGCGGTAGTCGCCATGCATTTCAACTCGACGAGGCAGGACCAACCCGATGTTGTCTCCGGAAATCATATGCCGCATGACTTCTCTGCGGGAGCGTTCAATCAGGGCATCATCATAGAAAATAAATCTGATGTCAAAGGGCCTGTAGAGGATTGGCGAAATAGACTTTTGCCAATTTTCATTAGCCGAGACTTTCTTCCTGGCCCCTCGAAGCGTCCAATCGGCCTTGTCTCTTAGCCCAAAAGCCATTTGTATCTGGGAATCGGTTGTTCTTGGGTTTACAAATGACAGAATGCGATTTCTAATGCTTTCTTCGGTGAAGTCAATGACAAACTTGTCACGAGCCGTCACGATTCCCACGCTATTCACCGGAAAGATTTCGGTTATCTTCAAAAACACGTGATATTTTGCGGAAAGCTTGCCGTCTCTCGGAACAAAAAGATAGAACTCCGACTTTGGGGAGATCGTCTTCCAGCGTGTGTTTTTATGATCATGTTCGAGCAGCCATTTGTACTTGCTCTCTCTCGGCCCCCAAAGCTCACAGTGGGCTACCTTCTTCTTGATGCCTTTCTTTTTTATGACCAGCATGATGGCGACACCCTGGCGGATGTCGAACACGTTCTCATCTTTACTGCCGTCGGGGCATTTCTCTTTCTTGAGCGCGTTCCCGTGTAGGTCGAGCAGGTAAAGCTCGTTGAAACTGTTCATGAGCGATTGCCGCATGCCGCGAAACGTTGGATTGTCGAGATAACTGTGATTCGTGATGAACCCGAGCACCCCCTCGCCCGCCTGGTCAATCTTCCACTGTGCGAACCGAATAAACTTCACATAATCATCTTGAAGCCACTTTGGGTTTCGTTCGCCAAGTGGTTTACCGTCAACTTTGTAGTATTCGCGGATTTCATCCGAAATCCACTCGCCGATGTTGGATGAGTGTCCGGAGTAAGGCGGATTCCCGAGGATGGCAAGGATAGGCGTTTTCCTCTTGACCTCGCCGGCCAGGTGCGATTCTTCGGCGAGCGATGACGCAATCGGCGTTGTCGTTCCCGGCAGGTCATCCATTTCAAGCGTATTGGTGAGGTATAGCTTAAACCGTTCGTCTTTCTTCAGTTTGTAGCCCAGTTCTTCGAGCAAGAACGACATCTTCATGTGGCCGACGGCATACGGCGCCATCATGAGTTCGAACGCATAGAAATTCTTGAGGACGTGATCCCCAATGAGATTCTTTCGGCCACCCTCACCATATTTGCCGACGAACTCCTCAACAGCGACTCTAGCAGCTTCCGCGAGAAACGTGAGCGTTCCTGCCGCGGGGTCAAGCACGAGCACGTTTGCCGAGGCAAAGCCATCCGGCTTCTCGAAGTAGTCCTTCAGGATTGAATTCAGTGAGCGTACGATATACGAGACAACGGCTTCAGGTGTGTAATAGACACCCCGGCGCTCGCGCTCCTTGGGGTCGTATTCGGCCAGGAACGTCTCATAGAAATGGATGATAGGGTCTTTGCCCTTGCCTTCGTGGTAGAAGTCATGGAGTATCTTATGCACATCGGCGACTGCGAGGACTTGAGATATGTCGTCCAATATCCATTCCATCTGCGGGGGCACGTCGCCGAGTGAAATGTAGCGAAACACGTCTCGGAGTATACCGATAGTTCGAGGGATGTTGTCGAAGGCGAGCTTGCGGTTAAAACCATTTTCGGCGCGAGTTCGCGCGGCGAAAAGCCCATACGCGATGGTCTGGGCGTAAAGGTCTGCGAAATCGTCGCGAGTGAGTCCTGCGATAAGATGCGTCTGGAAAGCCTCATAGAAACCAAATAATGCGGCGGATGCAGAATTATGCTTTTCCTTGAGTTCCTCGGCAATCACCTCGTCTTTCATAAACCTGGTACGTTTGGCGAGTTCGATTGCCAGAGATTTTGCGGAGTAAACTTTTGGCAGAGAAAAGGAAAGGAACCTATCAATAAGCTTGAAAAAATCCTCTTTGCTTTCGACCACGGGGTGGGTCTTGACTCGCGTTAGTATCGCCGGCCTTGCGATCTGTGTGCGATCAATGAGGCGGCCATCGCGGTAAAGTCTGAACTCGAGGAAGTTCGTCAACATGAGATTGGGGAATGTGCCAAGGTAGCGCCTGAGTTGATCCGAGGTAACTACTTCGTCGAGATACTCTACCGAGGGCGCTTTAGCCTCGATGTAGCCGGTGATGTGCTGCTTTCCATCCCAGACTCGAAAATCGGGATTGCCCGCTTCAGTCTTTTTCGGAAGGGTCGTAATGCGAATCCCGCTCTTTCCCGCTGATTCCGCATACTCAGATAGCAGTTGTTCCAGAGCGGAGTAGTAGCTTTCCTCCCGGGCGTCTCCGCGCGCATATGTATCGGATATTTTGGTCAGGTATGATTCAAGCATAACTGGATATCTTGAGGTCGAATGCAGCAATTATACCACATTCGCAAGGAGGGATCATCTGCGTTTGCCGAACAGGGCGCTCATTCTTTCCTGGAATGACTCCATGTATGTGTAGAAAACGGGCGTTATATACAGAGTGAGCAATTGAGAAACGAGGAGTCCGCCTACCACCGCAAGCCCCAGCGGCCTGCGCGCCTCTGCTCCGGCGCCCATGCCGATGGCGATAGGGAGGGTTCCCACCAATGCGGCCATCGTGGTCATCATTATCGGGCGGAATCTGATGACACATCCTTCGTAAATCGCATCAATGGGCTTCTTCCCTTCATTTCTCTGGGCATCCAGGGCAAAATCGATCATCATTATGCCGTTCTTTTTCACGATGCCGACCAGCATGATAATTCCGACAAAGCCGTATACACCGAGGTCCAAACGAAACAGCAGAAGTACCAGGAGGGCTCCAAGCCCTGCGGACGGCAGGCCTGAGAGTATCGTCACCGGGTGGATGAAACTCTCGTAAAGTATTCCCAGTATTATGTAGATCACCAGGATCGCCATGATCAGGAGAATCCATAGACCCTGCAGCGATGATTGAAATGCTTGCGCCGTGCCCTGAAAGCTTGTGCTGACGCTATGCGGAAGAGTTGCGTGCGCAGCCTTATTGACAAGCGCAACAGCGTCGCCCAGAGCTACGCCAGGCTTGAGATTGAAGGAAAGGGTCACTGACGGGATTTGTCCGAGATGATTCACACTCAGTGGACCAATCGTTTGGGTCAGGCGGGCAACGGCATTGATGGGAACAAGTTTTCCCTTTGCCGATCTTACGTAGAGTAGCGACAAGGCAGACGGGTCGCTCTGATATTGAGGCTCGACTTCAGCAATAACCCGGTACTGATTGTTCGGCGCGTAGATTGTGGAAATCTGCTGCGAGGCGTAGGCTATGCTCAATGCGTTCTCGACTTGCTTGGCGGTAACGCCGAGCGCCGAAGCCCTATCACGGTCAATTTCCACGTTGACCTCAGGATTCTTGATCTGTAAATCACTTGTGACGTCTTGCAGTTGCGGCAGTTCGTGCAACTTGGCCTCGAGGACCGTGGAGTATTTGTAAAGCTCTTCGGTATCAGGGCTCTGCAGTGTGAACTGGTACTGGCTCTTGGTGAATTGGCCGCCGATGCGGATGGGTGGCGGATTCTGCATGAAGGCATTGATGCCCATCACTTCCGCTGCTTTCTTCCGAAGTTCCTGGATCACTTCATCCGCGTTGAGGCGGCGCTCCGACCGGGGTGTCAGCCGAATGAACATTCGACCGGTGTTGCTGGCGGTGCTTCCGCTTCCCGAGCCCACGCTCGACATAAACAAATCAACGTTCGGATCCTGACGGATCATGGACGCCAATGCCCGCTGGTGTTTAACCATGGAATCGAAAGAAATTCCCTGTTGGGCTTCAGTGACGGCAAATATCTGGCCGGTGTCCTCGCTGGCCATGAACCCTTTGGGCGCAGTAACGAACAGATAGATCGTCGCAATAAGGGTAACGCCGGTGATTATCATGGTAACCCGTCGATGCCTCAACACAAGCCTAAGACTTCTCTCGTAGACGGCCAGCATCCCATCGAAGAAATGTTCCAACGCGGCATACATGCGGCCGTGTTCTTCCCCGGCAGACGGTCGCAAGAACCTGCTGCAAAGCATCGGCGTAAGAGTCAAAGAAACAAAGCCCGAGGTCAGAATCGCTACACTTATAGTGACGGCGAACTCATTGAGCAAACGCCCCAGAATCCCGCCCATGAACAGTATGGGAATGAAGGCCGCGACAAGAGACAGAGTCATTGATAAGATAGTGAACCCGATCTCTTTCGAGCCATTGAGAGCAGCTTCAAGTGTTCCCTCGCCTTTTTCCATGTGACGCACGATGTTCTCGAGCATGACGATAGCGTCGTCGACCACGAACCCGACCGCCAGTATCAATGCCATCAACGAGAGGTTGTCGAGGCTGTAATCCAACAGATACATCACGGCGAACGTGAAGATAATCGACGCAGGCAACGCAAGACTGGGAATAACGGTCGCGGACAGATTCCGCAAAAAGAGAAATATCACCATGACTACCAGGAAGGCTGTAAGCAGGAGAGTGAATTTGACGTCACGGACCGACTCGCGGATCGAAACGGAGCGGTCAAGGAGGACGTCGAGAGAGACCGAAGCGGGCATCTGCGCGCGGAATGTGGGGATCAATTCCATTATTGAATCCACGACTTGCACCGTATTTGTGCCTGGTTGGCGCTGTATGGCAAGAACAATTGAGCGGGTTTCGCTGCGGGCATCAACGTACCACGTGGCTATCTTGTTGTTTTCTACGCTGTCCACGACATTGCCGAGTTCTTCGAGGCGCACGGGAGAGCCGTTGCGGTAAGCCACAATCAGCGGGCGGTAGGCCGCGGCATTGTACAATTGTCCGGTCGCCTGAACCGTGAATGCTTTATCCTGCCCGAACAAGGCCCCAGTCGGAAGGTTCACATTTCCTTCCTGAACAGCCCCCGCTGCTTCATCAATGCCGATTCCGCGCGAGGCGAGGGCCTTGGGATTGAACTGGGTTCGCACTGCGTATTTCTGAGCGCCGAAAATCTGCACCTGAGCCACACCGCTAACCATCGATATGCGTTGGGCAATGAACGTGTCTGCATATTCGTTGACGGTCGATAGAGGGAGAGTCGGGGACCTGAGCGCTAAGAAAAGAATCGGCTGGTCAGCGGGGTTGACCTTCTGATAGGAAGGCGGGCTCGGCATGTTCTGCGGCAGTTGGCGTTCGGCTTTAGCGATCATTGCCTGCACGTCTTGCGCCGCCGCGTCAATATTCCGGCTCAAGTTGAACTGGAGGGTGATCTGTGTGCCCCCCAGAGCGTTTGTAGAGGTCATGGAGTCAAGGCCGGCAATCGTGGAAAACTGGCGCTCGAGGGGCGTGGCCACCGCCGAAGCCATAGTCTCGGGGCTCGCGCCAGGAAGACTGGCCGTCACCAGAATGGTCGGAAAATCGACATTTGGAAGATCGCTCACCGGAAGGAGGTGATACCCGATAACCCCGAAAAGCAGTATGGCCGCCATGACAAGGGTCGTCATGATTGGCCGGCGGATAAAAATTTCTGAAATATTCACTACTCGCCCTATGCCGCCATTCTGAACGAAGCGAAGAATCTACCTTTCGCTCTCGAATGGACAGATATGAGAAGTCCCTTACTTGCCGTTTTCTGCAGCGGGTTTGACTTCCACTTTTGCGCCTGACACAAGCCGCAACTGCCCGTCCGTCACAATCTGCTCACCCGGCTGCAACCCCTTCTCGACAATCGCCTCGCTACCTACTGTTCTGGCGACGGAGATCGGACGCGAATCGACAGTCAGGTCCTTGTTTATCACAAAAACGTACTGGCCTTGTTCCGCAGCCTGGACGGCGCGCGAAGGAATCACGAGCGCATCCTCTTGTACGGCAAGCGTCATGGCAACATTCACAAACTGACCGGGCCAGAGTTGGTTCTCTTTATTGTCAAATGTCGCTTTAAGTCTTATGGTGCCCGTGCTGTTGTCGACGGTGTTGTCCACAAAAACAAGCACACCTTCCGCCGGGTGCGCCTCGCCTTTGGTTGCCGCGGCGTCGACTCCTATTTGTCCCGAAGACATGCGTTTCTTTATTTCGGACAGGTGTGTTTCAGGCACGGAAAAACTCACATAGATGGGTTGTATTTGATTGATGACCACCATGGGAGTATCCGCGTTCGCCTTAATCAGGTTGCCTTGATCAACGATGAGACTTCCGGCGACGCCGCTAATGGGCGCATGAATGTGGCAGTATTTCAACTGCAGATGGGCGTTTTCGACGAGCGCCTTGTCAGCTTGCACGGCAGACTCGAGAGCGGCCGCGGTTGTGCGAACCCGATCGTACTGCTCCTGGGCTACAAGGCCTTGTTGGGAAAGCTCCTCGAAGCGGTGAGCTTCCCTTCTCGCGTTCTCCAATTGCGCCGTGTCTTTTGCCATGTTTGCCTCAGCCTGCTTGATTGCGGCTTCATACGGGCGAGGGTCTATCGTGAAAAGGGGGTCTCCCTTTTTCACGCCTTGACCCTCCGTGAAATGGACCTGGATCAGTTCGCCATTCGCCTGTGATTTGACCGACACGGTGGAATATGCTTCAACATTGCCAATTGCGTAAAGCTCCACGGCAACGCTCTTTTGAATAGCAACGGCGGCAGCCACCGGCACAGCCGGCTTTTGCGCCGGTTCTGCATCTCTTCCACCGGAACAAGCGATTGGCAGAGTTATCAACAAGCAATGCAAGACAAGAAGCGCAACTACATTCGCGGTTTTCTCCAAACCTGAATATGACTTGGCACTCATCTCATTCATGATCTCCATTTGCTGAAGGGAAATTGGCTATCCCCCTTTGTCGATGGGGTGGGGGGATACCTCACAAGGTCTAATGATTGGAATTCAAAACGTTGTACTCCTTTGTGACACAAACAGATTATTATACCACTTCAGGAAGTCCTTTGTCGAAGAGGCGACAAGTAGAGGGTGACGTGATCATTCGTGTACTTACTCCAATTGTTGACAATATCGTTCGTTCATTGCTATAATTTTGTTGCATTTGGCGGTGTAGCTCAGTTGGTAGAGCAGAGGAATCATAATCCTTGTGTCGGGGGTTCGAGTCCCTCCACCGCTACGAGAGCTTTTGAGCAAGAGTCGGACCTTGAAAAGGGTTCGGCTTTTTCGCTTTGTTCCCATGCATAAGTCATGGATCGTCAATGTCCCGGGTGGAGATGAATGCCATCACGAATAGTATTTAAGGCCGAGAACTACATCCATTTATTCGTATTCATTCATCTAATTCGGGATCCAAGGTCTCATGGATTTGAATACTGAAGCGATTCTGGAAGAACTTTTCAAGTATGACAAGAACCTGCCCCTGGAAGTGGGGGAGAGGCAGACTTGTGGCGGAGCCGGACAACCGGCCGAGTATCACGTGACATTCGCCAGCGTGCACGATCAGCGTGTGCCTGCCCTCCTCGCAACACCTGCGCATGCAGACCCACCTTACCCCGTTGTTCTCATACTTCACGGTGTCTTCGGACACAAGACATCGGTCAACCAGATCAAGCGTTCTGCATTTCTTGTTAATGCCGGTTATGCGACGCTTCGAATCGACGGCCAGTACAGCGGCGAGAGGGCAACTTCATCAGGCAGCGGAATCGGTCTTCAAGCGCAATATTGCTACAGGAACCGTGACGCGATGATACAAACCGCAATAGACCTCATGCGAGCTGTGGACTATCTGGCGACAAGAAACGATATTAACATGAGTCGGGTGGGATTCGCCGGGTTCAGCATGGGCGGCGCGGTCGGCGCCCTCTTCTGTGCGCATGAGCCTCGCGTCAGGGCTGTGGCTCTCGGGGTAACCGGCGGCGATTTTACCAGGCTCAACATACGCGTGGGTGACAAGGGTGCCGAGGAGTGGCTCCGCAACGCATATAGTGTTGTAGACCCTGTGCGCTATGTGTCCGGAATCTCGCCGCGACCAATCCTTATGCTGAACGCCTCGAATGACCAGGTTGTCCCACGGGCCGCTACCGAAGCGCTCTTTGAAGCCGCTCGCGAGCCAAAGAGAATCGTGTGGTACGATTGCGGCCATGCCGACTTGCCGGACGAACTGCTCGAGGAGATGAAAAGATTCTTTGATACCGAGATGTGAAACCCCTACATTCTTTCTTGACCATCGATTGAAATAGCCAGCGTTAACACGAATGCCGCCAAGGCGAGCGCTCCTCCGAACAAAAACGGAACGGCCGCTCCATATTTGTCCCACAACATGCCGGCGACAAGACTTGCAGGCAAGGCCGCTATGCCGACCGACGTATGGTAAATCCCCAGAGCCGTTGCCCGTGATCGCGACTTGGAAAGACCGGCCACTAGGGCTCGAGACGCAGGATTCACCGTTGCGGAATGGACGCCGTAGAGTGCGAACAGCGCCCACGCATGCCACATATTCGATGCGACTGCGAACCCCATGCAGACTACGGCATAGGAAGAATAAGCGAGTAGGATGACCGGTTTCCGGCCGACCGAATCCGAGAGTCTGCCCATCGGCATCGATGCCACGGCGTAGACAATGTTATAGAGAAGATATATCAGAGGGACGTTGCCGGTTGAAAGGCCGAGGCTCTGAGCCCGGAGGAGAAAGAAGGCGTAGCTGAACATGCCGAGGTGAAAGAGGGTGTTCACCCCGATAAAAACCGCAAGTCTCTTCTTATCCGTGTCCGTCCGGGTCTCATCTTGCACAGGTGAGACCTCCTTCAATGGTTTGGCCTCCCGGACAAACAAAAGCAGGATCAGAACCGCCGCTGCTCCGAAGATGGTTGACAACAAGAACACGAAGCGGATGCGGCTTCCTTCGCTCCCGCTGAGGCCGTTGAGCAGCGCGTACGCTATGATTGTCCCGCCCACCGCGCCGAGCGTGTCCATCATCCGGTGGAATCCGAATGCCAGCCCCAGCGAATCTCCGGGAACAGAATCGGCAATGAGCGCGTCACGCGGCGCCGTCCGGATACCTTTGCCTACTCTGTCCAAGAATCGTATGCCAAGCACGTGCGTGCCCGCTGTACTGAGTGCCAGCAATGGTTTGACGATAGTGGAAAGAAAGTAGCCCGCGACGGTCGGGTTCTTTCGATGACGGATTCTGTCAGAGTACCAGCCTGAGACGACCTGGAGAAAACTTGCCGTGCTATCGGCGATACCCTCGATGAGCCCGAGAAAGGTGCGATTGAGCCCTAGCACCTGCGTAACAAAAAGTGGAAGCAGAGGGAGGATCGCTTCGCTGTGGACATCCGTCAGGAAACTTACCCAGCCGAGCGCCTTGACCGTCCGATTCAGTTTGACTTCCGCAGGGCGGCCGTGGGAATCAACCGACACTGATTCTGAGGGGGTGGCTTTCTTCAATTGTCAGAAGTTCCTTGAATCTCAATATCACCTGGCCGCCTCTTGTGGTGGCGGCGAACGAAATGTTCGTGGAGCCGATTTTAGCATTTACTCTTTCCGGGTGTCCAGCCGAGAGGCGAAGCTCCTGTATATGCGCTGCCCCGCTTAACACGGAAAGTTCCGCCGTCAGTTTGTTTCCGCGCAGCCGCTGTGAATACTGGCCCCAGCCCGTTTCGGTCGCGAAGAAACACCTGAAATTCTCAGGGGAGATGCGTGGCCCGAATTCAATCAGATTCCTGGAAGCGTCGCATTTGTATCCCGCCGCAGCTTCGAGCAACATCCAACTGCTCATTGCGCGCACGTAGTGGTCGCCGCATTCGACCTCGTTCCATGGGCTTCGCAGGCGGCCGTCCTGTCGCCGACGAACGGCGTCCACAACCGCGAGAGCCTCCTCTATCATCCCCTCGAACAGGAGCGCGCCTGCCACCTCATACTCGATTCCCGTCCAGACCTCATCGGAATAGAGCAGAGCGGTGTCAGGTCTTCCGCCCTTCGGCCACGTGCAGTTAAGTATTCCCGCCTCGTCGTTTCGAACGTATGCGCGGGGGAACTGCTGATGTCCGGAAAAGCTTTGTCGAAAGTTGTATTTCATTATAGACGCAAGCGCCTCACGAACATGCTTCCGCGGAAGCGCATACCCAAGCCCCAGAGAATGCGCCCACCACTGTCCGAACAACTGGTCTGAGTGGCAGCCTGCGCCGTAGGCCTGAACTGATTCGGTCTCGGGGTCATATCGGTGAACGTAGTATTCTCCGCCCCACAATAACTTGTCTGCCGCCTGTTGCCCTTTACGAAACCGGGCGCGATATCTTTTTGCCGATTCACGGTCGCCGACTGCTTTCGCCATTTCCTCAGCGGCCCGCAACGAGGCAAGATAGAGCGATTCTATGAAACTGTTTGGTCCTTCAATCTCCACATCATAGGTGCACGGTTGAGGCCCGTGAATCACTCCATCACCGCGGTCATAACGTTCCATTGCGTGGTCGATCGCCAGGCGGACGTGCTCCCACAAACCTGCCAGCCATTCTCGTTCTCCGCACGCGCGGAATTCGCGGTACGTCTTGAGAATCGCGCCTAGAAGACCATCTAGCGCGGGGTATGGCGGTCCGCCGATATACCGGTCCCACGGTCTCCTCAAATAAAGAGGAACCACGACGCGATGCGGAAGATACCCGCTCTCATGCTGTTGATGCAACCATTCTGTTTCCCGCATCGAGCGCTCAAGCTGCGGAAACAAGCGCGCCACGGTCATCGCGTAATTCCACACGTGCGTGCAGTTGAGCGGACAGCATCCGCCGCGCGAGCCCATCGTCTCGGTGCTGGCGCCCTGGCATCCTTCGAATGCGTAGAAGTTCCCATCGGCAGATCGAAAACACGTCGGTGAACGAACGACCGAAATTTGCGAGGAAATCGCCTCGGTGATCGGGACAGGCAAAGAAGAATCGTGGAGCGCTCTCCGGAACCTTGCGGCTATGTCATCAAACCGGCTCAAGTTATCACGCACATATTCAGAGACTTCCAGCGCCGAGCCAAATCGAACAGCATAATGATTGCCCAACCACAACTTGCTCTTGTCAACATTCTGCTCTTGCGTCAGCGTTGGCTGTTCCCATTCGACGAACCGATTCGGAAAGCGCCATGTCAGCAGGAATGTGATTTTTTGCTCGGATTCCGGCTCAATCATTCTCCGGCATGCAATTGCCGAGTTGACAGTCTGGCCGCGTGGACTCGGTTCGCTCTTTTCTGCATCATCGAGACGTCCGTCGGCGCAGAAGTCCGCCCAAAGGCTTTCGACGTCCGTCCATTGGGCTCGCGTCGAGGCCGGGTCATCCAAAGCGGCAATCAGCATCTCGCCCTGGCGCGGATGATCATCGGATAGACTGATGTTTTTCAGCTCGATTGCAGTGAGGCCGGGGCTACGAATGATCCGGTTGCGGTTGCCGCCATAGCTCGGATGAAAGACTCCGTCTATTTCCGACGAATCATCCCAGCCGACGGCATTCTGCTGACACATCAGTATTGAAACTTCGACCGGTCCGCGGGAGTCTTTAGATCCCCCCTCCCCCCCTTTACTAAAGGGGGGTGAAGGGGGATTGGCGGCAAAAGGGGGTAAGGGAGAATTTGCGACGAAGCGCGGTGAAGGGGGATTTGAGATGCAAAATTGGAAGATAACTGCGGGCAGTCCGGACTCATCTGCGTCCAACGGCACAAAAGGGGAATAGGCCCTCAGCGAGACGGAGACAGGAAAGCCGGGCAGCGCATAGAATATTTCGGCGACTGGATATTCCCCAACAAATAAAATGTCGTCCACCCCGGGCAGTGTTTTCAGAAGTTCACGGGATGCGCGTGGGACCACGTGGTCCGAGACCGACGGCGCGGGCTCGTATTGATCGTCATATCCGGCGTTTGATTGCAGCACCCGACATTTGGGGTCCGAGTTTCCCCCTCTCGAATACAGACCGAAGAATGACAGCGGCACATGGGCGTAATGATTGACATTATTGAATATTTGCCATTGTCTGAGGCCGCCGTCGCCGCAGAGGGCGACGGAGCCGGCGCCAATGCCTCCCAAAGGAAAAGATACCGCCCTGAGCTTCTCTCCGGCGAACTCGAGTATCCCTTCGCCGCGCAGCGACTTCTTCTTCATCATGTGGCCACCCCTATCCGGATCTTCTGGTTGTCTTGTTTGGCCGAATCGCAACGATTATACAGCTTTACTGTGATTTCAGCCAACAGATTTGGGCTCGCGCCGCCACTGTTCATGGCCTTGTCACGTGTCAGAACGCAAATAGTTGACTGAAGCGAGAGTTCTTTGCTATTCTATTCGCATTATGGTGCTCACCCCGGACCAAAAGAAAAGAATTGCCGAGCTTGATGCGAAGCCGCCGGTCGCCGAAGCTAAGCCGGAAGAAAAGCCCGCGTCTTCTCTCTCAAAACTGAAGATGCTTTGGTTCACTGCGCGCACCTCCGCGCGCAGGGTGAACCTTGGAAAGATCGTATTCCTGCTCGCCGTGGCCTCGGTGGCCCTCTATTTCACTTTCACTTACCAGATTCACAAGATAGATTTTCGGAGTGTGCTGACATCGGGGGCTGGTTCACCTGTAAGTCAGTTTCTTCGCGCCATACAGTTGCAGAAGGAGAAAACCGACATGCTCGATAAGGGACAGGGGCAGTTCTTATCGGGCGATTATGAGGCTGCTTTCGCAACTGCGGTCGCGGTTCAGGACTTGGACCCTAAAGACGCCCGGGCCCAGAAACTGATTGACTTGCTTGCTGACGCCGCCACAGTCAGAGCATCGAGAGAGTTCGACGCAGGCGAAATCGAAGCCGCTCTGACAGATGTCAGACTTGCGCTTAGACACCGACCGGACCATAAGACCGCCACCGAACTCTCTTTGCGCGTTGCCGGCCAGTTGCTTCGCGAAGCGCAGGCGCATCACAGCAAGAAAGAGTACCCGCAGGCGATAACTAAAGCGCAGGAGGTCATCAAGATAAACCCTTCCGACGTGGTCGCTCTCAGCCTTCTGATGAGGACCAACGAAGACCTTCTGAAACGCGCCGGTGAATTTTCCCTCTCGCGGCGATATTATGACGCTCTCGAAGACGTTCGTCAGTCGCTTCGAATCGATCCTGCCAATCTGCGTGCCCGTCGTTTACTGAATCTGATCTCGACTTACGTCGAGGTGCCCGACGTGAGACTGCGCGGCATCATCAAGTCCGGCGGTGTCGCAATTGCCCTGATCCAACTGCCGCAGACCCGAAGTCCGGAATATGCCAGGGAAGGCGATGTAATCAAGAATTTCAAGATCCTCGATATAGATTCAGAAGCGCGCACAGTGAAGCTCCTCCAGATTCATACCAAACACGAGTTTACTGTGGCGCTGCCTAAACCCCAATAGACTTGACGAATCAGTTCCTTTCTGCCATTCTTGTTCGATTTCTTGAATCTGCCCGCCTGGTTCTCGAAAGCCGTCGTTCTTGGCTCCTTACGCCGAACCCCGATTGACACGGTTGCATAATCTGTTATAGAATTTGGGCGCTCTTCACCGATACGCAAATGGCGGATTCCGAAACGACCCTGATAGATTTCCTTCGGCAATCCACCGGCGCAGGGGCGCAGCCTCGCCTCGTATTCCACGGGGAATGCTCCTGCATGAGAGCGCTGAATTCGTTTATCATCAGATTTATCGTACGCATTCCAATCCCGAGTATCGGAGTAATAGAGTCGAACAAGGAGGTCAGAGTGAGAGCGGCCAGACGATGGGTTATAGGTTTCTTGCTCGCGACGGCGTTCGCGGCGGCGATGAACTCGGAAGCATACGCGGAAGTCCCCGACAATAAAGAGCCGGACGGCCAAATTGCCGAAGAGGCGGACGAAGCGTATCCAAAGAGAGAATTGCTCTTTTTTGAAGAAATTCCAATTGTTGTGAGCGCAACCAAGCGGGAACAGCCGATCACGAAATCCCCTTCCTCCATCAGCGTCATCACGGCAGAAGACATCAGTCGTTCGGGCGCCACCAGTATAGCCGACCTCCTCCGAAGAGTTCCCGGTCTGGACGTCTTCAGGGTCACGCCGTCAGATGCGAACATCACGGCCCGGGGTTTCAATGAGCCCTCAACCAATAACTTGCTCCTTCTGATAGACGGGCGTTCGGCCTACGTCGATTTCTTCGGCACCGTAGTGTGGGACAATCTGCCGATTGTTCTCGAAGAAATAGACCGCATCGAGATCATCCGTGGCCCCGGCTCCGCGCTCTATGGCGCCAACGCCTTTTCCGGTGTCATAAACATCATCACGAAGACGCCCGAGAAGGCCAAGGGCACAACCTTGTCGGCGACCGCAGGCGAATTCGAAACTTTTACGTGGACCGCGATGAATGCGAACGTTTTCGACAAATGGAGCTACAAGGCGGTCGCGAGCTGGAATGAGGCAAACTCGTTCGAGGACAGGGATGAAGATGACCATGAAGTCTTCAAAGGGAATATTCTTCTGAAACACGAGTTTGACTCCGACAGCCAAATCTATTTCTCCGCCGGGGCGGACGCCGATGACGGAAAAAGTCTGACACGAGTCTCGTCGTTCGACCGCGAAGGCGTCTTCGGCTACAGCAAACTGAACTATGACTACGAAGACTGGAAATTCCAGGGCTTCTACAACCTTGTTGATATAGATGTTCTGGCCACCGGTGATACCGATATGCGCTCCATTATCAACAACGTTTTCGATCTCGAGGCGCAGCACTCAATCGAGCCATGGGAAGACCATACGATCACATGGGGCGCAAACTACCGCCACAATCGCGTTACCTCCGGCGAGATCATCGGACGCGACGAACAAGAGAATCTCTTCTCGGTTTTCGTTCAGGACCAGTACGATGTTCTGGACGACATGACTCTCACCGCCGGAATCCGGTTCGACTCGCACCCACTGACCGGTATCCATTTCTCGCCGAGAGCCAGCCTGGTGTATGAGCCATGGGAAAGCCATATATTTCGCGCGTCAATCGCTCGCGCGTTCCGCAATCCCTCTTTTGTCGAATCGTTCCTCGACCTGAACCTGGGGAATGGCGCAGTTATCGCCACCGGCAATCGTGACCTCGACGCCGAAGAAATTACGTCGTTTGAGATCGGCTATCAGACACGTCTATTGGATAATAAACTGCACTTCAAGGCGGACACGTTTTATAATCTGCTGGATGAAATCATAGAGTTCCGCCAGCTCAATTTCCTGCCTCCTTTCCCGTCGCCGCCTCCGTTCGTTTTCCACTACGAGAACCAGGGGGCTGCCATCGCGTATGGAGGGGAGGTCAGCCTCGAATATCATTTTTCTGAAAGATTGTCCAGCTATCTGAATTACTCATACCAGGAGCTCAAAGCCAGAGACGACGGCGTGCAGTTCCAGTTGAACGAAGACGGAGAAGTTATTGAGTCGTCACCACGTCATAAGATCAATGCCGGCATTTACGCCGAGCTCGAGAATGGGCTGAACGGGTCAATCGATTTGAACTTCGTGGACAAAGTCACCTTCGGGTTCTTCGACAGGAACGCCCCGATTCCGTTCCAGCCTACCGAGGTGGAGCTCGACGACTATACCCGTCTTGACACAAGGATCGGTTATAAATTCCCCAACAGGGACCTTGAAGCGTCTTTGATCGTTCAGAATGCGCTTGACGATAATCACAGGGAATTCCCCACAGGCGAGAGTTTCCAACGACAAGTTTTCTTCCAGGTCAAGACACGATTCTGAATCTCAAGGAACTCGCAAGCGCAGATTAGCCGCAACCAAAGAGCAAATTGGGCGCGATTCATCGCGCCCCTACAGAATTTCACAATGTATGCCCGTAGGGGCGCAATTCATTGCGCCCGCACAGGCGCGAATTCACTCGCACGATTCATATGCGCAATGTCGCAAGAATCGCCACATGAGTTCAAGAGATCGACGGTGAACAATCCGGATATGCGCTTTGGAAGTCGTGACAGGCTGACCCTCTTCTGTGTTGTCGCTCTTGCTGTGTGCCTCGCCTCGCGCGCAACGGCAGAGGCGACCGAGCGCGAATGTCTCGTCGCAATTGTGAAAAGCTGGGATTTGCCCGAATACAATACCGCAATTGGCGGTTTTCTCGACACCATCTCGCAGAAACGGATCAAATGCAAGACCGTCACATACAACCTCCAGGGACAGACGGAAGGGGGAGAGCAGATTGTGGGCAAGATACGCGCTTCAAAGCCCGATCTGATCCTCACCGTCGGCTCGCGTGCAACAGAAGTCATGGCGAAGAATTTCCGGAGCACGCCCATTGTCTTCTCGATGGTGTTATACCCCGTCGCGAGCGCATTTGTGGCAAATATGGATAGGCCGGGTGAAAATGTGACGGGCGCTGCAATGGATGTCCCCATCGAGCGTCAGCTTCGTGTTCTACTGAAGATAATGCCAAAGCTCAAACGTGTTGGGGTGCTCTACAGTCCGGATGAAACTCTTCCTGTGATAGAGGAAGCCAAGCGCATAGCCAAATCGATGAATATCCAGATGATAGCAGAGCCGGTCGAAGCCGAAGGCGATGTGCCGGACGCCCTCGGCAGACTCGACAAGCAGAAAATAGAGGCTCTGTGGTCGGTCGCAGACGGCAAGGTCTTTACGAGGCCCTCGACAAGATACGTCATTGAATATGTTCTCCATAGGGGGATACCGTTCATGGGGCCGCATAATGGATTCGTCAAAGCAGGCGCTCTCGTTGCCTTGACTGCGGACTATCGCGACAATGGCAGGCAGGCCGGGGAGATAGCGGTCCAGATACTCAATGGCGCCAAGCCTGAAGGCATCGCGGTGGGGATACCCCGGAAAGTTGAAATGGCGCTCAACCTGCAAGTCGCCGGCAATATAGGTCTTAAGATTCCCCAAAGCATAATCGATGACGCTGCGCAAGTCTTTGAATAACGCTACTTCAGGTTGTCCGCTCACAAGAGTCTGTTTCGACTCACGATAAAAGCCCAAACAAGCCAGATGACTATCCCCGCGCATGAGACGTGAGCGCCAAGAAAGAAGAGCGGAGGCCTGAACCTGAAAACAACTCCGTGCTTTCCGGGCGGAAGCACAACAGCGCGAAAAATATAATCCGCTCTCAAGAGTTCCGTTCTATGACCGTCAATTTCAGCCTGCCAGCCGGGATAGTATGAATCACAGAGAACCAGAATCGCCCCATCATCACACGCTGTCTCGACCACCGTTTCGTTTGCCCCGCGAGCAGCGACAGTTGCCGTCCCTTGTTTCGAGCGCTTTTCCCTTGCAGGCGTCATCCCCGGATTCTTCTCGAGAATCGCCTCCCGTGAAGGATCGAACGCGCGTTCCCGCATTGCGCCAAGAATCATTTCCGGCGGAATAACCCTGTATCGTTGCGCCAGAAACGCTCGCGGTGAGGGCGCGATAGTCGCCGGCTCGATGATCACCCGGGCGGATTCAATGGGGTTTTTCTCATTACGGACCGTGAGACTCTGATTCGCCGTCTCCTCTGCGAGCCCTACAGGTGGATCATACGGGAGTCTGTTCTCGCCCAATTGGTAGTATACATTGTCTGCGACGCCCGCAAGAGAAGCTGTCTTCGGATTCTTGAGAAGCGGAAGGAAACCCGCATGTCTTGCCAGCGGGAAAGGATGATGCCCATTGGCCGCTTCAATCCCAAAAAGCCCGAAATAGTTTGAATGCGCCGTATTGTAAACTGCAACTCTTTGACCCACCGACTCCTTCTTCAAGAGAGGCACGGTCCAGTCTTCCGCAAACATGTCCTTCACCGATGCGGGAGAATAACGGAGCCCATAATTGAGCGTAAGGTCGCATGCGAGCAATGCGACAAGGGAAAATCCCGCCACAGTCTTGAGGCGGTCGGAAAAAATGAGAAGAAACGCGGCAATCACCGAGATCGTCAGAAAACCGCCGGAAATTGCGGCTCTTGCGCCAAATGCTTCGGAATGACCGTGTGCAAGAAATATTGCCATGAGGAATCCCCCTGCCAGCAATATGCTCATCACGGCAAAGCCGACTCTTTGGCGCCTGCTCCGGGAGGCATTGCTTTGCGTGAGTGCGTTTGCCATTAGGCCGCCTGCAAGAACGAATACGGAGAAATTGAAGAGAATGGAGCCTCTAAAAGGCCCCCGGAAATCTCTTACGAGAGGCAGTCCGGCGAGAAACGATGACACTCGAGTACTGCCACCCATCGCATATAGTATCGAGATGATTCCCAATGCCGCGAAGAAATACTTGCGCCTGTCTTTCCAGAAAATCAGGGAATAGCCGGCCAACACCAGGGCCGCCATTCCAAAGTAGCCGTGCCCCTTGCCCTCACCCTCGAACATCGGGATCACGTAATCAATAAGCTGATACGGCTCGAGTCCCCACGCCCGGAACCATGGAATGCCTGTGGCTCTTACGCTCAAACGACTGTATTCCCACGCGGGCATCAAATGTACAGAGGCAATTGCCAACGCACAGACAATCATAGCGATGAACCGGCCGGCGAGGCGAGGCGCATCTTCCCTTCGCCATGCGCGAATAGTCAACTCAAAGACTGCGTATGCCGTGACTGCGGCCATAGTATAGAGAGTGATTTGCAGGCCGCCGCAGAGTAGTTGCATGGAAACGGCGAGCGAGCCGAACAAGAAATGGCGAGGCCGCCCGCTTTCGCTCAGGCCGGCTTCAACGAAATAGAAGACCACCGGCGCCAGGAGCATCGCCCTGATATTCAGCCCGTCCCCTGTTGTGATTGAGCCGAGAAACAATTCGTTCCAGAACCACAATGAACAGAACACTGCCGCCGTCCGGCATCGAAGCATTCGTCTGAAGAATAGGAACGAGAAAACCTGGGCCGCGACCAAATGAATCAACAAATCCCAGTTAAAGGAAGCGGGTAGCGGAATCCGTAAAAACATGAATGCGAGGTCTAGGGGATAAAAGGGAGTCGCAAGGAATGAAGCAAGCAGAGGCATACCACAATAGAGGTATGGCAACCAGAGGGGCAGCTCCCCGCCCCGCATTGTGTCATATGTGACTTTTCTAAAAAGGTAAAGGCTCCGCCGTATGTCTAACCCGCCATATATGTATTTGTCCGTCCATACGAGAGGCCAGAAATAGACAAGGATCGTGGCAACCAGAACGCTAACGGCCAAAATGTCACGCCGGTCGAAAGAAAATGATTCATATCTCTCACGCGAATTGCTCATGGCCTATTCTTCTCGATCTTTGACACTTGAGCATTCTGGTTCACTTCTCCTTGTCTCTTTCAGCTTTCGCCTCCGGCAGTGCCTCATGATATTCGATACCTTCCGCCAAAGTCAAAATCCGTCGGCAAAGTTTGAATGCCGGCGATTGTTGTCATATAATGAACGACGGAATGTGTCCGACGATGAAAACCGAAGGCAACAACACTCTTGAGGGAACGGTCGAGAGGATCGTTTTCTTCAACGAAGAAAACAGCTATACGGTAGCCCGCCTGAATTCCGGTGAGCACACTCAGCTTGTCACTGTTGTAGGTTGTCTGGCCGGAGTCCGTGAAGGCGAATACGTGCGCGCCTCCGGCTGTTGGGAAGACAATCCCAAGTTCGGCCCCCAATTCCGCATAGACCGGTGCGAGATTGTTCCACCGTCCTCCATCCAGGGAATCGAAAAATATCTCTCATCGGGACTCATAAAAGGAATAGGTCCTGTCATGGCCGAGCGCATCGTAAAGAAGTTCGGCGCCGACACGCTTCAAGTGATTAGCGACCAGCCCAAGCGGCTGCGCCAGGTTCGTGGCATCGGCCGCAAGACGCTCGAAAAAATAATCGCCAGTTGGGAACAACACAAAGACCTCCGCGAGACGATGATTTTTCTCCAGGCCAATGGCATAAGCCCCGCCTATGCCACCCGCATCATCAAGCAATATGGCGGCATGGCGGCGCGTGTCGTCCGCGAAGACCCGTATCGGCTGGTCTACGACGTCCACGGAATCGGTTTCAAGCAGGCCGACTCGATTGCCCAGAGGATGGGTATTCCGCACGACTCGCCCGCGCGGGCCGCTGCCTGCGCCCTTCATGTTCTGGGCGAGATGGCTGCGGAGGGCCACGTCTTCTGTCCGATGGGTAACCTCATCGAACGATGCGAAAAGATGCTGGAAGTCCCCATTCCCCTTATCGAGCAGGGGATAGGAACTCTGGTGTCCGAGAAGAAAGTTGTGGTTGAAGAGGCCAACGGTCAAATGATCGTCTACCTCGCGCCTCTCCACATTGCCGAGGCAGGCTCGGCGCATCTCCTCAAAACCATAAGGGATTCCGTCAAGGTCATGCCGCGCATCGATACTGACAAGGCAATTGCATGGTTCGAGGATCGCCATCACCTGAAACTGAATCCCGGCCAGCGTCAGGCGATACGGAAGGCGTTCGAGAGCAAAGTTCTCATCATTACGGGAGGACCCGGCACGGGTAAGACCACTATCATTCGCGCGCTCGTCGAAATGTTTCGCGCCAAGGGGCAGCGCGTGCAACTTGCAGCGCCGACGGGTAGGGCCGCCAAGCGCATGGAAGAAGTCGCCGGAATACCCGCTGCCACCATCCACCGGTTGCTCGAATTCAGCCCGGGCAAAATGAATTTTCTCAGGGATCGCGATAACCCGCTCGAGTGCGACGTTCTCATCATCGACGAAACCTCCATGCTCGACATCGCGCTGCTATACCATCTGCTAAAGGCCACACCGGACGGAACTGTCCTCATACTTGTCGGCGACGCCGACCAACTGCCGTCGGTGGGGCCCGGCAACGTCCTCAGAGATATGCTTCAATCGGGATTCGCGAATGCCGTCGAGCTTACCGAAATTTTCCGGCAAGCCGAAGGAAGCCTTATCGTCACGAATGCTCACAGGATCAATAATGGTGACACGCCGATTCTGGCTTCCGGCGAGTCCGCCAAAAAGAGCGACTTCCATTTCATCGAGCGGGCCACACCGGAAGAAGTCGCCGCCACCATCGAGACGGTCGTTACCGCCCGAATTCCCGATGCTTTCGGCATGGACCCTCTGTTCGACATTCAGGTCTTGAGCCCCATGCACAAAGGGGTTGCCGGCGTCTCCGACCTGAACATGAGGCTGCAGCAACTGCTCAACCCCTCGGGCAATCCGATTCAGCATGGCATGAGGACGTTCAGAGTGCGCGACAAAGTTATGCAAATAAGAAATAATTATGAAAAAGACGTCTTCAACGGAGACCTCGGAATTGTCTTCTCGATAGACCGTGACACCCAACAGGTAGCTGTCGATTACGACGCGCGTACCGTCATATACGAGTTCTCCGAGCTTGACGAACTCGAGCTCGCTTACGCCATCTCAGTTCATAAGTCCCAGGGGTCCGAGTATCGGGCCGTCGTCGTGCCGGTCATCATGCAGCACTACATCCTTCTTCAAAGGAATCTCATCTACACCGCAGTCACGCGCGGCAAAGAGCTTGTCGTCCTCGTCGGCACGCAACAGGCGCTCTCCCTCGCCGTCCGAAACGCAAAAATCCAAAACCGCAACACCCGTCTCGCCAAACGCCTTCAGGATAATGTCATGCCGGGAGCATACTTGTAGTCTAATCATTCCCGCAAAAAAGTCTGTCATCGACTTGATCGGGGCTTGGGAATCCGTTTCTGCCTCTAGCGTAACGTACCGCCCGCAGTATACTCACAGGCAATAACGGTTGGGGCTGTGGATATCTAGGGCGATGCGCCGTAACTTCTTGGTTTGGAAGGTGTTGTGTTTGTCCTAGTCGGCCAGTCTCATTGAAGAAAGAGGTGGTTGTTATGGTGTTCGGTGATTATCAGGGAGTGAATTGAGCGAGTAGATTACGCTCAATAACTAAAATTATTGGAAATAAAAAGAAGTCAAGAATGCTAAAAATTCTTCTTGACAAAAGTAAATTGATATGATAAAAGAAACCCTGGCGCGTCTTTTTCAACCCTGAACCGAATCTTTCAAGGCTCTGTACACACCAATAGAAGAGCCACCAACCAGAGTTCTCGAGGCCCTGGGTTGGTGGCTCCGGACCCGGGGGGAAACCCCCTCAAGGCTGTTTTAATCTTAACAAATGAGCAGAGGTTTGTCAAAGGCACAACGGTCCTTTTTCCCCCCATTTGTAAAGGGGAGGGGCGGGGATTTCGCGCCATATTTCCTATCCGGAAGAATTAGATTCCTTCGCGTATTCCTTATCGGCATTTTCGTTTTCATCGCAGCGACTTTCCTTCCGCAAGATTCTGTCGCTCAGGCTATCGTCAGTGTTTCCAGCGTGAGCACACAGCCGGGCAGTGCGTTCTCCGTGGATATCTCGATAAGTGCGACAAAGGATTTTGCGGGCGGCGATTTTTCGATCGGTTTTGATCCCAATGCGTTCTTGCTTGCGCCACCCAATGCGCGCACCGTCGGACAAACAAGCGGTTTTTCCCTTGTCAGTAATCCGCAGGCGGGTTCGCTCAAGATTTCGATGGCCAATGCAACGGGAATTTCGTCAGCCAGTGGTCCTATTTTCGAGATTTCTTTTGTGGCGAACGGCAACGCCACTGCGGGGGTGCATTCCTTGCGCCTCACCGCCGCTGCGTTATTCAATCCGAATGGCGAGAGCATTGCGTGTTCCAGGCGAGACGGCAGCGTTCTGGTAATCGGCTCCTCCCAAGGTCAGGATGAGGACGATGAAGACGACGAGGAGGATCATGAAGACAGTGGAAACGCGGAGAATAGTTCGGACGGCGACGCTTCTGACCCGCAGGCAACCTCTGGTTCCACCGATTCGTCTTCTTCTGGAAACGAGTCAACAAGCTCGATCGGCGGATCGAGAGTAGTTACTCGCAGGGTGGAAACCGCCAGTCCGACTGCTTCACCCGTTGCGCCGGGAGAGTTTGCTGCGGCAGCCCGCACGGCAAATGCCAACCCGCATTCTGTCGGACACGGCCTCCCGATTAGCTCTCTTCGTCCCGACGACAAAGGTTCCTCAAGGGCGAAGACCAATTCAATGAATCCCGACGCGCCTCGCCAAAGTCTGGCCGGAGCACCTGTCAAATCATCCTCCAACCTAACCAATGCTGATGATAGGCCTCCGTTGGTCCCGCCGTCTGCGGCTGGTTCGGAAAAGGCTAAGGCGTCGGAGCCAAATGGGTCGGCAGGGAAGAAAAGTGAAGCCAATTCCTGGGCAATAGGTGGAACGAACATTCCCGTTTTTCTTGTCGTCTGCATGGGCGGTTTTCTGCTGCTGGCGGCCGTGAAGAAGAAGGCGGGATTATGGTGACCTATTTTTCGATTTCAAGAAGGGGTGGAGAGAAGCAATCCGAATGGGAGACTGACTCATGAAAAGAAGACTTCTTCTGCTCGAAGTGCTTGTGGTTTTGTTCCTTAACCTATCGTCGCAACCACTTGCTTACGATGGGTCAGCGGCATATGACTGGGGAGATAGTGTTCCTAACTATAACCCATTAGCTGTCATAATGTTCGGCTCCCTCGAAACGTCGAATCTGACCTTTGGTGACTTCATGGGATTATCGCCAACTCAGCCAGATGCGACCTCTTATGGCGACATGGGAGTCGGCGTGGGTTGGGATGACAATGTGGTCGAGAATGCCGGAGATGCAAACACGAATGGCGACGCGTTGGATGGATTATATGTTCAGTTCTACTTTCCTGATGGAGGATGGTGGGATCTTGGAGCCGAGACAAACCGCATCGCAGTCTTCCTCAGTCAGGATCATGGTCCCTATCTGGCAGAGGGGCTCGAGGTTCAGGTTTATGGCTCCAATGAGTTATGGGGTTCGGCAGGTTCGCAGGCCCTACTCACGGACGTCTATCTTGATGGTTGGCGTCCCCATCATTCTGAGGAAGATGCGAACGGCAATGGATGGTGCAGCGACGATATTGCGGCAGTCTTCGAGTTGCTTGGCCAGTATCGCTACATAAAGCTGACTGGATGGGATCCAAGCCTGTTTTGGGACCTTAATGAACCTGAGGTGGATGCTGTAGCAGCTCTCTCCCCATGCGTTAATGCGCCAAGCGGCTTGAATGCCCAAAGTATATCGTTGGACACGATCCGCTTGAACTGGACAGACAATTCGTCCGATGAAAACGGGTTCCGAGTTTACCGAGATGGTTCCTTTTCAAAAGAACTACCAGCAAATACCGTCAGCAACGATGATACAGGCCTGGCCGCGGGTACCGATTACTGTTACGTGGTGACTGCATTCAATAACGCGTGCGGCGAGTCTATCCCAAGCAATGAGGATTGTGCAAGTACATGCAGTCCGCCGGGCGTGCCTGTTAGCATCAACTATCCATCCAGCGACTCCGACGGAAGTTACACCATAAGTTGGGCGGCAGTAACCGGTGTGACTCGTTATGAATTAGAGCGTTCGAGTGACGGCGGAATCACGTGGACTCCGATTTACTCCGGCCCGAATCTTACGTATCCGGAGACTGTGTCCTGCGGCGTCTACCGTTACAGGGTGAGAGCATGCAACAGTTGTGGGTGCGGCGAATGGAGAACCGGCTCGACGGACTGCAATTATACTGCGCCTCCCGCGCCCGCCAACATTAGTTATCCAACAAACGATTCTGATGGTACATACACCGTGAGTTGGTCAAGCGCAGTCCGGGCGACGCGCTACGAACTGGAGCGTTCGAGTGATGGGGGAGTAACATGGACTCCGATCTACTCCGGCCCGAGTGCTTCATATTCAGATACCGTTTCCTGCGGGATTTACCGTTACAGGGTGAGAGCATGCAACAGTTGTGGGTGCGGCGAATGGAGAACCGGCTCGACGGACTGC
>JACRIR010000001.1 GCA_016215705.1 Candidatus Poribacteria bacterium | reverse complement strand
GATGGTGATGCCCGGCGACAACGTGTTGATCAATGTGGAACTGCTGACGCCTATTGCGATGGAAAAAGAGCTTCGGTTCGCTATCCGCGAAGGCGGTCGCACCGTCGGCTCGGGCGTCGTAACCGAAGTCATCGAATAGGCATATGTGCAAAGGTAGACCAGGCAAATGCGAGAAATAATCACGATAGCATGCACTGAATGCAAACAGCGCAATTATACGACGACCAAAGACAAGAAGAAGCACACGGAGAAACTGGAACTGCGCAAGTACTGCAAGTTCTGCCAGGCGCACACTCCGCATAAAGAGACAAAGTAAGATAGCCAGATAGGAATCCGGCTCTTGCGCGGAGCCGCTGAAGCTATCGAGTGCAGGCCTGTAGCTCTAATGGCTAGAGCGCCGGTCTCCAAAACCGGATGTTGGGGGTTCGAGTCCCTCCAGGCCTGCCAATTTTTGGATTGCCACCGTAAATGTCACGGAGGAGTGATGTATCAGAAAATTGTCGATTACGTAAAAACAGTGAAGGCTGAACTGGTGAAGGTGGCTTGGCCCACACGGAAGGACCTTGCGGGTTCCACCGGCGTGGTGCTCGTGCTCGTCGGCATTACAACTGTATTCCTGGGAATCGTGGACTGGATACTCTACACGGTCGTCACTCGCGTGCTCGGCCTTTGAAAGAGCGCAGAACTAACGTCATGATACAAGAAAACGAAGAAAAACAAACACAGGGGCAGGAACAAGGGGACTCCGCTCACCAGAACGAGGCGGATACCTCTTACGACACCCCCGCCGGAGAAGATACAAAAGGCGAGGACAAAACCGGAGAAACCGCGCCCGTTGAAGCGGAACATCCGTCGCCCGAGCCTTCGGAGCCCGAAGCGGCTGCCGACGAGGCATCCGCCACTGAAGAACAGCCGGTTGAGGTCGCGGTTGCCTCCGCCGCCAAAGCAGAGGAAGAAGCCGCTGCCAAGAAAACGCGTGTCGCCAGAGCGCGCGCAGGCGAATTGACGACTCTGCCCGACGAGCAGACAGCCCAAAAGAAGTGGTATGTCATCCATGCGCACTCGGGACATGAAAACAAGGTGAGACAGAGCCTCGATGCGCGGGTAAAACAGGAACACCTCGAGGAACTCGTGAGCCAGATAATCGTGCCTTCCGAGGAAGTCGCCGAGGTGAAGGGCGGAAAGAAACGAATCACAAGCCGCAAGATATTCCCGGGTTACGTTCTTGTGGAAATGAAACTGACCCACAGGACGTGGCAACTCATCCGCACAACCGCCGGGGTCACCGGTTTCATCGGGTCCGGCAAGATGCCTTCGTCACTCGAGCCCGACGAGATCGAATCGATATTCCAGCAGATGCGCGGCGAGAAGAAGAAGCCGAAGCCGAAGGTCAGTTTTGAGAAAGAAGAGAAAGTAAAGATCATAGAAGGGCCGTTTACAAACTTCATGGGCTATGTCGACGAAGTGAATCCTGAACGCGGCAAGCTGAAGGTGATGGTCGAGATATTTGAACGTTTGACGTCAGTCGAACTCGAGTTCTGGCAAGTCGAAAAGGCATAAATCCCGAAGGAGTTCCCAGAAGATGGCAAAGAAAGTAAAAGCTATTGTGAAATTGCACGTGCCGGGTGGACAAGCTAACCCGGCCCCCCCGGTCGGTCCGGCGCTCGGCCAGCACGGGGTCAACATCATGGAATTTTGCAAGTCGTTCAACGAAAGAACGAAAGACAAACAGGGCCTCATCATACCCGTGGTAATCACTGTCTTCGAGGACAGGTCTTTCACGTATATAACAAAAACGCCGCCGGCGGCCATTCTTCTCAAGAAGGCGGCGAAGATAGCGAAAGCCTCCGGCGAGCCTAATCGTCAGAAGGTGGGCACGATCACAAGAGACCAGGTCCGCGAGATAGCCACTACCAAAATGCCGGACCTCAACGCCGCCAGCATCGAGGCGGCAATGAGTATGGTCGAAGGCACTGCGCGCAGTATGGGCATCGAAATCGCCGGCTAGAGCTTGGCGTTCGTTTCAGGAGGAATGAGAGGATTATGGGCAAACACGTGAGCAAGAGAATGGCAGCCGCTCTGGCCGAGGTCGATGTGACTAAATCATACGATCTGCGCGAGGCGGCTGTATCCGCGAAAAAGACTGCGAAGGCCAAATTCGATGAGACCATCGAGCTCTCGCTGAAGCTTGGCGTCGATCCGAAACAGGCCGACCAGATGGTCCGCGGAACCGTAGCCCTTCCGCACGGAACGGGCAAGAAGGTGCGCGTTCTCGTTTTTACGAAGGGCGAGAAAGTGAGCGAGGCGCAAGAAGCGGGCGCAGACTTCATTGGCGCGGAAGACATGGCGGAAAAAATCAAAGGCGGCTGGTTTGATTTCGACGTCGCTATCGCCACACCCGACATGATGGGTGTCGTCGGCAAACTCGGAAAAATCCTCGGGCCGCGCGGCCTGATGCCGTCGCCGAAATCGGGCACGGTGACATTCGAAGTTGCGAAGGCCGTGAAGGAAATTAAGGCCGGCAAGATAGAATTCAGGATGGACAAGACTGCGGACATCCATGTGCCTATCGCAAAAGCGTCGTTCAGCGACGACCAGATATATGAGAATGCCGTCGCCGTTTTCGATGCTCTTACAAGGGCAAAACCTGCGGCCGCCAAGGGGCAGTATTTCCGCTCGGCCACGTTGTCTTCGACAATGGGGCCCGGCATCCGGCTCGACTGCAATCTACTGGCAAACCAGTTCAAGCGTTAGGGTCTGCTATCACTCAATGACCACAAGCTCCTGCATCCATCAGACGGGCGAGTCACGCCCGGTGTGGAAAGATGCAGGGGCTTTTTGTTCACTCGGCGCAGCGGTGTCTTCTTTCAACCAAGGAGAAAGACTGTGAAACGAAAAATACGCAAGGGTCGTCATCTCTTTACCTCGGAGTCGGTTACCGAGGGACATCCGGACAAAATCTGCGATCAGATGTCCGACGGCGTGCTCGACGCGATGATCGAGCAGGACCCGTTCTCGCGGGTGGCCTGCGAGTGTCTCGTAACCACCGGGCTCGCGCTCGTCGCAGGTGAGATCACAAGCAAAGCGCAGGTGGATATCGTTGATGTTGTGCGTGGGATCATCCAGAGCATCGGTTACGTGGATGCGAGTTACGGGTTTGACGCCAACAGTTGCGGAATAATCGTTTCGCTGAAAAAGCAATCGCCCGACATCTCCATGGGCGTCACCGCCACCAAGGAACACGAACAAGGAGCCGGAGACCAGGGAATGATGTTCGGTTTTGCCTGCAAGGACACGACCGAGCTGATGCCCACTCCGATTGCGCTCTCGCACAGAATCACTCGCCGGCTTTCCGAAGTTCGAAAGAGCGGCGAGCTTTCGTTCCTCCGGCCCGACGGGAAATCGCAGGTAACGGTGGAATATGATTCTTTGAAGCCTGTCCGCGTCGATACTGTCGTCGTCTCGTGCCAGCACAGCGATGACATGACCCAGGAAGAAATACGGGAGAAGGTGATCGAGCTCGTTGTAAAACCCGTCATACCGCCTGAGATTTTCGACGAATCAAACATAAGATACCACATCAATCCCACCGGCAGATTCGTCATAGGCGGACCTCATGGCGACTGCGGACTCACTGGACGCAAAATCATCGTGGACACTTACGGCGGTTACGCCTCCCACGGCGGCGGCGCATTCTCGGGAAAGGACCCGAGCAAAGTGGATCGTTCGGCCGCATACAGGGCGCGCTACATCGCCAAGAACATCGTGGCCGCCGACCTTGCCTACATGTGTGAAGTCCAATTGGCGTACGCTATTGGAGTTGCTCAACCGGTCTCGGTTCTCGTAAACACATTCGGAACCGGCAAGGCGGACGATGATGCAATATCCGACGCAATCGTGAAGCTGGTTGACCTGCGACCGGCCGCGATAATCGAGAGGCTTGATCTACGTAAGCCTATATTCAGAAGAACCACGAACTACGGCCATTTCGGGCGCGAAGACCAGGGATTCAAATGGGAAGAGAGAACACTGGTGAAAGACCTGCTGAAGGAGGTAAGGGCTTGAGCAAGAGAGACAAGGAAAAAGTCGGCGACGTTAAGAATCCGAAGCTTGCCGCAGAAGGCCTGAGACGCATCGAATGGGCAAACCGAGACATGCCCGTGCTGCAACTCGTGCGCGAACGATTCCAGAAAGAACTACCTCTCAAGGGGCTCCGGATGTCGGCCTGCCTCCATATCACGGCCGAAACCGCTAACCTTGCGCGCACACTGAAGGCAGGCGGCGCCGACCTGGTGCTGTGCGCCTCGAATCCATTGTCCACACAGGACGACGTCGCAGCGGCCCTCTCCTACGAGTTCGGCCTTCCGACGTTCGCGATCAGGGGCGAAGACCGCGACACGTATTACTCGCATATCAAATCCGCGATCGAGCACAAGCCGCAGATAACGATGGATGACGGCGCCGACCTCGTCTCGTGCATCCACGCCGATTACAAGCAGCTCATTCCCGGCGTCATGGGAAGCATGGAGGAAACCACGACGGGCGTCATTAGATTGAGGGCGATGGACAAAGACGGCGCCTTGAAGTTCCCCGTAATCGCAGTGAACGACGCCGACACCAAACACCTGTTCGACAACCGGTACGGCACCGGCCAATCGACAATCGACGGCATTGTGCGCGCCACCGATGTTCTTCTGGCAGGCAAGAAGTTTGTTGTCGCGGGTTATGGATGGTGCGGGCGCGGCGTAGCGACACGCGCGCGCGGCATGGGCGCAATCGTGATTGTGACCGAAGTAGACCCGCTTCGCGCGCTCGAGGCGACGATGGACGGTTTCCTCGTAATGCCGATGGGCGAGGCCGCTCGCGTCGGAGACGTATTCTGCACGGTCACCGGCGATACATCATGCATCCGCAAGGAGCATTTCGCGGTAATGAAGAACGGCGCGCTCGTCTGCAATTCGGGCCATTTCAACGTTGAGGTGAGCATAGCCGACCTGGAGAGCATCGCCGTCAAGATAAACAAGGGCGTTCGCAGAAACGTGGATGAATACGTGCTCGCCGACGGGAGAGCCATCAACTTGCTGGCCGAGGGTCGATTAGTCAACCTGGCCGCAGCCGAGGGACACCCTGCGTCGGTCATGGACATGAGCTTCGCCGTACAAGCCCTCACGACCGAATACGTCGTCAAGAACAAAAAGAAACTCAAGGCGAAAGTGTACGACGTGCCGCGCGAAATCGACGAGTGGGTTGCGCGCCTGAAACTGAAATCGATGGGAATAGAAATCGACGTTCTTACGCCCGAGCAGGAGAAGTACTTGGCGTCGTGGGAAATGGGAACGTAGCCACGCGAAGCGCGTGGAGTTCGCTTTATTTTGGATTTTGGATTGCGGATTTTGGATTGAACAGAAAAACACACACTGAAAGAGAGTCCCCGCTTAGACACGGATAAAGGCAGATTGGAGGGGCGCAGCATCCTGCGCCCTTCTTGTTTCTTTTCCCCCTCTCCCCGTGCTCTCCGTGGTTGCATCTCTGTGGTTTTGTTTTCCTTTTGTCTCTAGTCTTGCTCCTTTCGTCTTCGGTCCCCGTTTCTCCTTCTCTCCGTTTCTCCCCTTATTCCAGCAACTCCGCCAGTTTGGCTGCTGTCTTTCCTGCCATCTCGACGCATTTCTCGTGGCCGGATTGATACCACTTCGCGAGTTGCTCCGAATCACTAAAATCGACGCCGCCGGTAAGGCTCGAACACATCTCTGAACCGAACTCCTCATTGAACCACTCGAGCAGTCGGCTGCATCGCAGATACGTGTTCATGGCCGCGCTCATATCGTCTTCCCTGCCGCGACCGTGTTTCAGGCCGATCACCATGACGCTTCCCGAAATGACTCCGCAGATGGAACCGCGCCCCCCTATCCCGCCGCCGAAACCGGTGGCGCACCTGAGTACGAGATCATCTCTTGAGCCGAGCAGCTCCTGCCAGGAGCCGAGTACCGATTGCGCTCAGTTGAACCCCCGATGCATCATTGTGCTCACACTTTCACGAACCTGTTTTTCGATTGCTTCTTTTTCCATGTCTCCTCCTCTCTAGATGCCCTTCCCTACCCCGCCGGCCTCGCACCTGGATTGTGACGATAAGCTATCACTTGCACCTTCTCCAGTGTGATCAATCCCTCTTCGATCATCTCATCCAGTTCAGGCAGGAATTCTGCGATTCTCTCCGGTTTATCGACAATCTCGATGACAACAGGCAAATCCTCGGAAAGCCTCAGTATCTTGGCAGTGTGGATTCTGCTGTTGGCGCCAAAACTCAACAGCCCGCGCAACACGGTTGCTCCCGCCATTCCCCGCTTGCGGGCCGATTCAACGATGACTTCGTAAAGAGGCCGTCCGCCATGCTTGTCGGTCTCGCCAATAAAAATTCTAAGAAGCTCGGCTTCTGAAGGCAGTTTCATGGATACCCTCCTGTTACACCAGGCGGCCAAGAATAAGCCCAACGAAGAAGATGACAATTCCGCACGCATTCTGCAGCATGATGTTTCCCATGGCCCATGCCCATTGCGTATCTTGAAGCAGTTCGCTCGTCTCCAACACAAACGCGGAAAACGTGGTAAATGCTCCCATGAATCCAATGAAGATGATGGTCCGCGCCTCCCCGCCGATCAGTCTGCCTTCCGCCAGCGACAAGAATATGCCGGCAAGAAAACACCCTGCAAGGTTTACAGCCAATGTCCCCCATGGGAACTCACCCCCGAGCCCTCGTTGAACTGTTCCAGCAATGCCATATCGAGCCAATGTTCCCAGCGCTCCCGCTAACGTGAGCCACAACAGCTTTTGAAGCATCTATGATCTCCTCTGAATTTCTCAGCACGTCGTCTGACGCGAAGACAACAAAAAACTCCCACTGCGTTCCTTGAAGCCGGCATTTCTATTCATGCCGATTTCGATGGGGTGTTACGCGGTAGGAGTCATCAGCCGAGTCAGGCGGTTATGGGGGGGGACTCCATCCCCTTGGACTCTTATTTTAGGGTTGCCGCGAGGAAAAGTCAAACGTCTCTGACATTTTAACCATGGCAACGGGTCTAAGCCGGAATGACGAGTGATGAATGATGGAAAAGAGGAGAGATGTTTATGCTTGACAAGCGATAGAGCCTTGTAGTACTGTATTAGAGTTTGCTAATACAATCACCCCAATGAACAATATCGAAATCGAAGAACTGTCCCGCGTTTTCAAAGCCCTTTCCGCCAAAACACGTGTCCGTATGGTCTATGTGCTGAAGAGGCACACGCTGTGCGTGGGCGCGCTCTCGGACCGGCTTGGCATCAGCCAGGGGGCCGTGTCACAACACTTGCGCGTCCTCAGGGAAGCGGACCTTGTGACACCGGAGAGACGAGGCTACTTCGTCCACTACCGCCTGAACGAGGAAGCTTTCGCTCAATGGAAAGAGGCAGTTGAGTGGTTTATCGAAACGGACGCCGAGAAAGCGTATTCGCCCGGGCGCTCATCCGGCAAGGAAAGGAAGAATCTATCGATGTGCGACAACAAGAGCAAGTGCCAGAAACCCGATGAACTGAAAACCAAGACGTCTGGGAAATGCTCGCCGGAACAAATCAAGAAATGCCATCGTGACGGAAAAGAGCACGCCTGCGCGAAGCAACGGAGGAAACGATGATCGAATTGACTGATGAACCAATCGACCCGCGCGCCGTATATGAGCGAATATCGCATGAAGGCGCAGGTTCGGTAGTGGTTCATTTCGGCGTGGTGAAGCCGGTGACGCAGGGTAAGCGCACGAGGGGGATTCGTTTCACCCCTCAAGCCGACCTTAAAGAGGAGATACGCTCGATTGAGACGGCGCTACGCGAGAAGTGGACCCTGGTAGATGTGCTGCTCATTCGCAGGGTCGGCGCGCTCTCCATCGGCGATATCATATTAGCGGCTGCCGTTTCATCACCTGATAGAGACACCGCATTCGGAGCGTGCAGCGAAGCGGTAGAACGGTTCAAGAAGCTTAAGAATGTGAAGAAAGAAGAGTTGTTCGAGAATTAGGGGACATCCACGAAGGCGCACGAAGCAACACCAGGAAGAAAAGGAAATGAGCCACTGATCTGTACTGATTTTCGCAGATTTCTTGAAGAAGCAGGAAAAGAAGATCATTTTGGGAGAAGTGAACGCATTGTATGAGGCATCAACCACGGAGCGCGACATGACTACTGAACAGGCGACGGACGTTCACTGGACACAGCGCTGGCGGCTGGGGAAGAACAAATACGATCACGTCGAGTTGGCAGGCGCGTTTGGTGATTTAGGTACACTGATCCCCTTCGTGGTCGGATACATTGCTGTCATGAAGATTGATCCTCTAGGCATTTTGTTCATGTTTGGGGCCTCTTTGATCGTGGTCGGCCTTTACTACAAGACCCCGATACCTGTCCAGCCGATGAAAGCCATCGGCGGGGCGGCCATCGCTTCCGGCGGCGCCATCAGCCCCGGCATGATATGCGGAGCGGGCCTGTTTACGGGGATTTTCTGGTTTCTGGCAGGCTCCTCGAAAATAGTCAATCTGGTTACGAGACTGGCCGCCAAACCGATTATTCGGGGCATCGTGCTCGGCCTTGGCCTTTTGTTCATCACGGAAGGCGTCCGGATGATGCGCGCAACTTGGTGGCTCGCCATCATCGGGCTGTTCGTTACATATTTCTTCCTCACGTATCCCAAATTCCCTGCCATGTTCGCGCTGCTGATTGTAGGCGCGGCGGCAGCTTTCGTTCTAGACCCGACTCTTGCGCAAGAGCTTTCAGGAATTCGACCGGATTTCCGGATGCCGGAATTCACGTTGGCGCGAACGACATGGAAAGAGTTCATCCAAGGCGCGCTCATTTTGGCCATTCCGCAAATTCCGCTCACAATCGGCAATGCAGTAATCGCTATTCGGGCTGAGAACAACGAGCTTTTTCCTGATCGGCCGGTGACTGATCGCATGATGGCCGTGTCACAGGGTCTGATGAACATGGCTTCGGCGCCGTTCGGCGGCATCCCGATGTGCCATGGCGCCGGCGGAATGGCCGGCCACGTTCGCTTCGGCGCTCGCACAGGCGGCTCGCTGGTGATGCTCGGGGCCATTATGCTGGCGCTGGCCCTATTCTTCAGCAATTCGATAGGTGTTCTTTTCCAGGCGTTCCCGAAGGCCATGTTGGGCGTCATTCTCTTCTTCGCGGGAACCGAACTCGCCATAACGGTAAGAGACATCGGAAGCAAGAAGGAGGATGTTTACGTAATGCTTGTGGTCGCGGGCCTCGCCATGTGGAACATGGGCGTCGCGTTTCTGGCGGGCATCATCCTCTATCAACTGCTGCAGAGGAGTTGGGTAAGACTTTGATGCGGATCGAAGGGATTACTATATGATCCGCAATGACCGATGTCTCCCGGAAGGCAGAGCGAGAATCTTCCCTGTCCAGATTTTCATGGCTTTCTTGCGTCTTGGGCTCACCTCGTTCGGCGGACCGACGATGGTGGCGTATATTCGCGAACTGGCGGTCAAGAAGAGGCAGTGGCTTTCCGACGAGTCGTTTGCGGACGGCGTCGCTTTGTGCCAAGCCATACCCGGCGCGACTGCCATGCAGACCGCAGCCTATGCTGGATTTCGCGCGGCCGGCCCTTTGGGCGCTCTCGCTGCTTTTGTCGGCTTTGGACTTTCCGCCTTCATCTTGATGGTCATTCTTTCTGCGCTCTATCAGAAGACCCGTGACTTTGGTCCCGTCATCTCAGCGTTTCATGGACTCCATGTGATTGTAGTGGCTATGATCGCCAACGCAACTTTGAATTTCGGCCGCAGTTCGATCAAGAACATTCAGGACTCTCTTCTGGCTGCCGGCGCGGCGGTTTTTCTGGGAAGTCATGGCAGCCCCATTGTTGCAGTCCTCGCGGCAGCGGCGCTTGGGTTGCTGCTCTATGGGAAGGATATGGACAAAATTCTGAGCGCACACAGTCCCAAAATCCACGAGGACACCGACAAACCATCGCGTTTCCCAATTGTATTCGCTCTCGCCGTTGTGATTGGAGTTGCTGCGTTGTCCTTCGTGAACCACGGCTTATTCAGGCTCGCGACAGTCATGATGAAGGTTGACCTCTTTGCATTCGGCGGAGGTTTCGCGTCCGTGCCGCTCATGTATCACGAAGTCGTCGATGCACGGCATTGGATGGACGGCAAGACTTTTATGGACGGCATTGCGTTGGGACAGGTAACGCCCGGGCCGATCGTTATTACGGCAACTTTCGTAGGATATCAGATAAGAGGAATCACCGGCGCCATAATCGGGACGATCGGCATATTCTCTCCATCCTTCTTTATGGTTACAGCGGCGATTCCGTATTTTGATCGCCTGCAGAATTCCCTTCTTTTCCGGCGCGCCCTGCGAGGGATACTGGTGTCATTTGTCGGCCTACTGCTTGCGGTGACTCTGCATTTCGCCCGGGCAGTTTCATGGACCTTCCCAGCCGTCGTTCTATCAGGGATGGCCTTCACCGCACTCCGCCTGAAGGTCGACATTCTATGGGTTGTCCTGTTTGGCGCGCTTGTTTCCGTTGCAGTCCTGTGAACAACGTGTCGAGTTCGCGCTTCATGTTTCAGTAAGAATCGGGGACACGATGCGACATTGTGTCGCCGATTCTTTGCCACCGGTGCGAAGGAGCAGACATGAGCAATCCTGGCGACATCAACATGTTCGACGAGAACACTGATCGATATGAAGCAGTCAATCGGGAGGAGTGCGCCATGAATGTTATCTATCTGGACTATAACGCAACCACCCCCATCCGTGTAGAAGTGCTTGAAGAAATGCTTCCTTGTTTCAGGGAGGACTTCGGCAACCCGTCCAGCGCGCACGCCTATGGCCGGAACCCCGGGCAGGCAGTCACGCTGGCGCGTGAGCGACTAAGCGCTCTGCTCGGTTGCCGGCCGGATGAGATCGTATTCACCGGCTGCGGCAGCGAGTCTGACAATTTGGCCATTAAGGGAATCGCAGGGGCGCTGGTCAATCGTGGAAATCACATTATAACGTCCTCCGTCGAGCACCCGGCTGTGACACTTGCTTGCAAATTTCTTGAAAGCAAGGGTTTCGAGGTCACATATCTGAGTGTGGACGAGTTCGGCCGAGTGAGCCCGGACGAAGTGCGCGACGCTATAACCGAACGAACCATCTTGATTTCCGTGATGCATGCAAACAACGAGACCGGATCGATTCAGCCCATAAGAGAGATTGGCAATATTGCCCGGGATAAGGGAATATGTTTCCATACTGACGCGGCACAGTCGGCCGGAAAGATTCCAGTGGATGTGAATGACCTGGGCGTGGACATGCTCACAGTGGCCGGGCACAAGTTCTATGCGCCCAAGGGAGTCGGGGCGCTTCACGTCCGGCGTGGGACCAAGCTTGAGCCGCTTATCCATGGAGGCGGCCAAGAGCGAGGATTCAGAGCCGGAACGGAGAACGTCGCGTTAATTGCCGGCTTGGGTAAGGCTGCAAAACTTGCAGGAGAGGAGCTTGACTCGAACCTGCAGAGGTTGACTGCTCTTCGGAATAAGCTGCTTTCGGCGCTGGAATCCAAGCCCGGACGCGTAAAACTTAACGGCCATCCGACTGAGAGACTTCCGAACACCCTGAATATCAGTTTCGAGGAAATCGACAGTTCCATGCTGCTTGCGTCCCTCCCGGAGTTGGCTGCATCCACCGGCTCCGCGTGCCATGCCGATCGCAAAGAGCCATCAGACGTCCTTACGGCAATGGGAGTGCCGCGCGAACTAGCCCTGGGCGCAGTGAGACTCAGTATCGGGCGTTACACTACCGAAAACGATATCTCTCGTGCGTCCGAGGTGATCGCCGTTAGGGTCACGGAGATGCGCAGCAAAAGATGAGGAGAATGAGAATGACCGCAACCTGGACTAAACGCATTCAGGAACTGTGCAAGACAACAACGAGCCGTGACCCACTCCATGTTGCCCTTGAGCCCATGAACGAGGAGGGTTTTCCGATTGCCGGTCAGGCGCATCGTGGATTGATTGCCGGCGCCGATGACCGAAGCGGGAGAGCGCGCTTCTCCCGCCGGGGTCACGGCCTGAGCCCGAACGACGCTTCTATTGCTTCTTCTCAGGCTTCGGAGCTTTGTCGCTCTGTTTCGCGGACGACATACAGCCACATCCGCAGCCTTTACCCTTCCTCTCGGCCATCTATATCACCTCCTTTCGGTTTGACGCCGGTCTCACAGACCGGCTTCATGTGTGCGCATAGCTTAGTTACTGTTATGTAGTTAAGCAAATACTAAATAATTTGCGGAAAAAAAATCACTCCTTCTCTTCTAGTTTATGAATCCGAGTGCGGACTGCTTCGAGTTCATTTTGGAGCTCGCGTTCATATTTTCTCAGAAGCACAAGGCTGTCACTCTGGCCTCCGAGCTCAGGTTTACGGATGTGCCCGCTTCCCTGGCATCCGCAGGTACAAACCTTAGAGAGGGTTTTCTGACAACGTTCAAGCGCATCGTGATCTATCTCGTACGGAATCCAATATCCCTTTCGCTCGCTTCTTACCAATCCGGCAAGCCTGAGCGTCTTCAGATGTTGCGAGACAGCGGCGGGCGTTATGTCCAATGCCTTTGCCAGTTTATTCACGCCCATAGGGCCTTTTTCTCTCAAGAGCTCTATGATCTTGATGCGCGATTCGACTCCGAGCACTTTGAATAATTCAGCTTCTTTTCGGCCCACGTTGTCGCCTCCATTTAAGCATTTACTTAAATTATATACGACATTTTGCCGCTTGTCAAGTCCTCCCTTCAACTTTTGTATCGTACACCGGCCATTGAATCTTGATTTGACAAGGGAAACCCGATATGATTGCGGAACGCAAGGAAACACGCTGCGTTGCATCTCCGAGCAGGAGCAAACAGCCTCGGAAAAAATGAGATTCTTCGCTATTGCTCAGGATGACGGAAGGCGCCATTTCGGCGCTCGCATGGAAAGGAAAGTTGTCATGGATAAGTCTCTTGGAAAAGCCTTTTTGGAAAAGTGGACAAAGTATTTCAATGGCGCGGATTTGCCGTTTGTTTTCTATTGTTCGGATGACGACCGATATGCGGAGTGCCTTCGGCCGGTGAACGCGCACGTGTGTATGATCGGCCAGCTTGCAGTTGTGCGGAAGGGACAGACTCTGGCATTCACGGAGGAGACGTTCGGGTGTTTCGGTGGGCGCAAATATTCGGGTTTCCCCGCCGCCGATTGGCCCGACTTCAAATATTTCCTCTCATGCGGAATTCCCGGAGAGTTGGAAGGCGAGCGCTACAAGAAGACGCCTGAGCTTGTCGAGCAATATGTGAAGAGTACGCCCGTTCCACCGGC
Source organism: Candidatus Poribacteria bacterium (assembly GCA_016215705.1). GTDB lineage: Bacteria > Abyssobacteria > SURF-5 > SURF-5 > SURF-5 > JACRIR01. Next base: position 4,332 of record JACRIR010000001.1, on the reverse strand, counting down.
AGAGGGCAAATACATCGTGTTCAAGCGGTGGGACCAAATCGACGAAAACGATGACCCGCAGGTGGTGGTCTTCTTTGCGCCGCCCGATGTGATCTCGGGCCTTTTCACGCTCGCCAATTTCGCAAGCCTCGAACCACAGGCAGTCATTGCTCCGTTCTGCTCCGGCTGCGGCTCCATAATCAGCTATCCGCTCGCCGAGCGAAAAACAGAAAACCCAAGGGCAGTCATAGGCATGTTCGACGTCTCGGCCCGGCCATTTGTAAAGGAGAATTCTCTTTCATTCGCGGCGCCTATGGACAAGTTCACCCGAATGGTTGGCGACATGGACGAGAGCTTCCTGGTCACGGAATCATGGAAGAAAGTCTTGCGCCGACTCGAGAGAGAAGAAGAAGAAGATTCTTAAAACCACGGAGAGCACGGAGAGCACGGAGCTTAAATCGAAATGCGCTTTAGACCGTTCTTGAGAAGCTTCTTATTGAAGTTGATGAGAAAACCCCTCTTAAATCGAAGCAGCTTGAGATAAGTCATGATCTGCGCCGTATGAACGTCGGTGAGCTCGCTTACAGACTTTACTTCGATCAACAGCGAATTCTCGACAACGATATCTGCCCGGAAACCCACTCCCAATGGCTTCCCACGATATCGTACGGGAATCTCGACTTGTCTCTTGGCCTCAACGCCAGCGTCCGCCAACTCTTCTATTAATGCTAACTCATAGATAGATTCCATCAGACCCGGACCCAGTTCCTGGTGGACTCTGATGGCTGCGGTGATAACGGTATCCACCAACCTTTCATCGCATTCTTGAAGCGCTCCGTGCCCTCCGTGGTTCATTGTCTTATTCCTTGCGTGAAGATATGCGGGCGAGTTCGGCGAGCGCAATACCCCTTTCAAGGGCTTCTTTGGCGGCCTCGGGACGCTGCTGCGCGACGTGCGCCGAGGCGATTCGCATGTAATCGAGCGCAAGGATGCTCGATCTTTCCATTGCGGCCCGAGCAAGAGTACCGGCATCGCGCGCTTTTGTCCGCGCATCGCTGAGAGCCGCGTCAGCGCGGTCAAACTCATCCGTGGATGCGTATGACCGGGCTATTCCGAGGTATGCCTGCGCCGCGTTCATAACGTCCGGACACGCGACTTCGGCCTTCAGCGTCAGGGCCAGCCGAATTTCTTCATTTACCTCGCGCGTCCTCTCTTCAATCCGGCGGAGGGACTCCTCCCTCCGGGTTTTTCCTTTGTCGGCCACGGCCTGCGCCAGCCGCTCGAGTTGTTCGGCGTGTTTCGCAAGGGCATCGAGGTTCCTGCTGTCTATTATCGAGCCGGTGCGTGAGACCATTTCTGAAAGCGCTTTGCATTCCTCACCGGCGATCTTCGCAGCCACGGAATCAGCAAGGATTCGCACATGCGCCGAGTCTTCCGAAGCGCTCGAGCGAACCAACGAATTCCATCGGCGCTCCCTCTCCCCCGCTTCGAGAGAAATCTTCTCGGCAGCGGCATGGCACTGCCTGACGATCTCAAAACTCCGGTCGATGTCCCCCTCTATGAGCAGATTCTCGGCCTGCTCGAGCAGCGAGCGCGCAGCCGCCACGGAAGGCGAATCATCTCCCACAAAATCGAGCCGAACACAGGCATCGACTGCTTCACGGGCTGACTCCATTTTCTCGCGGAGATGGTTGAGGTTTTCACGCTGCTCAGCCTCGAATCGTTCTCTCAGGAACTCGACCTGCCACACCTTTGTCCGGGCCACCGCCAGATCACGCGCAAGATTCCCTTCAACAATCGCATCGAGCGAGTCCGGTCCGCCCGCGATTTGCTGTTTCAATCGGCTTAAGTCCAGGTATGCGCTCTCCAGCATATCGGGTGAATAATTCCCGGAGCATCTCTGCACTGCCGTCTCAACGGCCTTCTCTATCTCGGCCAGTTGTTGGTTCACATCCCGGTAGCGCTCTGCTTTGGCAGCATTGATTTCGGAAGCGAGAACGGCCATCTTGCCCTCCGCGGAATCGACGCATGCGCTCAATTTTTCCGGGTTGCGGGCCACCATTGTCTCGAGTATTTCCGAGGTTCCCAGCCTGAGCGAACGGACAAGTTCGGGACAATAGCGCATTGCATCGGAGGACAACGCTTCGTCGACCCGCCGCAAAAGGTCAGTCGAGCGCGACACCAAAGCAAGCCATTGCTGCCGCTCGAATTCCTGGCTTTCGATAACTTCCGACTGGAGTTTCGCGCGGGCAGCGCCGGCGCGCGCAACCGCAGTATCGATGTCCCCCCTCGCGAGGAAGTCCTGCGCGTCCTTCATCAGGTTCTCAGCCTCCCGGAAGGCCGGCGCAACTCTTTCATCCACGCCGCCGGATTTGGCCACTATGAGCAAGTCGCCTGCCGCTGCTATCGCGGCTTCGGCCTGCTGCAATCCGTCGCGGGCTGTGACAACAATGCCGAGGATTTCCGCAACCATGTTTTCACACACCGAAACGGAATCAGCCAGCTTTTCACGATTCCCCTCGCACAGCGCAGCGATCATGCCGCGTTCACTCTGAAAGAGAGTCTCGACCTTATCGGCGGCCACCCTCAGTGCAATCGACATATCTACCGACCTTATCCGGGCGGAGACAGCGTCCGCCCGCTGAAACAACTCGCTCCATGCGTGTTCCGCCTCCTCGGCCCGTATGATGATTTCATTCTTGATGGTGGCGGCGGCGGTCTCGGCCAACCCTATTCCTTTCTCGAACTCGCAAGTGTCAAAACATGCCTTCGCCTCATTTATTGCGTCTCTGACCCGCATAAGGTCGTCTATCACCTCTCGCGCATAACGACGCGCCATCGCCGCTTCCATTTCAGCGATTGCGATCCGCACGGCTTCGCGCAGCCTGACGGTCAACCGCTTCTTCTCTTCCTCTGCGGCAAGAGCGATACGCTCCGCCTCGAGCGCTTTCGATTCGGCGGACGTCAGACACTCGCGGACTTCATCCCACTGCGCATGACGCGCGTGTGTCTCGGCCTTGTCGAGAAACTCATATGCCTGTTTTATGACGTCTTGCGCATGGTCCTTCGCTCCCGCCTTTCGGGCCCGGGCAATGACCTCTCTGACCTTCGCAAGGCTGGTGATGACTTGCTCGCGGCCGCGGTTTCTGTCGGGCGCTTGCAGTCCCACTTTTTCGGCAATAACAGCGGCCTGCTCCATGAGAAAGCGCAGCTTGTCGACGTTGCGGTCGGTGACGCAGCGCATAAGCTCATCGCGAATCTCGGCGAGCCGCTTGAAATCCGCGGGAGCGTATTCGGCTGCGCCGTCTTCCTCGAGCACGTTGATCCTGCCGCGAAGACTCTTCACTTGCTGCACCAGTTTCTCCCAATCCCTCTCGACTCCGTCGGCCTTGTCCGACGCCTCATTGAGCATCGTGATAGCCCGGCGCGCCATCTCCAATGCTTCTTCGTCGAATCCCGATTCGGCGTACTTCTTCGCATCCGCCAGTTTGACCCTTGCTTCCTCGATGGCGCTTGCCACCGCCCGGCTGAAGGGATGTGAGCGAGCCGCTATCAGAGCCGTCTGGCCAATATCATTCAATTCCTCGATTTGCGCGCGCAGTCCGCCCGGTTCTTCCGACTTTATCGACTTGATGATAAACGCGAATTCATCTTGTGCAGGTGAGTCGGCCGGCACGGGCTCCATCCCCTTGTAGTGCCTGAGAAGCAGTTCTTTCAGAAACTCGGGATTGCAGAAAGAAGCGCGAACCTTCTTGCCCGTGGTTCGCTCGATGTCCGCCACAATTTCGGTGAGAGAGTGGCCTTCGAGGGGAGCAGCCACTGCGACCGTAAGCGTTTCACCCTCGAGGGCGTAAGGCAGCGCATGCAGCTTCAACGCTTTCTCCGCCGGGAGCGCACGAAGGGCATCGTCGCTGACTGCGCGTGAATGGAGATCGATGAAATCGCAATTGTAGGCCCGGGCCAGCAAATTCCCGAGCTTGTCGCGCGTGATATAGCCCAGCTTGAAGAGCGTCTCTTCCAGAGAAAGATTGCGTATCCGCGATTTTTCAAGCGCTTCCTCAAGTTCTTCCTGCGACAAGACACCCTCAGCCACCAGGATTTCGCCTAAATTTCGCTGCTCTGCCGCCATTACAGCACTCCTTATTATCCTTTGAACACTGCCCATCTTGAACACGTTCAAACAAATCACACAAACGGCCTAACCACTTCCCCCTAGTAGAGCGCCTCCTAAATAATGTTGCAATGCTCCCCCTTTGAAAAAGGGGGACAAAGGGGGATTTAGGAAGTCGCAGAAATCCTTGGAAAACAAGAGTCTTAAATCCCCCCTTCCCCCCTTTGCAAAGGGGGGAACGT
>JACRIR010000083.1 GCA_016215705.1 Candidatus Poribacteria bacterium | reverse complement strand
TGTGCGCGGCTGAGCTTGCGAAAATCGGGGACATGATGCCTCATCGTGTCCCCGATTTTCCAACAAAATGTCGCCATGTATCACTCCGCCTCGCGAGGCCCCCGTCAGCCTTTTCTTCTGCATCATGCAATACTTCTTCAAACCATGACTTTAGACACTTTAGCTCACTTTAGGCACTTCACACTATTCTTCTCCCTTTCGCCTTTGCCCTTCGTGGATCACTCTTTCCTTCCAAAATCTGTTCTCAACCATAAACCACGAACTATGAACCACTTCTGTGATTCGCCCAAAAATTAACAAAAAGTTCGTTGCTCGACCTCCCGCCAGCATGTATCATAAGCATCAGGAAAGAAACTTGTTTGCCACAGAGATCACCGGGCGCACCAAGGAATGCAACATGAATGATATGCTGATAAAGAAGAGCATCGGAGTAACAACCCGCTTCAACTGCAACCCGACCGCTCCACGGGCCGCTTCTCAGCTTCGCTGGGATACGCCCGTTCAACCGCCAAAAGAGAATTCCTCGGTGAACTCTGCGCCCTCTGTACTACTCACGTTGAGAATCGTGAATTTCTGTCTGGATTTCTTGTCCTCTTCTTCTAAAGAATCTGCGAAAATCAGCCCAAATCAGCGGGTCATGTCCTCTTTTTCCTTTTCTTGGAATCTGTGTCCTTCCGGGTCATCTGTGGCTGAGAATGCTTTCTTCTTCTTCTTCTTCAAAAATCCGCGCAATCTGCGAAATCAGCGGATTCCCTGTTTCTTTTTCTTCTTCGGTTTTGGTTGCGGCTGCGCCGCGCTGTGGCTCAGGAAATATGCAATGAATCCGATGTCGTGGCATCCGCGTTCATCTGCATGGCTGACCCCGCTTCAGCGGGGGAAGTCCCGCGTTTCGCGGAATCTCCGTTGCCTCCTTTTCGACTACTCCTCTGCGCTCCTTCGCGACCTCCGCGGTTCCCCTTTTCTTCTTCAGTCCAAAATGCATGTATTCGTAGTGTCATTCCTCCCACGCTTCACGATTCGCGCCATTCGTGTTCCCAATCCCTTTCGGACTACTCCACTCCAAAAATTTCTAAACGAAACATCGATTTCTTGTGTCATTTGCGTCATATGCGTCATATTTCTTCAAAAAACCGCGCCATTTTGTCTATCTTCAGACTCCCGAAGCCATTGTCACTGGCCTACTTGCACATTCCCTTACGCCTTTGCCCTTTCGCCTTTCCCCTGTTTGTTCTTGCTCCCGGCTTTGTGTCATGCTTGTGTCATTTGTGTCATATCCCTGTGCGCCAAAAACTTACAAACGAAGGACGGAGAAATTACCTATGAATTCTTGCCGTTTCCACCCCTCTTTGTGCATTCTGGCCATTCGTGGCCATTCGTGTCCCTTGTTCTTTTCAATCCAAAATCCAAAACATGTCCTCGACTCCGATCGGGGATCTACCCGGAAACGAAAGACTCGTGATCGCGGCTTCTTCTTTTCCATTCGCGTCATTCGTCCCGCGCTTCGCAATTCGTGACATTCGTGTTCCCAAGGTTTCTTTTGCGCTTGACAACACGGCAATGTGATGCTAGAATTAGTTCAATTATCAAACTTGTTTGACGCGCCACCGAATAGTACCTGAAAGAAACAACTGTATGACCGACCACTCGACCGAGATAGTCAACGATCACCTGACTCGAATGGCCGAAAACCTGCCGCTGCTTGAGCGCTTTACGCTCAGCAAGGGACAGTTGATAAGCCTTACCATAAGTGAGTTGCACACGATTGCCCTTATAGGCAGACTCGCATCTCCGAGAATGTCTGAACTCGCGCAGCGCGGCCGCGTGACCCGAGGAACTATCACCTTCATGATCGACAAACTCGAGAAGAAGGGATACGTAAAGAAGACCCGCAACGAAAAGGATCGGCGTGTCGTCCGTGTGAGCCTGACCCCTCTCGGCACGAAAGCAAACAAGCTTCACGAGGAGTTTCACCGAAGAATCATCGACAGCATCATGGGCTTGCTCACAGAATCGGAGCGACAACAGGCTGCCGTGCTGGTGGAAAAAATCGTGATGGCTTTGGAACAGCAATGAACGCAAGAGTCCAAAGTCCAAGGTCGAAAATCCAAAGCTGAAGGTCAAAAGTTAGGTGCCCAAGAAAGCAAGGTCCGTCGGAGGAATCTGAATCTTTGTCCTTGATCCACGAGAATGAGGATTGCAAATCAGACCTCGTTCTGATATATTGATAGTTAAAAGTTGGTATTTCTCTGTTACCTGACAGAGATTGGGTCTGCTCGAGTTTTATGGCTTGAGCATGGGGGAAAGGGGTCGTCTTATTATGCCGAGAATCTCGATATCACGGATGTCAATCCCCATTGGATTGTGCATCCTTGCAATTGGCGCCGCAGCGTTTCTCTCCGGATGCTCCAAAAACAACGAGAAGCCGGCGGTCGCCTCCCAATCGAAATCCGAACCGAAATCCGAATTCGCCGTGAGCGTTAAAGTCGCCCCTGTGGTCCGGGCGAGCATCAAATCGACCATAAATGCGGTCGGCGCAGTCTTGGCGTTGAACCAGGCGAAGGTCAGCGCAAAGATTCCCGGGAAACTCGAGGAAGTGCTCGTGGAAGAAGGCGATAGGGTTAAGGCCGGCCAAACGCTTGCTAAACTGGAAAAGACCGACTTCGTGCTCACCAGGAATCAAGCCGAAGCCGCCGTCGCGATGGCCGAAGCCAATTTCTCGAAGGCGAAAACCGACTGGGCGCGAGCCCGGGAACTTTTTGAAAAAGGGATCGCTTCTCAACAACAATTTGACCTTGCAAAAAGCGGGTTTGACGTCGCAGAGGCTGCGGTGAAACAGGCCAAAGCAGACATGGGGCTTGCCCAGAATCAGCTCGACAACGCCAATGTGACGGCCCCGTTCGCTGGAACAGTGACGCACAAGTATTGCTGCCTCGGCGAGCGCGTCGCGCCGGGTCAACCACTGTTGGAAGTAGCCGATATCAGCACGGTGGATATCGAGGTCGGCGTTAGCGACAAGCGCTTTTCAGACGTGAAACTCGGCCAATCGGCAACCATAATCGTTGACGGTTATCCGGACATGAACTTCACCGGAAAGGTGAAGAAAGTGCAACCCTCCATAGATGCCGCAACCCGAACATTCAAGGTGACAATCGGGATCGCCAATCCGCAGGAACTTCTCAAACCCGGCATGTTCGCAAGGGCGAATATCGTGGTGGACTTCCATCAGGACGCGCTTGTGGTCCCGAAGGCGGCCTTGCTCGAGGAAGAAGGGAAATATCTCGTGGTGGCAGTCAGAGGCGGGCGCATCAAACGGTTGGATACCGTTCCCGGATTCGTGGAAACCGATAAGGTGGAGATTCTCAGCGGTCCTTCCGAAGGTGAACAAGTCGTTATCGAGGGCGCATACGGTCTCGCACAGGACGCACTGGTCAAGGTGTCCGGGGAGTAATGTAAAGTGTACCTGGTAGATTTTTCCGTTCGACGCGCGGTCGCTGCCACGATGATGACTCTTGTCATCATCGTGCTCGGCACAGCCGCTTTTTTCAGAATCCCGATAGACCTATTGCCCGATCTCAAATTCCCCGTCGCCACCGTTTTCACCGAATACGAAGGAGTCGGCCCCGAGGAAATCGAGAACTCTATCACGAAGCTGATCGAAGGGGCCGTCAGCCGTGTCGACGGCGTAAAGGAAATCCGTTCGAGATCCGAACGCAGCGCCTCGATCATCACGCTCGAGTTCGAATGGGGCACGAACATGGACCTTGCTGTCCAGAGCATCCGCGAGGAACTCGACCAGATTCCCGACTTTGCGTATCCCGACGACGCGGAGAGACCGCTCATCGCCAGGTTTGATCCCACCGATATCCCTTTGATGGGCATGAATATCTCGGGCGAAGGCAATAGCCGGGCTCAACTCGAGAAAATCACCGAAGACTATCTCGAGGACCCGCTCGCAGGCGTCGAAGGCGTTGCCGACGTCATGATCTTTGGAGGGCCTCCTCGCGAGATACTCGTGGCGGTAGATCAGGACAAGCTGACGGCGGCCGGCATGGCGTTGGACACCGTCGTGTACAGGCTCAAAGGCGAGAACTATAACCTTTCAGTCGGGAACCTGAAAGAGGGATACAAGGATTATCTGGTCCGCGCACTAGGCGAATTCGACAACGTAGGTGAAATCGAGAATATCGTGCTTGGCGCGAGAAGCGGAAACACCTTCCGTCTCAAGGACGTCGCGAAAGTATACGACACGTACGGCGAAGACCCGGTTTACGCTCGCGCCAACCTGAAGCCGTCGGCGCAACTCTTTGTCATTAAACAATCCGGAGGCAATACGGTTCAGATATCGAGACGCGTGTGGGAGAAAATCGAGGAACTCAAACCCCATCTCCCGCCCGGCCTCGAAATCAGCAAGAGCTTCGATACCGCCGATTATATCAACCGCGCCATCGGAGACGTCTGGTCAAGCCTCGCATGGGGCGGTGTCCTCACCATAATCGTTCTGTATATGTTTCTTCACCATATCAGACCTGTCCTCATTATCGGGCTTGCCATTCCCATATCCCTGCTGGCTTCGTTTCTGCCTATGTTCCTTACCGGCATGACCATAAACATGATTTCGCTGGGCGGGCTTACTCTCGCCGTGGGAATGTTGGTGGACAACGCGATTGTCGTCCTCGAGAATACTTTCCGCCATATGCAGGAAAAAGGCGAAGACCGGATGACGGCCGCGAGCCGGGGCGCCGGCGAAGTCGGAATGGCGATCGCAGCCTCCACGCTGACGACAGTCGGCGTATTCGTTCCGATCGTGTTCACTCAAGGGCTCGCCGCGCGCATATTTCGTGACCTCGCGCTGACGGTGACTTTCTCGCTCTGCGCATCCCTCTTTGTCGCCGTCACCCTTGTGCCTATGATGGCGTCGAAGCTCCTCTCGATCCGGGAAAGCGGAGAGAAACAGATCGGCTTGTTCTCGGGAGCAAAGAAAATATACAAGAAACTGATCGCATGGGTCCTGGACCATAAGTTTGTCACTCTCACGGCGGCGAATGCGCTCTGGTTGGCAAGCGTCTACATAATAATTGTAATGCCCAAAGAGTTCATGCCCACAGCGAATGACGAAACATTCATGGTCGAGATCGAGCTGCCGCGCGGAACAAGGCTCGAAGAAACCGACAAGATTACTGCGCGAATCGAGAACCTGATCCTCAAGACACCCGAGGTGAAAGACGAGAACGCGATCATCGGCCTCTCCGATGACAGCGGCGGTGAAGAAACACTTGACAGCAAACGCGCGATGATTATCATCAACCTGCACGATCAATCGAAGAGGACCAGAACGGTCGAGCAAGTGAATGACGACATTCGCAATCGGGCCCTCCAAATACCCGGCGTCACAAAGTACAACTTCGTCAATTTGCAGAGTCATTCGATGGGTTCGAGCGGCGGCAAACCGATCGAAGTGAAAATATTCGGCAAGGACCTCGACGTTCTAAGCAAACTGTCGAGCGAAGCCGCCAGACGAATGAATAAAGTGAAAGGGCTCGTGGACATCGAAGAAACCTTCGTCTTCGGAAGCCCCGAAATTCAGGTGCGTTTCGACCGCGAGCGAATGGCGCAACTCGGCATGGAGGTCGCCCGCGTCGCGCGTCTGATGGAAGCAGCGGTTGACGGAACTGTCGCCAGCCAATACAGAGAGCTGGGCGAGGAAATCGACATCCGTGTTCGCCTCGCTGAGACAAACCGGGACAGCGTGCCCGATCTTAACGCGATTACTTTGACTACTCCGACAGGCAGCCAAATCCGGCTGTCCGACGTGGCACGGGCGGAAATCGGGTCGGGACCCGTGAGAATTTTCCGCGATGACCAGAAGCGCTCTGTGAGCTTGCTAGGCAACACACTCGACCGCGACCTCAACAGCGTGGTGGTCGATATCAAGAAGAGCCTTGCCTCGCTCGACCTGCCGATGGGCTACTATGTTACTTATGGAGGCTCGTACGAGGACATGCGGGATTCGATGACGCAGCTAACCTTGGCTTTCCTGCTTGCCGTCGTCCTCGTGTACATGATCATGGCGGCAAGTTTCGAATCGCTTATCCATCCGTTCACCATCATGTTCACAGTCCCGTTCGCCTTCACGGGCGCCGTCTGGGCAGTATACCTGTGCGGAATGACGCTTTCTGTCAACTCCGGAATCGGCATCATCATGCTCGCGGGCATCATAGTGAACAATGGAATCGTGTTGGTCGATTACGTCAACCAACTGCGCGTCAAGGGCATGGAAATCAAGCAAGCCCTTATAGAGGCCGGCGCCACCCGACTCAGACCTATCCTGATGACCACCCTCACCACCATCCTGGGCCTTGTGCCAATGGCGGTCATGGGCGGCTCAGGCTCTGAGATGAGAAGGCCCCTTGCGGTTTCGCTCATCGGCGGGCTGACTTTCGGCACGGTGCTTACTCTTCTCGTGGTTCCGACGGCGTACTACATAAACGATGCAGTAGCTCACCGCATATACCTTCTCTTCATGCGGATACTGCATCCCGGAGAGTTGGCGGCAGGCGGAGCAACCGCCAAACCGGACATGACAAAGAAATGATGGGCCGGAAATACGGGGACACCATGCCGCATGGTGTCCCCGTATTTCCGGCAAGGTTTCCCCGAATTAAGGGATGTGGCTAAACACCTCTGAACAAGGTGATTACCCTTGAGAAAAATATTTGACACCAAGAAATTCGTGCGCAAATGGACTGAGCGCAAAGAGAACGAAGTGAGGGAGGAATGGCTCTTTGTGCTGGCCGTCGTCAAGGCAGGACTCGAACACGAAGGGAATTATGACCTCGCCGCGCAGAAAGAGATCGAGTCTGCACTGAAACATTTCCGCCTTTCGGAAGGTGAACTGCAACGGTATCTCGAGAAAAACCGCGACGTGCTCATGCGGTTTCTTGATTCCTCACCCCAATAAATGTTCAGCCCTTCTTCGCTCTGATGCCGTCGAGGAGCAGCGAGACCGCCACTTCGATCAGCCTGGGTAGTTTCTGACGTGTGATTTCCTCCGTGCGTTTTTCGTGCAAGAGCATCAGCCCGTTCATTGTCCCCCACAGCACGCGGCTGGCCTCATATGGACTGACAATCCGGAAATCTCCCTCGGCAATCCCTTTCTTGACGGCGGATTCAAGAAGACCGAGACACTCGAGCGATTTCTGCTCCAGTTTTCCCTTCAACTCACCTTCGAGCAGTATCTTCTTGTCCGGTCGCCGAAGGAAGAACATCACGTCGAAATACTGCCCGTAATCTATGTAGAACCTGAAATACGCTTCGGAGTACCCCACGAGCAGATCTCTCGCCGCGGCCCCCGGTCGCTCCGAGCCTTTCATAAGCGCATAAAGAATATCGAGGCCTTCCTCGAGGATCGAGACGTATATCTCTTCCTTATTCTTGTAATAAAGGTACAGAGTTCCTGTGCTGAGCTCGACGGTATCGGCTATTCGAGAAATCGTCGTTGTCTCGAACCCGTCCCTGAAAAAACACTCGCGCGCCGCGTCCAGTATTGCCTGCCGACGAGCCTTCTTCTCGCGTTCTTTTCTCTCGACCACACCCATTGATTTCTCCCTCCTCAATATCGCTTCTTGAGGGACAGCCCCGTCATTTCGGGGGCTATATGACTTGCCCCGCAATCGCTCTATCGTCTCTTAGGGCGCGGCATGCTACACCCCTACGCGGCGTACCGGCTCTGCCGACGAATTGCGAGACAGACTCTCTGTCCCTATTTGTCCGTTATGTTCCTGCCCGATTATGCAGTCAGGATTTGCCGACGGCGATTTTCAAATTCTAAACACCATTCAACTACTTATCACTATAAAGAAATTATAATCATTGGACCCAAAATAGTCAACGCGCTGCGCAAGACGCGGGGTCGCGGGTTCCAAGTTCCGGATTCCGGCTCAATATTTATGATTCCCTCCCGTTCTTGACAGCCTAATTACTTGGCGGTATAATGACGGTAGTTGTAAGCTACAGAAGGTTCTATGATCTCCACAACCAAATCCGCGATCGAACTGAGGAACACAATGAAACTGACCGAGTATATATCAAAAGAGTGCATAGCATCTAACCTTAAGAGTCACGACAAGATACACGCAATAAAAGAGCTTACGCGCCTTCTCCAAAAACGCGAGAAAATCGACGATCTTGACGGCGTTCTGGAGCGAGTACTCGAGAGGGAGAGTTTCGAGAGCACCGGGATCGGCTCTGGCATAGCGGTTCCGCATGCCCGCATAAACACGATCGAGAGCCTTGTATGCGGGGTCGGTCGCAAACGCGAGGGCATGGAATATCGTTCAATCGACGGCAAGCCTGTCCATTTGATTTTCCTTATTTTATATCCTCCATCTGATTCATATAAGTATCTCTATTTCATTTCCTCGCTTTCGCGGCTTGTTTTGAACGAAAACCTTGTGGAACGACTGATGGAGTCGCCAAGCTCGGCCAGCATGTACAAGGTTCTCGACCAGGCAAGCGAGTCCCTCATGCTGAACGTGCCTGCGTCTGCCCAGGCTTCCAAGTCCGTGTCCAGCGCGGACGCTCTGAAAGGGATGAACTCAGACCTTGTGCTGCTCATAAGACTAATTCGGATCGAGAATCTTCGCAAGGCTGAGAAGGGCGCCGCCGTCGCTTTGGACGAGAAAATCCAACAAGTGCGCTCGTGCATTTCACCCCGGGCGCTAGCGCACTATGACCGCCTCAAAGCACGAGTCAGTCAACCGGTTGTGGCGGTTGAAGAAGAGATTTGCATGGGCTGCAATCTTCAACTCTCCTCCTCTTTCGCCCAGCAGTTGCGCGATTCGCACAACGTCATGACCTGCCCCAACTGCACGCGGTTTCTTTACGTAGTTTGACGTTTCTGTCTCGCGGCGCCGTGCCGCCGGAAACCACTCCAAGGCTGTCTGACGATAACAGCTTCGCCTTTTCATTTCTACAGGTGGGGATGCGTGTGGTCGTCTTCGTGGTGGAGGTGTGAGTGGGGGTGGCCGTGGCGGCGCAGTTCGTGAAAATGCGAATGCTCGTGAATGAGATTGTTGCGGGCAAGGAAAGCGGTGTCGCTAAGTATCTCCCTGGGTAAGCCGTCGCGCACAACAGTTTTGTTTTCTCCCAGAACGATTATGCGGTCGGCGATCTCCTCGGCCAGATGCATATCATGAGTTGCAACAAGCATTGTCTTGCCTTCATCTTTCAAGCGGAAGAGAACATCGATCAACTGCGTTGAACTGCGCGGGTCGAGACCGGCAGTAGGCTCGTCCAGGAGCAGAATGCCGGGACCCATGACGAGCGCAGTGGCGAGGGCGACCTTCTTTTTCTCTCCTTGACTGAGGTGATGCGGCGCGCGCGGCTTGAAATCGGTCATATTGAGTTCCCCCAGCGTTTTGTCGGCGCGCTTGAGAGCCTCTTCCCGCGAAAGGCCGAGATTGAGCGGCCCGAAGATTACGTCTTCAAGGACGGACGGCGAAAAAAGTTGATGTTCCGGATTCTGAAAAACGAAGCCGGTCTGGCTGCGGATAGAGAACACATTATCCGGATTGACCTCGACCCCTTGCAGCCGAATTGTTCCATTCCCCTTGAGGATTCCCACAAGGCACAATAGCAACGTGGATTTGCCGGCGCCGTTGGCGCCCATCAACACGACGCTTTCCGCCGGATAAATCTTGAATGAGACACCTGCGAGGGCGATGCGGCCGTCAGGATAGCTGAACTTGAGGTCTCTGACTTCTATTGCGAGATTATCCGAGAGTGCCTGTGGATTTGGCGTCATTTGTCGGCATGAGCGGGTTTCTGGCTGAGAGGAAGCCAGAGGACGAAAGCCATCACTGCAGCCGCAGCGAGAACAGCAACGCTTATCATTTGTGATATGGTGAGCCCGAAAAAGATATGCGGGTTATCACCTCTGAAGAACTCGATGATGAACCTTGCCGTTGCGTACAACATTGCGTACAGGCACATCACCTGGCCGTCGCGGGTCTTCCTCTTTCGGAACCAAATCAGCGCAAAGAATATTGCAAAGGTTGCCAGCGACTCGTATATCTGAGTGGGGTGGCGCGCTTGCTGGTCGACCGTGGGGAACCTGACCGCCCACGGGACCCACGTCGGTTTGCCATAGCAGCAGCCGCTCATGAAGCATCCGATGCGGCCTATCGCCTGGCCGATTGCTATGCTCGGGGCAGCCATGTCCACGACTACGGGTATCGAGACGCGCTTCAGCCGGCAAAAAACAAGCCCGGCGACAACCGCGAAAATGAGTCCTCCATAGAAGACCAGCCCGGCTTGCCGGAGGCGCAACAACTCGGCCGGATGCGCAAGAGTATTCTGAAGGTCATAAAAGAGGATGAAGAACAGGCGAGCGCCCACTATTGACGAGAGAATGACCACGATCCCCGCGTCGGCTACGAACTCCTCGCTTACGCCCACCTTCTTCCCTTCGCGCATGGCGAGATAAAGCGCGGCGAGGAAAGCGACAGCCAGCAGCGCCCCATACGTGTAGAGTTCAAAGGGTCCGATTCTGAAGAGGACGGGATGCATCCTCGACCATTCCTTTCTTCTCACGGAAGAAGCTGAACAACAAAAGGGCGACCCCTATGCTCACGCAGGAGTCGGCGACATTGAATGCCGGCCAGAAGCTGAAGTGGAGAAAATCAACGACGTATTCGTAGCGGAACCTGTCGAGCAGATTCCCCATTGCGCCGCCGAGAATCAAGCCGCATCCGATGGTCAACAGGAGGGTGCGGGGCTCGACTGTTAAATAGAAATAGAGCACGATGAGCATGCTCGCGAGGGTAATCACCATGAACACGTCGGGCAAACCCGGGAAAAAGCCGAACGCGATGCCGCTATTGTGCACACGGGTTATGGAAAAGATTTTCGGGATCACCGGAATAGACTCGTGCAGGTACAGGCTGTTGATCACAACCAGTTTGGTCGTCTGGTCGATGAGCGTCGCGAGGAGGGCGATACCTGCAAGCAAGGGAAGTCTCAGAGGGACCATTGATACACGCTCAGAGGCCGTCACCGACATTTCATCCCGGTTTCCGCTGCCCCGTTCGTTAGATGGATTGCGTCGAGTGTCGTTATCCACCTCAATATTTTTTCTCGGCTTTTCGCGCGCATTCAATGCATTGCCTCGTATAGGGAACGGCCTTCAAACGTTCGACGTCGATGTCTCCTTCGCAGGAGAGGCATTTTCCGAACGTGCCTTCGTCAATTCTTTCCAGAGCTTCCTCGATCATGCGCACGCGTTCGTTTTCATTCGAGGCGATATTAAGCTCCATCTCCCGGCCAAAGTTGTCGGTGCCGACATCGGCCATATGATAAGAATAACCTGAAAGGTCTCCCGTTGAATCCCGTTGAGACCGGTTCAGGTTGTTTTCGGACAGATGTTGAAGTTCGTGCATCAGGTTGGCCTTCAACTCTTCCAGTTGTTTCTTAAGTTGAGTCACCAGTTTCTTATTCATCCGGCCCTCCTAACTCATTGATGCATCTTCCACATAGCGAAGGGTGCAGGTCTGATTCTCCAACGGTTTCACTGTAATTCCAACACCGTTTGCACTTTTTGCCGGCTGCCCTCCTGACCGCGATGGATATCTCGTCGTCATTTGCCGATATGTCCGCCGGCAAAGGTTCGCCGGGCGAGTGCAACTCGACTTGCGACACGATAAGGATCGTCCGCAGCGCTTTCTCATAACGTCCGAGCAAGTCGGCCGTCTCGCTTTTGACCGGATAGACGCTCACTGCCGCTTCGAGAGAATTGCCGAGCATCCCTTGCTGACGCGCAATCTCGAGAGCCTTTGTGACACTGGCCCTGACCTTGAGCAGACTCTCCCACCGGCGCGCAAGTTCGTCGTCCACAAACCGCTGCTCTATGCGCGGCCACGAACAGAGAAAGATGCTCGGCTCGCGGCCCGGCTGATTCGGAATGGCCTGCCATACTTCCTCGGCGGTAAAGCTCAGTGTAGGCGCCAGCATGCGAGTGAGCGCGTGAAGAATGAGATTGAGCGCCGTCTGAGATGACCTTCGAGCGGGGCTGTCGGCGGCAAAAGTGTACAAACGATCCTTCAGCATGTCGAGGTACAGAGAGCTCAAGGAAACGGTGCAATAGTCGTAGAGCGTGTGAAACGCAGTATAGAATTCGTAGTCATCGTGCGCTTTTGTCACCCTGGCTATCGTTTGCTGGAGGACATGAAGCGCCCATCTGTCCAGTTCGTCCATGCGCTCGTACGGCACGGAATCAGCCTGCGGGTCGAAATCATATAGGTTGCTCAAGAGGAACTTGAACGTATTGCGCAGTTTCCTGTAAGCATCCGCCAGTCGCTGCAATATTTCAATCGAAACACGGATGTCCTGTGTGAAATTCTCCGAGGCCACCCACAGCCTGAGAACATCGGCGCCATATTTTGTTATAATCTCTTCGGGATAGATAGAGTTGCCGAGCTTCTTCGACATTTTCTTCCCGTCGCTGGCCACCACATATCCGTGTGTGAGTACGACTCGATACGGCGGCTGCCCCTTGACAGCAATAGAGGGTAACAACGAGGACTGAAACCATCCTCTGTGCTGGTCGGTGCCCTCTATATAAAGGTCTGCGGGAAACAGCAGCCCGTCAGTCGTTTCAAGGACGGCTCGATGGCTGACACCTGACTCGAACCATACATCGAGGATGTCCTCTTCCTTGACAAAATCATTCGCTCCACATTCGCATTTGGCGCCCTCCGGAAGCAGGTCCCGGGCCTCGCGCATGAACCAGATGTCGACACCGTTCTCTGCCACGAGCTTCTTCAGATACCCGAAGGCGTCATCATTGAAGAACTCCTTGCCACAACTCCCACAGTAGAAAATCGGAATGGGGACACCCCACGATCTCTGGCGCGAGATACACCAATCGGGCCGATTGGCTACCATTCCATAAATTCTGTCTTCGCCCCATTCCGGAATCCAGTTGACGCTTCTTATCCCTTCCAGAGCGCGCTCTCGGAGGTGGTTGGCGTCGACCGCTATGAACCACTGGGCAGTAGCGCGGAAGATAATGGGTCCGGCGCAACGCCAGCAGTGAGGATATTGATGCACAATCTTTTCGGTTTGCAGGAGCGCGCCCTTCTCACGCAAGAGATTCACGATTGCAGCATTCGCGTCGAATACGTGTTGACCCTTGAATACGGGCGACTCTTCCGTGAAGCGACCATCGTCGTCAACCGGCGAATAGACCGGCAAGCCATACTTGAGGCCGACGATATAGTCTTCCTGCCCGTGCCCGGGCGCGGTATGCACCAACCCTGTGCCCTGTTCGAGCGTGACGTGTTCGCCCAATATCACGGGGCTGACGCGATCTACGAATGGATGCCGGTAGCGAATGCCCTCCAGCTCGCCGCCCTTGAACCGGCGGATGACCGTTGCCTGTGGGTCGATCCCTATTTTTTCGAGCACGACAGCCTTAAGATATTCGGCCACAATATAGACTTCCGTCCCAACCTCGACCGCCACATAGTCGAACTGAGGGTGAACACATACGGCGAGATTCGCCGGCAGTGTCCACGGAGTAGTCGTCCACACGAGGACAAACGCTTTCTTCCCTAGATCGCTGAGACCTTCAACGACCTCAAACTTCACATAGATAGACGGCGATGTGTGATCCGCGTATTCCACTTCGGCTTCGGCGAGCGCGGTGCGGCAAGTAGCGCACCACGTTATCGGCTTCAGTCCTCTGTATATGTAGTTCGCCTTGTACATCTCTCCGAAAACCGTGACAATTTTTTCCTCATAAGTGCGACTCAACGTCAGGTAAGGGCGCGCCCAGTCGCCGAAAACACCAAGTCGCTCAAAATCGCCCGTCATGATATCGACATACCTGAGAGCGTACTCACTGCAGCGCTTCCGTATCTCGGCTTTTCCCATCTTCTTGCCGTTCTCGCCAAGCTCGCTCAAGACCTTGAATTCGATGGGCAATCCGTGGCAGTCATAACCGGGAACGTACGGAGCATCATGCCCGGTCATCGTCTTGAACTTGACGATCATGTCTTTCAGTATCTTGTTGAGGGCGGTGCCGAGGTGAATATCGCCGTTGGCATAAGGCGGGCCGTCATGCAGAATAAACTTCGGCCTGCCCGCCATCTTCTTGCGTATTTGGCCGTAGACGTCACTTTGCTTCCAGAAAGAGAGAACTTCCGGCTCTCTTTTTGGGAGATTTGCCTTCATAGGAAAAGAGGTTTTCGGCAGATTCAGAGTGCCTGCGTAATCTTTATCCATGTTTTCCAATTTCTTCGACATCAACCATCCACCGCTTTGACAGAGCTTGTTGCCAAAGCCTACATAGCATCATAATTTACCACAAAGGAGACTTGTTGTCAAGGAAATCCGGCACATTAGAGCGAAAGCAAAAGATGCCAGTTTGAGTACTAACAGCTTTAGCATCAAGAACTTATGCAGGCGAGCATCGTGTGAAGAGGCTAGCTTCCGTTCGGTCGCGCCTGCACTGGCCCGACCCGAACGCGTAATTGAGGGAGAAGCGCCGCGAAGGGCGATTATCGCTTGTAGGGGTACGATTCATCACGCTCGATATGTGCTGGTTGATTGCGACTATGCTGAGCTGTGCAATGGGCGAGGGAGAAGGCAGCTATATCTGTGTTCGCGCGACACGTTTGAGGTCGAGCATCATTTCGAGCATCGACTGGTACCTTTGTTCAGGACTTTTCTCCAGCGCTCTCATGACGATCTTGTCAATATTGTGATGCAGTGAAGGTTTGACCTTTGAGGGTGGCGGCGGCTTGATTCTCCGGTCCACCACCTCGCGGGTGATCTCTTCCGCCGTTTTGCCGGTATATGGTGATTGGCCGGTGAAAAGCTCATAGCAAGAGACGCCGAGCGAGTAGATGTCGGTGCGAACATCCACTTTTTTCCGTGTGAGCTGCTCGGGCGCCATATATCGTTTGGTTCCTCTAAGCCTGTCCCGCGAGAACAGAGAGAAAGACGTCCCCTCCTGGGAAAGGCCGAAATCAGCGATCTTTATGGCGTTTGAGGGAGAAATGAGGATGTTCTCAGGCTTCATGTCGCCGTGGACTATGCCGTGCTGATGAATGAATTCCAGGCCAGTGCACACGGCGAGGGTCAAGTCTACCGCCTGAAACATTGTGAGGTCCTGCTCCTGGATGTGCCGACGCATGTTCCAGCCGTCCACAAGCTCCATGACGAGAAAGCCGCGTTTCGCTTTATCTCCCGGCAACTGAATTTTTATGAGTCTTATGAATCTGATGATATTGGGATGGCGAAGCTCGAGAGCTATCTTGAATTCGTGGTCCAGATACTGGGCTTTGCGACGATCACTCAGGAAGTCAACGGGAAGCACTTTTACGGCAACCAGGAGGTCTTCTTTCTCGTCGAGCGCTTTGTAGACGATTCCCATCCCGCCCCGGCCGATTTCAGCCAGGATTCGGTAGTTGGCTACTCTTTTATCGACAAAGCCTTCTTCAACCATGTTGCGTCATCCGGTTATTTGAATATGTGGGCGGGAGAAATCATCTTTATTTTAGCATTTGCCTTTCATCGGTGTCAACAGAGAAAACAGGAAAAAAAAGGGACAGACAGTCTGTCCCTCGATTTTGCAGGCGTCGATTCATTCGAAATCCCATCACGGTCCGCCAATCATGTGACAGTCTCCCGATCCCGTTTTTCGGAGATTCAGAAAACCCGAATAAGGAAATTACACCGCAGCATAGCCACAGCCAAAGAGAAGACGGCGCAGCGTAGCCGCAACCAGATAGCACGCATCGGGCGCGATGAATAGCGCCCTACAAGGCGCCTCGGAAAATCGGGGACACGATGCGACATCGTGTCCCCGGTTTTCTTCATTCATGCCCGTAGTGGCGCAATTCATTGCGGCGCGTGCGTGATTTGCATGCGTGTAGTTCTCACAAAACCGAGGCAGAAGCTCAAGAAATCAACAAAGCAGAGAGCTACACCAGCAGATGGTCATAGCCCTCGTCTTCGAGCATCTCCCGATATTTCTTATAGATCGGCTTGGTAATCGGGATCAATTTCAGCGCTTTGGGCACACTTCCTCTCGCTCTTATCCGCCCCAGCGCGATTGCGAGCGGCACGTTCTCCTTGCCTTGAAAGTATTTGTTTGCAACTGCGGATTCCATGCGCATCTCGACATCGGGTTCCCAGTCGCACTCTTCGTCACCCCACACCCACTTGAGAAAATGCCCTTTCTTGGCGGTCTTTGGGTCAGCATAGGTGGCATTCAGCACGAGTTCGAGGTCCGGAAATTCCCATCGCTGCGGGACTCGAGCGGCGGCAAGCTTCGGGCCAATCTGGTGATCCGTGCTCATTATGGTGAACAGCTTGTCGAAAACCTTGATGAACTCCTTCTTGTTCTTGAACTTCGCTCCCGCCATAAGCGTTCCTCCTCTTTAGAAACATCTGGCCCCGTTTTGGTTCCCTTATGTTTCAAATAAATGGTGATTGATTTGCATCAGACCGTCGATGTCGTATATATCGGTGTCGAAGAAAGGCACGGTCTTGAAGGCGGTTCCAGCCTCCAGACGGCTTGTGAGCTTGCGGATGTTTTCCGCGTCGACGTCTGCGAGACACTTGAAGTCTCTCAAGTTTCTGGCCATTTCGGCGGCAATTACCTGTATGGCTTTCTTTTCGACAGCCGATTTTGCGAGGACATCACCCAGTTTCAAGGCCAATTTTTCCGAGGAATTGTCCGGCGCCGCCCGCCCGTCTTCCGGCTCCAGGCCATAATCGGCGTGCACCCTGTTGACGATGAGGCCGCAGAACGGCATCCCATACTCGATGAGCTTGTCATAGAAGAACGCCGCTTCCTCAATCGTGATATCGTCAGGACTCGTGACAAGCAGGAAAGCGGTCGCGTTGTCGCGGAGAAGCTCGTACACAGCGGACGCCCGCTCTTTAAAGCCGTCATACATACCCTCGAAACTAATGAAAAAATCCGACGCGACCTTGAGGGCGCTAATGCCGGTGACGCGCTCGAGGGTGCGCAAGATGGCGGCTGTCCCTTTCTGGAACATGCGTATACCGAGTTTGCCGGCCGAGAAGTACGGCTTGAGGAACCACTTGAGAACGCTTCCATCAAGGAAGTCAGTCATGCGTTTAGGGGCGTCAAGAAAGTCGAGCGCATGTTTTGTGGGCGGCGTGTCGAGCACAATGAGGTCGTATTTTCCCTCGGCGTATATTTCGAAAAGCTTTTCCATCGCCATATACTCTTGTGAACCCGCGAAAGCGTCGGAGATATTCTTATAGAGGAGGTTATTGAGAATTCTGTCGCGCATTTCGTCGTTCAGCGCATGTTTGGTTATGAGATCATCGAATGTGCGTTTCGTGTCAAGCATCATCGCATAGAGTTCGCCCTGCGGCGAGATGCCGGCTTCGGCGAACTTGTCGGCGGCTATGCGTCGCTCTTTGTTGCCGAGCTCGGGCAACCCGAGCGAGTTTGCAAGACGCTTCGCGGGGTCAATCGTGAGCACGATCACTTTTCGTCCGCGAATTGCGGCATGAATTGCGATTGCCGCGGACGTGGTCGTCTTTCCGACGCCTCCGCTGCCGCAGCAGATGATGATTTCTTTTGTGTCAACCAGTTCCGTAAAGCTCATTTCAGCGTTATTTCCCGAGCGCTTCCATCATGTTGGCGCTCACTTGTTCTATCAGGGTGATGTCGAAGCTTTTCGAGAAGACAAAGGGTATCTTGATGAACTCGTAATCGAGCATCCGTTTCAACTTCGAGATATAGAACTCGTTCAGTTCTCTTCTGCGCATCGCCGCCTCGAAGCACTCGAACATAGCGGCTGCCGTTTTGCGCTCGGCGCGGGTCAGCTTCTGAAGGCCATCGGCCTGCGCCCTCTGTTTCATGATGTCAAAAACCGCTGTGTCTCGCTTCTTGAGAACCTGCGGGAAGACCGAGTTGATGATTATGCAGCCTATCGGGATGCCGAGAAGGTCTTCTACGCTCCGGCACATTTCGACAGTTTCGTTTACGGGCATCTCTTCGGGCAACGTGACGATATTGAGGGCGGTTCGAGCGGGATCGGTGATGAGGTCTATTAGTCGATCCGCTTGTCTCCTGACAAAACCGCTCTTCACTGCGCCCGCAGCGGCAAAGGGAACACGGAGGAAGGCGACTCCGTGAGCGGTCGCCGGCGCATCGACGATAATGATGTCGTACTTCGGCGTGGAGCCGCGCTCTTTCTCTTCTTCCAGCAACATGATCTTTCCCAGGGTTACGAACTCTTTGAGACCTGGCGCCGCAAGCACGAAGTATTGGTAGATCGGACTCCCGATTATCTGGCGGGCGATCCTTTTTATGCCGACCTGAATCTCGACAAACTCGTCCATCACGTTCATCGGGAGCAGGTTCCTCACAAAGATATTCTGGTAGACAAAGGCTCCGTCGTAGCCGACCTCAGGTGAACCGAACAGGCGAGAGATGCGCTCTTTCTCGTCCATTTCGACAATGAGTGGACGTTTGCCCATGCGCGAGGCTGCGAGTCCGAGAGCGGCGCAAACGGTGCTCTTTCCTACACCGCCTTTGCCCGAAACGAACAAGAGCCTTTTTTCAAATAACCCCGGTTTAGCCATTCTGAATCGCCTATGTTTGGTTTCTTGAGTTTTTATAGTCCAACCCTTCCGGACCTTCGACTATCAACTTGCGACTTCCGACTCCCCTGGAGAGCGTTTTGCGCACTTCAGCAAAAACCTTGCCGGAAAATAGCATGGCTATATGGCCGACATTCTGAATCATTATCGCGTTGGCAGGTTCGGGAAGGAGCGCGTTCTCAGGCGGAAGCACAATGTTGTCGAACTCCGACCAAATGGAAACCATATTGACGGCGTTGTGCTGATGCGGTGTCTCACATAAATCCTTTATGAGATCAGAATCGGGGCGAAACTGCCGCGCCGACCGGAAGATCCCGAGCGCCGCCATTTTCGTGCCGCGATGGGGCGCCCCTAACGTTATCGCTGTTTCGACACAGCATGAGCCCCCAAGCTTTTCTATGAAATACCGCACTACCAACCCGCCCATACTGTGTCCAATGAGGTCCACTTTGTCACAGCCAGTCTGTGACATCGCCTGTTTCACTTTCTCCGACAACTGGCCGGCAAAGCAGGGAATGGACTCAGAGGCCGGCCCGAAATTCGGGGCAACAAGATTATTCCATCCGGCATTTCTAAGCCTGTGGCCCAGAATAACAAACGCGGACTTGTTGTGGTTGTAACCGTGGCAGAGGATTATCGGCCGTTCGCCCCAGCGCAAGCCGGTCCGCGAACATTCCTTCAGAACATAGCCGAGGGGATAGAACAACACGACAAGGAACGTTGCGAGAATCTCTTCCGCGATGCCGAGCGTCCTCTGCGCGGCTGACATGCTTCCGGCGCCCGCTGCGTTTGTATCACGATTTCCTATCTCGTACCGCCGGATAATGTAGGAGACTGTCACGGCGGCGGCAACCGCCAGAAGGAGCGCTCGAAGAAAATGCAGAACAATCTCCATTATGATGGGCCAATCGTTCGGCCCCGGGGACGGGGCTCAGCCGGATGTGTTTTCATTGCGGCTACCGGCGAATATTTCATAGTCGCGATAGCCCGGAACCAGTTGTGTCACAGCTTGCCGAAGCTCGTCACGCACGTCTTCGCTGGTCGGGAGATCGGGCAATCTGGAGACGATGCCGGTCAAGTCCTTCAGCGAGAAGGAGCGGATGAGTTTCTTTACTTCCGGAATCGCAGTGGCGGACATGCTCAGATCGCGCACCCCGAGCCCGACAAGCACAAGCGCGAGGGGAAGATCAGCCGCAATCTCGCCGCAAACGCTGAGAGAAATCCCGCCCTTGTTCGCGGCATCAATAACGAGCTTGATCATGCGAAGAATGCCGGGATGGGTGGGCTGGTAGAGATGGGCAATCCGCTCGTTAACCCGGTCGACCGCCAGCGAGTACTGAATCAGGTCGTTGGTGCCAATGCTGAAAAAATCCGCTTCGCGGGCCAGAATGTCCGCGATAAGGGCGGCAGACGGCGTTTCTATCATGATGCCGACCGGTATTTCCGGATCGAATGGAATTCCCTTTGCCTTGAGATCCATCTTGGCCTGCTCCAGTATCGCTTTGGTGTGTCTGAATTCCGAGAGGCTGGTAATCATGGGGAATATGAGTCTGACTCGCCCGCGCACGCTCGCCCTTAGTATGGCTCGCAATTGCGGATTGAATATTTCAGGGTGCTCCAGACAGAACCGTATTGCGCGACATCCCATGAAGGGGTTGAGTTCGCGGTATCGGAAACTGCCGCCGAACAGTTTGTCGCCGCCTATGTCGAGCGTCCGGATTGTGACCGGGTTCGGGCTCATTAGTTCAGCCACCTTGCCGTAAGCCTCGGCCTGTTCGTCTTCGCTTGGAGGGACGGTCCTGTTCAGGTACAGGAATTCCGACCTGAACAAGCCCACTCCCTGCGCGCCGTGTCCGATGGCTGAAGCGACTTCCTCCGGCAGGTCGATGTTCGCCGCAAGACGGATCATGTGCCCGTCGAGTGTCTGCGCCGGCAAGTCCTTGAGGCGGGAGAGAAGCCGTTCGGACTCGATAAACCGTTCGCGTCGGATTTGGTATTCGTTCAGGCATTGCTCGTCCGGGCCAACTATGAGAGTCCCCTGGATGCCGTCCAGGATGATGAGGTCGTCATTTTTTACCTGCTCGGTGACATTCTGAAGGCCGACAACGGCGGGCACCTCAAGGGCCTTCGCCATGATTGCCGCATGCGAAGTCCGTCCACCGATGTTCGTTGCGAACGCGAGTACGTTCTCCCTGTCCATGCTCGCAGTTTCGGCCGGGGTAAGGTCGTGACAAATGAGAATAACCTTTTCGTCGAGTTTTGAGAGAGAGCGCTTCTCTTTTCGCAGAAGCTTGCCGAGAACTCTGCGGCTGACGTCCTGTATGTCGTGCAGACGCTGCCGGAGGTATTCGTCCTCCATCGAGGAGAACTTCTCGGCAATCATCTTGATGTTGTCCGAGAAAATGAACTCGACGTTCCTTTTTTCTTCACGGACTCTTCGGATCGTCTCGGCCGTAACCAAGGGGTCTTCGAGGAGATGGACGTGCGCGTCAAAGATTTCGGCGAGACCGGGCTCATTGGTTCTTTCCTTGAATTTCTCCTTGATCAGGAATATTTCCTGCTTGCTTTCGCTGACCGCGAGATCGAACCGCTCGATCTCCTGATCGACCTCGTCCTCGGCAATCCTGCGGGGCAGAATCCGAAAGCTTTCGTCGAAGATGACGTACGCCCTGCCTATAACGATCCCGGGCGACGCCGCTATGCCGGTTAACTTCTTCATCAGCTCACCTGCGGGCCTTCCCCCAAGCACTCACGAAACAGCCGTTCGACAACGTCGAGCACTTCTTCCGCATCTGCGCCTTCAGCCGTGACCATCAATTCGGTTCCTTTGACGGCAGCGAGAGTGAGCACTCCAATGATGCTCTTGGCATTGACACGATATCCATCATCCTTTTCGATATATACGTCCGACCGGTATTTGTTCAATTCGGAAACCAGGTTTTTTGCCGGCCTCGCGTGAAGGCCGACCTCGTTCCGGACGACAACCTTGCGTTTCAAGATGCGGGTTTCTTCCCCTCTTGGCTTTCTCATTTTTTTCTTATATCCCTGTGCGAAACATTCATATCAACGCCTTTTTCCTTCAGATACTCGCCGAGCCGGTTGGCGAGCACAACGGACCTGTGCCGCCCGCCCGTGCACCCGAAGGCGACGGTCAGATAGCTCTTGCCTTCTTTCGCGAATTGAGGCAGCAGGAATTCCATCATATCATCGAGTTTATCGAGGAACCGCCGACTCACTGGCGAGCGAAGCACGTAGTCGGCCACTTTTTTCTCGTTTCCGCTGCTCGCCTTCAGGCGCGGCACATAGTTGGGATTCGGGAGAAATCGGACATCGAACACGATATCCGCTTCGGCGGGGACGCCATGGCGATAGCCGAATGACAGCACGTTGACGGAAAGGGGACGCGATGCGCCGGCGACGGAAAACACCCTCACCAGCCGTTCTTTCAGTTGGTGTATGTTCGCATCAGACGTATCAATGATGTAATCAGCCAACCTCCGGAGTCGCGCCATCTTGCTGCGTTCGCCTTCGATGGCGGCAAGGAGCGACTTGTGACCGTTCAGTGGATGTTTCCGTCTGGTCTCACTGTACCTGTTGAGCAGCACCTCCGTGCGCGCCTCGAGGAAGAGAATCTCGTAGCTGAAATGGTTCTTTCGCAAAAAGCTCAACTCGTCGAAAAGCCGGTTGAGGAAACCGCCCTCCCTGATGTCGATACCGAGAGCCACCCTTTTCAGTCGCCCCCGCGATTGCGTGCACAGCTCGGCAAACTTGGGAATCAACATCGTGGGCAGATTATCAACGCAAAAAAAACCTATGTCCTCCAAACACTTGATCGCCTGGCTCTTCCCCGCGCCGGAGAGACCGGTGACTATCACAAAATGACTTCTTCTCATGGTTCAAAATCATCCGGAGTCTTTTCAGCGGAGGCGATCGCCTGATTCAGTTGTTCGCTCAGGAGCCTTTCACTGTCGACACCCATCTCTCTGAGCCTGTGGTTGAGCGCTGCGACCTCTATGATAATCGCCATATTCCTGCCCGGTCTCACGGGCAGCGTTATCTTCGGGAGTTTCACTTCGAGCACGGTGTAGGAATCTTCGGTGAAGCCAACCCTGTCGTATTCTTTCGAGGCGTCCCAGTCCTCGAGCTCGACGATGAGGCTGATGCGCTTGGTGTTTCTTATGGAGCCTACGCCGAAAATGTTCTTCACGTCGAAGATACCCACGCCGCGTATCTCCATGTGATGGCGCAAGAGACTTGAGCCTTCTCCATAGAGGAACCTGTCTCCCCTGCGCCGGACGAGCACGACGTCGTCCGCCACGAGCCGGTGGCCCCTTTCGAGGAGTTCAAGCGCGCATTCGCTCTTTCCCACGCCCGCCCGACCCATAATCACGACGCCGACTCCGTAAACATCGACGAGGACACCGTGCAGGCTGGTCTCCGGAGAGAACTGGTTGTCAAGGAACACGATTATCTTGCTAACGACTTTGGTTGTGGTGAGCAACGACCTAAGCACCGGGACCGACGCCCGATCGGCAAACTCCATGAACTCAGCCGGAGGAGTGAGTCCACGAGTGACGATAAAACACGGTATCTCATACTTGAGAACCCGCTCCAGCCTCTCCCTCAGCAACCGGGGTTCAAGCTGCTTCATGTAATTGATTTCCGTCAATCCCATGACCTGAACCCTATCGAACGCAAAGAAGTCGAGATAGCCGGCAAGCGCAAGGCCAGGCCGGTTGATGTCGGCAATTGCAATGGTTCTTTCCATGCCATCGCCGCCTGCGAGGACCTGAACCTTGAGGTTGTCTTTTGTCTTTTCGATGAAGTCGCCGACCGTAAGACTCTTGATCATTTGACGTCGTCCATCCCGGCTAGAAAGAGCGCTTCCTAAGTAACGTTGCAATAGCCATAAAGAACGAGATTCTTCGCTTCGCTCAGAATGACGGTTATTGCTAGGCTCATCCTCAAAATGCTTATGCTATGTTATTTCGGAAACGTCATACTAGAAAGAGCGCCTGAGCAAACCGAAACCGCCTTCTTTCCGCTTGAAAACAACATTGACATCGTCAGTTCTTGCATTCACGAATGCGAGGAACTCCTCGCCCGCCACGCCCAGTTGCATGACGGCCTCTTCGACCGACATCGGCTTCGGGGGAAACTTATCGCTTACGAACACGCGATGCTCGCCGTACTGCTCGTACGATTCCTGCGGCTCAACGGGCTCTTCGTCGCCTTCCGCTGTCTCAGCCGGCTCCTCAGCCGCCGGCGTCTCCGGTCCTTTTCGCCTCTTTGTCGCGCGGACCTTTGCATCCCTGCGGCGCAGTTGCCGCTCTAGTTTTTCCACGGCCTTGTCGATTGAGGCGTACATATCGTTAGTCGCCTCGTGGCTATGGAAATGCACTCCGTTGTTTGCCGAAATTGTAATCTCGGCGAATTGCCGGTATTTTTCCACCGAAAGAACGACGCGCACGTCTATTATATGGTTGAAATAGGAACGGATTTTCTGCAGTTTCTTTTCGATATGCGTGCGAATAGGGTCTGTGATGTCAACGTGACGACCGGTTAACTCGATCTGCATGCGCAAGCTCCTTGTCGTTGCGACTCTCGAGAGTCGCTCCAAGTTTGTCTGGACCATCCGACAACGTTGATAAACGAAAGTCTTCCCTGCCCGTCTCGGGCTGGGCATTTGAAAGGCCGTATTGAAAGAGAGGCAAGCAAGAACCCTAGCAACTCTTAGGAATTATAGCACTTATGGACGGAAGGTGTCAATCGACGCAGACGCCCGGAAACGAGGGAAAAGAGCCTGTCTCGCAATTCAGTAGACGCAGATTCATCCGCGCGCGCGATACGAAAAAGGCAGCAAAATCCGCGCGAATGAATTCGCATATGCCTCGGTATTCCCCGGTTGCCAAGTGAGGAGCAGATTCAGAACGGGTTCTCATCGGGCAGGCTCAGACGGCGGTCGAGGGCGTTCTTTCTGCCGGCCGCGGCGGGCATGAAAGATGAACTGTTCGCCCAGGTACACTTGTCTGGCGCGCGGACTTGTCACAAGTTCGTGAGAACTCCCGGAGACTTCGACCCTGCCCTCATATATGAGGTATGCCCTGTCGACGACTTCCAGCGTCTCGCGCACACTGTGGTCGGTCAGCAGTATCCCGATACCTCGATCTTTCAGCTTTCTTATGAGCTCTTGCAAGCTGAAGACCGATATCGGATCGACTCCCGAAAAAGGCTCGTCGAGCATTATGAAATAAGGCGAGTTGACGAGCGAGCGACTTATCTCCAATCTCCTCCTCTCGCCTCCTGATAGGGTATAAGCCGGCTGCCTGGCGAGATGGGATATGCCGAACTCCTCGAGCAGACTGTGCGCGCGTTCGCGGCGCTGCTTGCGGGGACAGTCGGAATGCTCCAATATGGCGAGAAGGTTGTCCTCGACGGATAGCTTCCTGAAAACCGACGAGTCCTGCGGCAGATAGCCGATTCCCATTCGGGCTCGTCTGTACATGGGCAGACGGGTTATTCTCTCGCCGTTAAGTATCACCTCTCCCTTGTCCGGCGAGATAAGGCCTATTACCATATTGAAGGTGGTCGTTTTGCCGGCTCCATTAGGCCCAAGCAGCCCGACGATTTCGCCCGAGGAGACCTCGAGGGAGACGGAATCCACCACCTTGCGCTTCTTGAAGTATTTGACAAGCGACCACGTAACAAGGGATGGTCTTGAGGAAGGCGAATTTATTTCCGAATTCATTTCTTTGTTGCTTCTTCAAAGGCCGCCGGCTGCACGATCCCCCTCACGTTCCCCTCGGCGACCACTTCGTCGGTGTCCATATGGACAATAATCTTGTTGGCGCTGAGCTCTCCGCGAGAGTCCTTAACATGAGGATCGATAAGTAGTTCGATGGTGTTCTTGTTGCCGCGATAGACTGCCAATTCAGTTGTAGCCACCGTATCAAGGCGGGTAATCCTTACCCGGCCTTCGGCCTCTATCCTTTCCACTTTCTTCAGGGTCTGGTCGTAATACACAGTTACTTTCGCGGCTTTGATACGCGTTTCATTTCCGTCTTTGCCGACCATTGCTATGTCGACCGCCCCCTGAAACACTTGTGGTTTTGACTTTTGCCGCGTAAGCGTCATCGAGTCAGCATGTATCAGTCGGAGTTCTTCCATTTCCGAAACTTGCGGTATCAACTGGTTTGCTTGTGGTTCCTCACGGGGTGTCTCGTTCGCAGCCACAGCGAGAGGAGCAAACAGGAAAAAGAGCGCAAGAGCAGCCGATCCGAATAGAATTCTCATGGATTGACATCTCCCCTATGAATTGTCCCTTTGACATGATACATCTTGAAAGTCTCGAGTTCGGGTGAAAGTTCAAAGCCCTTCCCTTGAATGACTGTATGCCCTTTCGTGATGGTCACCTCGCCTAGCCCTCTGAGGACACCGGCCTTCTGATTCCATTCAAGGACATCCGTCCTCACGCTGCCGCCGTCGGAGGTTTTAACGAGGATATTGCCACGAAGGGCCGCATTGTTGCTGGCGCTGTCGTACGCGCCTGAGTCGGCAGTAAGGACGGTGGCCTTGCCGTCGGCTGCGTAGTAGGTCATCGTTACATTTTGCATGCTCGTAGGCCCTTCGATCACTTGTTGTACCGATTTCGCAGTCAGCTCCCACTGAAGCCTGCCGTCCTTTGTTTGTGAATACCGGACATCTTGAAGCTGCTGTGCGAGTCCTGCGGGCTCCTCGGCCTGTCGGGGAAGCTCTTCGGTTTCCTTTTCGGGAACAAGTTTTTCAGGTTTGCGGTCACAGGAAACCGAAACAAACAGCGTCAGGACAAGGGGAAGGAAAAACAAAGTGGCGCGCAGATTATTCATAAAACCCGTTTTAGCACGGCAATCGCCGTTATGAGCTCTTTCCCCTCTTTCCGGGCAGCCAACTCTGGCGCTTATTCGAGGACACCATGTTGCATGGTGTCCTCGAATAAGCGCCACCTCCCCCGGAGTAAGGCGAGGAATCTCGGGATGCGCCGGCACATTGTTCATGAAACTCATTGTAGCCCATGCGTCACGGTTTTACAAGAGTTCGCGCGCCGGCATGAGTCCGTCCTTCGTCAGCTTTTGTTCTTTTCGTAGATTATTCGGAGTCCGACCAGCGTGAGGAGCGGATTGACCTCATGGATTTCCTTGGAGTGCTCAGCGATGATCCCCGCGCAGCCGCCGGTGGCGATGACCTTCGGTTCGCCTTCCATCTCTTTCTTGATTCGGCGCACCATGCCGTCGACGAGCTCAGCGTATCCGAAGACCAAGCCGGACCTTATGCTCGAGACAGTGTCTTTGCCGATAACCGTCTTCGGGGCGACGAGTTCAACGCGGGGGAGCTTGGCCGTGCGCTGGAACAATGCTTCCGCAGAAATGATTATCCCCGGGACAATAGCCCCTCCCAGGTACTGCGCTTTCGATGACACAGCGTCAAAAGTGGTCGCCGTGCCGAAATCAACGATAATGAGCGGCCCCCCGTACAAACTTACGCCGGCAACCGCGTTCACGATTCGGTCAGCGCCGACATCTCTCGGATTATCATAGAGAATCGACAACCCGGTCTTTACGCCGGGTTCGACGAGCACGGGTTTGCATTTGAAGTAGCGGTTGCACACCTCGTCGAGAGCGCCCTGTAAGGGCGGCACAACCGAGGAGATGCAGATGCCGTCGATCATCGTGGTATCCAGGCCGGCCTCCCGGAAGAGATTGCGGACAATCACCCAAAACTCATCGCCGGACTTCCGGATGTCGGTTGAAACCCTCCAGCTCACGAGGAGGTTGCCGTTGTCGTAGACGCCCATCACGGTTTGAGTGTTGCCGACATCTATTACGAGTAGCATAGCCAAGCACCCCTATCTGTTTACGAGTCCTTTGAGTCTGTCGCCCGTCGCCAATATCCGACAAACTCAAGCCCCGCCTTTTGAGCCGGAGCGTCAACGCAGCAGGGTTACGTCGCCATACGCGACTGATCGCAGAGCGCCTCCTCTTGTCTCCACAATGAGCGAACCGTCACCCCCGATATCTTTCGCGACGCCTTCCACACGTTCTTCTCTCAACTCGACTCGCACGCGTTTTCCCAGCGTGCATGAGAGCCCCCTCCACTCCTCCAGAATACGGACACCGCCGTCATTTCTGAATTGCGCATATTCCGCGTCGAACTCACGGAGCACCGAGCGAAGGACCTCGGGCCTGTCCAGTCTCCGACCTTTCTCGATTCGCATCGAAGTCGCAGTCTCTGCAAGCTCGGGCGGGAACATGCAAGGCGACTGATTCACATTGAGGCCGAAACTCGCGATCACATACCTGATGGCGTCCTGTTCGGCCACAAGCTCCGTCAGCGCGCCGCAGATTTTGCGCTTGCGGACGACGACGTCATTCGGCCACTTGATTCGAGCATTGATCCGATATTCTTCGCTCAGCACTCGGGCCACCGCCACTGCAATCAGAAGCGTGAGCTTCGGCGCGTCACGCGGAGAAACTGCGGGCTTCAGAATGATCGAGCACCAGATACCGCAGCCGGCGGGAGAACTCCATCTCCGCCCGAGCCGTCCGCGGCCGCCGGTTTGAGACTCTGCGACAACGACCGTCCCCTCGGGAGAGCCGTTTCGGGCGAACGAGGCGGCGACGTCGATGGTCGAGGAAACCGAGTCGAAAGAGACGACCGACTTCCCGATTGCGGAGACGCCCAGGCCCGTCTCAATGTCCAGCCCGACAATGTGTCTTGGTCCGTGCACCAATATGTAGCCAAGATTCGGACGCGAGCCGATGCGGAACTCTTTCTTTCGCAAACTTTCGACTGCTTTCCATACGGCAGCCCGCGAGACGCCCAGCCGCCGGCTCATGATGCCTCCTGACACATACTCACCCACAGCACGGCGGAGGATGCCAAGGACTTCTTTTTCCACGGAATCATGTCCCCGGCGAGGACACTCCCTTTTTGCCATTCTCCCGTCCTCTTCTCATTCCCGCTTCTCTGCGTCGTTTCGGCTTCTTTACGTCATTCCCGCGAAAACGGGAATCCACTTCGCGAACAATGGCCATCGATTCCCGTCTTCCTGACAATAATCATTCCCCATTCTGTTCTTTTTTGCTTTCGCCTTTCGTCTTCCGCCTTTCGCCTTCTTTCGCGGGCCGAAGTTCGAGCGCAACGTCGAGCACGGGCGCTGAATGCGTGAGTGCGCCAACGGAAATTGCGTCGACGCCGGTGGAAGCAATTTTGCGAACGTTCTTGATCGATACGTTTCCCGACGCCTCCAGCATGATTCCTTTTCTCGAGCGGCGCACGATTTCAACGGCGTCGGCCAGCGTCTCAATGTCCATGTTGTCCAACAGGATCGCGTCGGCGCCGGCGTCAATTGCCTCTTTAACCTCGTCCAGCGTTTCCGCCTCAACCTCGATCTTGTGAAGGTGTTTCGCGGCTCTTTTCGCAGCGGACACCGCCGCCCTGACCGCCCCCGCCGAACATGCTGCCCCTTCCGTACGCCGGAATTTCAGGTGGTTGTCTTTTATCAGAATCCCGTCGTACAACCCGAGCCTGTGGTTAAAGCCGCCACCCGCGCGCACGGCATATTTTTCGAGGATTCGCAGACAGGGAGTCGTTTTTCTCGTGTCAAGTATCCGTACGGGGTATCCTTCGACAGCGGCCACAAATCTGGAGGTAAGCGTGGCAATTCCGGAAAGTCGCTGAACGAAGTTGAGCGCAACTCTTTCAGCTTTGAGGATGGGACCTGCCGGGCCTGAAACCCGCGCAAGAATATGATTTCGCGAAACGCGCGCGCCGTCTTCGACTGCCTGTTGAAAGTCAATGCGCGAGTCGAGACGTCGAAAACACAGGCCCGCGACCGGGATTCCGGCGACAACTCCTGCGGATCGGGACACAATCTCACCGCATGCCATTGCGGCAGGAGGCACAATAACGTCGGTGGTCAGGTCCCCGGCCCCCAGGTCTTCGCTCAGGGCCTCGTCAACCAGGCGGCATACCTCGAGAAAATTCATCGCCGGCTCGCTTCAGCGTTCTTACACCTTGCTCAGTTTTCCCTTTTGAGCCTTCGCCCTCTCAAACCCCTGGCGTCTGCGCGCAAATAATTGCTGCCAGATAATAACGACAGGGGTGGCTATGAACACCGTGGAATATGTCCCGCTGACCAACCCGACAATCAGGGTGAACGCGAAATCGCGCGTGACCTCGCTTCCCACGATGTAAAGGACCGTGACCACAAAGAGAACCGTAAGCGAAGTGATAATGGTGCGCGAGAGCGTTTCGTTTACGCTCCCATCAATCAGCTTGGCGAATTCCTGCCCGCGCCTCATTTTCATGTTCTCACGGATGCGGTCGAAGACGACTATGGTGTCGTTAATGGAATACCCGAAAATGGTCAGGAGCGCGGCCACAACCGGCAGTTGAATCTGTCGCCCCGTGAGCGCAAGAGCGCCCATCGTTATCAGCACGTCGTGGAACAGCGCCACAACCCCCCCGAGCCCAAACCGGAATTCAAACCGCAGGGCGACGTAAACGAGAATGCCGATGGTAGAGTAAAGGATTGCCAAGAGCGCCTTGTTGCGAAGGTCGGCGCTCACTGCGGCTCCCACTTCTTCCGTCCGCTCGACCTCGAACGGGGTTTGCATGTTCTCGCGGAGGGCATTCGCGATCTTCTCCCCCACGAGAGTTGCAGTTCCCTTCGTGTCCGAAGCGCGATCCGTTCGTGTGCCCGTGGTTCGGATAAGGATGTCAAGCGGGCTTCCATACTGCTGAATCACGGTTTCGCCCAGGGCAGACTTGGAAACAGCATTTCTTACGGCCTCCGTCGTTACAGGCTGTTGGAACCTGACTTGAACCATGGTGCCGGGTACGAAGTCAACGCCCATGTTGTCATTCCCCCGGATGACAAACGTTCCCATCCCGATTGCGAGCGCAACGAGGGATATCGCAATTGCGACGTAGCGCTTGGAGACGAAACCTATATTGGTCAGCTTCTTGAAGACCTGGAGCATGCTCAACCGAGTCACCCACTTGCGCTCGGTAAGAAAGTCGAATACGGCGCGCGTCACAAAGAGCGCAGTGAACATGCTTATGATCAAACCGACACTCAACGTGACCGCAAACCCCTTGACGGGGCCGGTGCCGAATTGGAACAGAACCGCTGCCGTAATGAGGGTAGTGAGATTCCCATCAAAGATCGGAAGGAACGCCTTTGCATAGCCGGCGTCTATCGCCGAACGCAGCGTCTTGCCTTTTTGAAGCTCTTCACGGATACGCTCGAACACCAGCACATTTGCGTCAACGGCCATACCGATGGTGAGAACGATGCCGCCAATACCGGGCACCGTAAGCGTGGCCCGAAAATACGCCATGAAAGCCATCAGCAGAATGATGTTCAGGAACAAGGCTAAATCAGCGATAGCTCCCGCCACCCGGTAATAAACAATCATGAAGCCGGCCACCACGATGAAGCTTATGAGCGAGGCTCTAAGCCCGTACTTTATGGACTCGATCCCGAGCGTTGGACCGACGGTTCGCTGTTCGATGATTCGCACGGGGGCTGGAAGAGCGCCCGAGCGCAGAACGATTGCGAGGTCTTCGGCCTCCTGGGCAGTGAAGTGGCCGGTTATCTGGCCGCGCTGCGAAATGCGAGACCTGATGGAAGGGGCCGACTCTACTTCGTTATCAAGGACGATTGCCAACTGCTTATAAAGGTTCGCTTCGGTCAGTTTCTCGAACGCATTCGCGCCACCGCTGCTTAACTGAAAATCGACTGCGGGGCGTCCAAGATCATCCGTGCCGATGCGGGCATCGACGAGATCGGCGCCTGTCACTTGAGCTTCTTTTTCAAGCAGATAGTACAGCCCGCTCCCTTTTGTTTCTTTCCGGCTCAGGGGCGCAAGAAACGAGTCTTGCGGAAGTCGCTGGTTATACTTGGCGAGTATTTGCTCTTGGGAGGCCGGCCCTTCAACCACGATATGAAAGCTGAGTTGCGCAGTGCGCCCAAGTAGGTCGATTACACGCTCGGGGTCTTCTATTCCCGGAAGCTGAACCAGTATGCGATCCTCTCCCTCACGTTGAATGACCGGTTCGGCCACACCGAATTCGTCTATGCGATTCCGGATGGTCTCGAGCGCTTGCTTCACGGAAATAGTCCAAAGATACTCAAACCGTTTCTCTTCCATCGAGACCAGGAGCTTCCCGTCCGCGCTTTCCACGTTCAGCTCCGCCGAGTAGTCATTTATTACCTTCTTGACTTCATCCTCCGGCGAGGTCCCGAGGGGAACAACAATTTTGCGATTCTCGACGCTCATCGAGCCGACCATGACGCGGCTCTTTATGAATTGTCGGCGCAAACTATCCTTGAGGCGAACCATTTCATTTGTAATGGCCGCGTCCGCATCGACCTCCAGCACCAGATGCATGCCGCCCTGCAGGTCGAGTCCGAGATTCACCACTTTTGCCTTGTCGCCCCTGTACCACCGGGAGAAATATGTATTCATTTCCTCCGAAAACGTGGGGGCGGGATGCGCTGCGTCATAGCGCCTGTATTCCTCCGTCAGCGCTTTGCGCTGTGGACTGTCCAGCGTGGACCAACGGACCGTGGGATAGATGTACCAGAAAGCGAGCATGACCACGGCGCCGATTATGCCGAAGCGCCAGCCCAAATTTCTATGCATTGACTCCCTCCAATTTTCCCCGCTATACAACAAAACCCTGCCCGATGACGAAGAGACAGGGTCCCGCGTGATGGAACAAGGCTCTCTTTATTCTGACCCCTTTGTCCCGGCTTCCTCTTTTTCTCGAACCCCGGCGATGGCGCCGGCAGTGAAACGCAGATTGACTTTATCGGCAACCTCGAGGATGACATCTTTGTCGGTTACCTTGACTATGACGCCGTAGAGGCCGCTGTTGGTGATTACCTTATCGCCTTTTTTCAGGTTGCGCAGCATCTCCTGATGCTCACGCTGCTTCTTTGATTGTGGACGAATAAGCAGAAAATAGAAGACGACGAACATCAAAATCAGCGGAAAAAGCATGCTCCCGAGGGGACCAAACGCCCCCCCGCCCGGCTGTGCCTGGGCTGCATATGCCAACGATTCCATGAACCTCCATGAGCGCGTGCTACGAGTGTATGCCGCGCTGGTATTTCCCCAGGAAAGACTTCTTGAATTCGGGGTAACGGCCGGTGAGGATTGCCTCCCGGATTTGAACAAGTAATGTTAGCATAAAATGCACATTATGTAAAGTGGCGAGGCGCATGGCCGAGATTTCGCCCGCCTTGAAAAGATGGCGCAGATATGCGCGAGTGTAGTTGCGGCAAGTAAGGCAATCGCACTCCGGATCGAGAGGCGAAAAATCAGACGCATACTCTGCGTTCTTGACGATGACGACTCCTTGTGATGTCATGAGCGACGCATTGCGGGCGTTGCGTGTGGGCATTACGCAATCGAACATGTCGACGCCCCGCTCGACGGCCTCGAAGATATCGACGGGCGGACCGCTGCCCATCACGTAACGAGGCTTGTCTTCCGGCAGTTCATCGACTACGTAGTCAATGATCTCGTACATCATTTGAGGGGTCTCCCCCACGCTTAGGCCGCCGATGGCATAGCCGGGAAAGCCGATGTCAATGAGCTCGCGAGCGCATTGTATCCTCAGGTCTCGGAAGGTTGCACCCTGCACAATACCGAATAGCGCCTGCTTCGGGTTGCGGCTCGCGTTCTTGCATCTCTCGGCCCACTTCAGAGTTTGGCGCAAGGAGGATTCAGCGTAATCCCGCTCGATTGGGTACGGGAGGCATTCATCGAAGACCATGATTATGTCGGCGCCGAGGGCATTCTGAATCTCCATACAGAGTTCGGGGGTGAAGAAATGGCGGGAGCCGTCAATATGCGATTGAAAATGCACCCCGTTCTCGGTGACCTTGTTAAGCTCGGCCAGGCTGAATACCTGGAAGCCTCCGCTGTCCGTAAGGATCGGTTTGGGCCAGTTCATGAACGGATGCAACCCGCCGGCCTTCCGAACAATCTCGTGTCCCGGCCTGAGATACAAATGATACGTATTGCTCAGGATTATTTCGGCGCCCACCATGTGAAGGTCTTCGGAGGAAAGCGTCTTCACGGTCGCCTGTGTGCCGACCGGCATAAAGATGGGCGTATTGATGACCCCGTGGGGGGTCGTAAGTCTTCCGACCCGCGCCCGCGTGCCGGAATCAGTCTTGATGATTTCGAATTTGAAATTGTCGTTCATATAGTCTTTCTGAAACCACGGGTTTCATAGTATGAGCATCGCGTCGCCGTAACTATAGAAGCGGAATCTTTCTTTCACGGCCGTTTCGTACGCCTTCAGTGTCAAGTCGCGGCCGGCGAACGCGCAGACGAGTAGAAACAACGAACTGCGCGGCAAGTGGAAATTTGTAATAAGCGCGTCAGCCGAGTGAAATATGTGGCCCGGATATATGAAGATGCTCGATAGCCCCTCGCCGGCCACAAATTCGCCTTGTCCGGTAACGGTCGTTTCCATGAGCCTGAGAGTGGTAGTCCCAACAGCGATCACTTTCCGGCCTCTTCTTCGGACCTCGTTCAAGCGGCGCGCGGTCGCCGGACTCAACCGATAGCGCTCGGCATGTAACTCATTCTGTTCCACTTCTTCATATTCGAGCGGCTGGAAGGTCCCGAAGCCGGTGTGCAAGGTGACATATTCGAGCGAGACTCCTCGGTCCCGCACTCTATTCAGCATGGCTGGAGTGAAATGGAGGCCCGCTGTAGGAGCCGCGACGGCGCCTTCGTTTGTCGCATAGACAGTCTGATAGCGGCGCGCATCGGAGGACTCGGCCGGCCGCTTGATATAGGGCGGAAGCGGTATCTCACCCACCCGCCGGCACAGACGCCTCACATCGGAAACCGAGAATCTGAGAATCTTCGTCTTGCCTTGGTCTGAAATCACTTCGGCGGTGTCGGCCTGGCGTGCTCCTTCAATTGACAGTACGGCGCCTTTGGGCGCGCGCCTTCCGGGTTTCACCAACGCCTCCCACAGCGCTTCCTCCGTTTCGCGCAGCAACAGAATCTCGATGCGAGCGCCCGTCGATAGTTTTCGGGCGCGGAGCCGGGCGGGAAAAACTTTGGTGTCGTTCAGGACAAGCGCATCTCCTCTTTCGAGACGGTCCATGATGTCCCTGAACATTGCCGTTTCTATCCGGCCGACCGAACGGGTAACAATCATGAGGCGGGATTGGCCACGCCGGGCGCTCGGATACTGCGCGATAAGCTCGGGCGGCAAGAAATAGTCGAAATCGGAGAGTTTGAGCATGGGGTCTATTCATGCGTCCGGCGAAGAATGGCGGAAAATGGGAGCAGACCCGAAACAAAGGGGCTGTGAGACCGCCCCGCAATCGGCGAATCGACATGTAATTCCGCGGGTGCGAATCTATTCGCGCGATGTCTTATGACTCTTTTGACATCACGCTTGCGAATGAACTCAAGTCTGCAAAATTGCGGAACAGATTCAAGGTCCATTTTTCTCGAATGTTTCTCCATTTTCTCGGCTTCGTCGCTCTTTCTCGCTATAAATGCAGCCGCAATATCTCTGTCGATACAGGCCCATCTCTCGCGATATCTCACGCGTCTGAGACCAGCCGGGGCGAAAATCCTCATAGTAGAACTCGATCCCGCATTCCATTCCGATGTTCCGGCCTATCTCGCGAATAAGGTCATGCTTTTGGTACGGGCTGACCAGAAGAGACGTGGTAAATGCGTCGAATCCGCAGCCCACGGCAACGCGAGCAGCCTTTTCCAGCCGAAGATGATAACACGCTGAGCAGCGGTTATTCTCACGATAGACAACGCGGCGAAAATACTCCTCAATGTCGTATTCGTCTCGAATAGTAGACGGAATTCCAGTGGTTTCGAGGAATTTCTTCACGGAATCGAGCCGCGATTTGTGCTCGGCCAGCGGATGGATATTAGGATTGTAAAAGAAACCGTGGATGTCGTGACCCGCTTCCCGCAGGACCTTTGCCGGATAGGTCGCACACGGCCCGCAACATATATGCAGTAATAGTCTCATCAGATTTCTATCACTTGAGGACCCAGAGCAGCGTAGCCGCAACCAAGGAGCAGCAGAATCCACTACATAAGAGAGTGACTCGTGCAACATTTCCCCAGGGGCGACCCGGCGGGTCGCCCTGCAAAGAGAAATCACAACAAGAATTCAAGATTTCGAACATGAGTAATACAGCCCGAAAAGTCAGAGTAACTTGTTTCCCTTTTCACCTCTTGTTTCTAAAACAATTCTTGTTGTTTTGCGCCGTTGCGTTTTATACCGAGGTGCCCGAATGCTGCGTTGGTCGCCACCCGCCCCTGCCGGGTACGGTTAACAAATGCGATTTTGAGCAGGTACGGTTCCACCATGTCCTCGAGCGTCTCAGTCTCCTCGTTCAGCGAGGCCGATAGCGCCGAGATTCCCACGGGTCCGCCTGCATAGTTTTCGATTATGATGCGAAGGAACTTCCGGTCGAGTTCGTCGAGGCCTCGGCCATCCACTCCTTCGAGCTCGAGGGCGTCAATAGCAATCCTTTCTCTCACACGGCCATCATGTTTGACTTCGGCAAAATCGCGAACGCGCCTGAGCAGTCGATTCGCCACTCGAGGGGTTCCTCGCGATCTTTTAGCGATTTGCTCGATGGCCGAATCCTCGACGTCTATCCCCAATATTTTGGCGGAGCGCCGAAGAATCAGGGCGATCTCATCGGGAGGATAGAAGTCGAGATAGTGATAGATGCCGAATCGTTCTCTGAACGGAGCGGTCAAGAAACCGGCGCGGGTCGTCGCGCCCACAAGGGTGAAGCGCTTCAACTGTACTTTGATCGTCTTTGCAAACGCGCCCTTATCCACGAGGAAATCCACGTGGAAATCCTCCATCGCCGGATAGATGAACTCC
Source organism: Candidatus Poribacteria bacterium (assembly GCA_016215705.1). Taxonomy (GTDB): domain Bacteria; phylum Abyssobacteria; class SURF-5; order SURF-5; family SURF-5; genus JACRIR01. Next base: position 3,469 of record JACRIR010000083.1, on the reverse strand, counting down.
TCAATCACGCGGGGCAGCCGATGGATTTCATCAATGAAGAGCACGTCGCCCTGCTCGAGGTTCGTGAGCAGACCCATGAGATCGCCGGTGCGCTCGAGGGCCGGTCCCGATGTCGCCACCAGATTGGTGCCCATTTCGTTCGCGATCACATTTGCGAGGGTGGTCTTGCCTAAACCGGGAGGGCCATAGAACAACACGTGTTCGTGTGGCTCGCCTCTGCCCTTCGAGGCCTTGAGTGAAATGTTGAGCTTCTCGATAACGGTTTTCTGTCCTATGTATTCGGACAGCGTTTTGGGCCGGAGGCTCCAATTGAAAGTCTCTTCGACCTCCGATAAGGGCCTTCCGTCAACTATGCGTTCGCGCGTCATGGCGTCTGCCTCTCATGCTGCTGCCTGAAAATCTCGCGTATGATGTCTTCTGCCGCCGTCGCCTCTATGCCGGATGACAAAGCTCGCCTCAGTAGTATCTCGGATTCGGCCGTCGAATAGCCTAATTGGGTCAACACTTCAATGACTTCATCTTTGAAATCGGGCTCTTTCACCGGCGCGCTGCTGCGCTCATCTTCACGGATGAGAGCAAACTTCGCGAGTTTGCCGTTGAGCTCGGCAATTATTTTCTCGGCTGTGCGCCTGCCTATGCCGGGAAGTGAAACCAGGGCGGAAACATCCTTTGTCTCTATTGCGCGCGCTATCGATTGAACCGGCGCGGAAAGCGCCTTCAGCGCTCCGCGGATGCCCATGCCCTTCACGGTAATGAGTTTCTCAAAAAACTCGCGGTCAATCTCGTTCAGGAAGCCCGCGAGACGCGGAATCGGATTCGACACGCCCATCCCACCCTCGAGGTAGTGAAACGTGTAGAAAGTCCCCTCCTTTCCGCGCATCTCGCGGAGTCGGTGGGCGATGCCGCTCGGAATCAGAAGGTCGTACGCAATCCCGTTGTGTTCGACGGTCACGCGGTCTTCACGAAGTTGGATCACTCTGCCCGTTATTCTCGAAATCATTGTCTCACCGTTTGCGCCGGTATGGCCCGCCGGCGTTCATGCGCCAATCCCTGCTCCCGGACTTTCGACCTTGGACCTTAAACTTTGGACTCCGGATTTTCATATCGGTGCGGTCGCCGGCCGCTTATAGTCGTGCATGAGCACGTTGTGATGACACAGCGCCACCGCGAGCGCATCGGCGACATCGGGAGGATGCGGAGCTTTGTGAAGCCCGAAAACATGCTGAACCATCCGCTGAACCTGCTCCTTTGTGGCCCTCCCATTGCCGGTAAGCGAGTTTTTGATGCGGGTCGAGGCATAGCTGACCACGGGGATATCCTGCGCGGCTGCGGCGACATACACGACTCCGCGCGCATGTCCCATTAGAATGGCGGTTCGAGGATGCGTGTACTTGCTGTATAACTCTTCAATGACCAGAATGGTGGGACTGAATTCGCGAATGACTTCGGCGATGCCGCTGTAAATCTCAAAAAGCTTCTTTTCCAGAGAGTCTTTCTCGCGGCTGCGAAGAACTCCGGCCTCGATGAGAGAGGGCCGACGGCCGGACGCGCCGATTACTCCGTAACCGGTGGCGATAAGACCGGGGTCGACGCCCATGATTCGTGTATCCGACAAGCTTTCACCCCGACCGTTTGAGCGCCCGTCCCTTGCGAGCCCGTCACCCGCTATTACGAGTCGCTTCCCCTCAGCCTCCGATTTTGGCCATTACCTCTTCGGGGATATCAAAATTGGAGTAGACGTGTTGGACGTCGTCCTGGTCTTCGAGAGCATCCATCAATCTCAACGCCGCTTCAGCCGTTTTGCCGTCGACGCGAATGGTATTCTTCGGGAGCATGGTTATTTCCGCGCTCGCAGTTTTGAATCCCTTCTTCTCGAGCGCGTCCTTCACATCCATTACGTCGTTGGGAGCGGTTACAATCTCGAAGGCGTCGGTTTCAGATCGGACATCCTCTGCGCCCGCGTCGAGGGCGGCTTCTATCAACGCATCCTCGGATACCCCGGGGGTATTCACCAGAATGATTCCTTTTTTTTCGAAGTTCCACGCGACGCAGCCATTCTCCCCGAGATTCCCGTTATTACGGCTCATTGTGTGCCTGATCTCTGCGACGGTCCGGTTCTTGTTGTCGGTGAGAACCTCGACAATTATCGCGACTCCGCCCGGCCCGTAACCTTCGTAGGTGACTTCATCAAATGTGGCTCCTCCGAGCTCACCCGAGCCCTTCTTGATTGCGCGGTCGATGTTGTCGTTCGGCATGTTCGCCGCCTTTGCGGCGGCGATTATGGTTCTCAGACGCGGATTGAACGCGGGGTCGCCCCCGCCATTGCGCGTCGCAACCATGATCTCACGAATCAGCTTTGAGAAAATCTTGCCACGCTTGGCGTCTTCCTTGCCCTTAAAGTGTTTTACCTTGCTCCACTTTGAGTGTCCGGACATGTCGAATCCCTTCTTTGGCGGGATGTCTAGCAGCGAAAATTATCCGCCCTTTTCGGCCGACAAGAACCATCTCCCGGCCGCCGCGCCGCACAAGCAAAAAAACCCATTTGTCACCGCTACTCTTTGAATTATATCAGAAGATATGCCCTTTTTCAATGCGATTCAGCGGCGGTACGGCCCGCCGTATCGAGCCGTCAATTCGCCGAGACCGAGGCCCCACGTCCAGTCGAGCCGGTCAACACATCGTCTGAAAATCTCGGCGCAGTAGCCCGCGTCGGCCAGTGCGCGGTGACGATCTCCCGTGGGTATTTTCAGGGTTCTAACAAGATCGCTGATGCCATATCGTTGCAGTCCGGGGAATACGGCCCGCGCAAGGTCGCGCGTGCAGACGACTGAATTTCGCACGCGGCCCATACCGGCTCGCGCGACGGCGGCATCGAGAAACCCGGTGTCAAACTGAGCGTTATGTGCAAGCAGGACTGAGTCGCCAAAGAACTCAATGATTCGGGGCAGCACTGCGTCGGGGGACGGGCATGAGGCGACCATCTCGTCGGTTATACCGTTGATCGCGCTTGCGTCACGCGGCATGGGAAACCCAGGATTCAAGAGTTGGTCGAGCGTTGCAAGGACGCCCTCGCGGTCGAATCTTATTGCGCCAATCTCAACAATTCTATGCGACCGCGAATCGAGGCCGGTGGTCTCAACGTCGAACGCGACAAACACAAGGTCAGACAGTTTCTTGTTCTGGTTCAAACCATGCCTCTGAAGAAATCCATTCCTGGTGTCTTGTTTCTGATTGAGACAAAGAGACAAGAGAATCCGTCCCGCAAATACTATTCGACCCCGAATTTTGTTGCAAGGGCGCGCGACCATGCGCCCCCTTCCTCCAAGTATACTAGTAGAGCGCCTCCTAAATAATGTTGCAATGCTCCCCCTTTGAAAAAGGGGGACAAAGGGGGATTTAGGAAGTCGCAGAAATCCTTGGAAAACATGAGTCTTAAATCCCCCCTTCCCCCCTTTGCAAAGGGGGGAAC